>CAYMLW010000340.1:1924-4069 GCA_964391035.1 uncultured Gemmatimonadaceae bacterium
GCACGGAGCACGGAGCACGGAGCACGGAGCACGGAGCACGGAGCACGGAGCACGGAGCACGGCTCGCGGCTGAGGTGGTGCGCTGGGGTCTGTGTCGTTCTAGCGGTCCTGGATGAGGATCGCGTTGAGGCGAGTCCTTGCCGCTTCCCGGTACCCGAGTCCGGCGAGGCGGTCGAGTGTGGCCCGGTGCTCGGGGGAGTCGCGGACCTCGGTCATGATCAGCCGGGGCAGGAGCCGGTCGGGCGCCCGGTCCAGGAAATCGTCGAGGATCGCGGGCTCGAGCCCCTCCACATCGATTTTTAGGACGTCCACCCGGTCCATCCCGGCCTCCTCCACCAGTTCCGGCAGCGGCACGACCCGGACGTCGACGAGGTCGTCGGTGGCCGCCGCTTCCGTGACGAGGACGTTCTCTCCCCGGTTCTTCGGGTCGCGGCGCAGCGTACCGCGCCCGGTGCCGGCGGCCGGGCTCACCGCCGCGGCCACCACGTCCACGTGCGCCATGCCGTTCGTCGCGAGGTTGAAGCGCAGCCGGCCGTCCAGCTGGGGGTCCGGCTCGATCGCCAGCCCTCGCCAGTCCGAGCCGAGCACCCGCTGGACCCACCAGAGGTAGCCGCCGGCGTTGGCGCCCACGTCGACGAACCGGTCGCCCGGGTGGAGCTCCCGGGCCAGCAGCGCCCGCTCGGTCCGGTCCCAGCGATCCGGCATGAACAGGAACTTGCCCTCGGAGATGTTGCCCCTGGGACGGAGCCGGAGCCGCAGGCCCCAGTGCTCCACGTCGAGCTCATCGTCGCCCAGCAGCCGGACCACGCGGCGAAACAGGAAGGACAGCTGCTTGATGAGCGGCCGGTTGGGGACCGCTTGGCTGGCGGCCAGCGCGGCCCGGGCGAGCGGCCCCGGGCGGAAGGCGCCCCACGGCGGCGCATCCGGCGCGGAGGACGGGATGGACGCCGGCGAGGCGGAGCGGTTCACGCGATCTCGATGGCGTCCCGGGGAGCTTCGTCCGTCCATTCCATGGCGAGCTCCGTGGAAGTGCTCTCCACGGCCGCACCGTGCCGCCCGGGATGCCCCATGAGTCGCTGGCACTGGAGGTCCTCCAGAAGGGGATGGCGGCTCTGGCAGATCCCGGCAGGCGAGCGCTCGGGAAGGTCGGATCCCACGACGTTCTTGCCATCACTCATGGCACCAGGCCTCCTCGCGCTATGGACGGACAGTCGAAGATGCGGCTGCAGAGGCCGGAGCGGTAGAGGATGCCGTCCACTGCGTCCTGACGCCGCCGCCGCACCCCGGCCCGGTTGTCCCTCGCCCCGGCCGGGGGGTAGCCGAGCGTCCGACCGCGCCCCATCCTGTACGGGATGCCGGGGTGGCGAAAGGGCAGACGCGGCGGACTTAAAATCCGCTGCCCGAGAGGGCGTGAGGGTTCGAATCCCTCCCCCGGCATAGTGAAGGGCCGCAACGGTTTGCCCCGTTGCGGCCCTCTCTTGTTTTCGCGGACTTTCGGGTCTGTTGGGGCCGGATTTGGGGTCAAACGCCGCGGTCAGGTGCCGAGATTCTCCTTCATTTCAGTGCGCCGATCGGCCTCCGCTTCGCCGTCGCCGACGAGCGCCCGCAGGTGCTCTCTGGCCAGGTGCGTGTATCCCATCGTTGTCTGCAGCGAGGCGTGGCCGAGTGCCTCCTTCACGTGCACCGGATTGGCGCCCTGGGCGAGCCAGGTCGTGGCCCGACGATGTCGTAGGTCGTGAAGGCGGAGGTCCTCCGGCAGCTTTGCCCGCTCCCGGGCCCGCTCGAAGGCGTGGCGGAAGCTCTTGATCCGGTCGCCGGCCTTGTATCCCCGGCGGCCGCGGAGGTGGTGGAAGATCCACGGGCTGCGGTTCCCGCGGTACGTGGCCATCCGGAAGCGCGCGGCGTGCTCCTGGAGCGCCTCCCTGAGCCGCGGGGTGAGCGGGACCCACCGGCTTCTCCCGGTCTTCGTCCGGTGGCCGTCGCGGCCGCTCACGACCTGGAGGAAGCCCTCCTGCAGGTCGACATCCTGCCACTGGAGGTGGAGGGCCTCCGACGCGGAGCGCGCGCCGGTCTCTGCCAGAAGTAGGAGGAAGAGGCGGAGCATCGGTCGCTCCTCGCCGGCGGCGTCCAGGAGGTCCTGGAACT
>CAYMLW010000340.1:4079-4861 GCA_964391035.1 uncultured Gemmatimonadaceae bacterium
AGCAGCTTGTCGTACTGGTCGGCGGTGAGGATCACCGGCTGGCGAGGGTCGGCCTTCGGGGCCGGGACGCGGGCCGCGGGGTTCGCCTCGAGGAGCTCGAGGTCGAGGGCGTAGTTGAAGAGGCGGTGCAGCACGCGAAGGTCCTTCGATACCGTGTGCGCGCTGACGCTGTTCGACTTCTTCCGGAGGCTGAAGGTCCGGCGCCACCCGATGAAGCCCTTCACGTCCGCGCGGCCGAGCCGGTCGAGGACCGGATCCGCGAGCTCGTCGACGAAGTAGACGCGGAAGACGTCGATCGAGCCGGCGTAGCTCCGGCGGGTGCCGGCCGTCAGGGTGGGGAGCTCGTCACGCTCGAAGCGGTCCAGGAGGTCGGAGAAGCGAACGTCGCCGGCGATCGCCGCGGGGCCGCGGTGTCGGGCCCGCCGCTCGAGCTCCTGGAACTTTCGCCGGGCGAAGTTCTCGGCATCCTTCCGGGTGCCCTTCACGGTGAAGCGCTTCCGCTCGCCCTGGACGCGGAGCTGCACGCGGTAGGAGTCCTCGCCCCGCTTCGTGATGTGGCCGGGGTGCTCAGGTCGGCGTGGCATCGAATCAACCCCTTTCGATCAGGTGTGCGATCGTTGAGGCCATGCCCATGAGGTAGTCGTCCATCTGACGAGTCCTCAACATCGAGGTATTCAGGGCAGCGAGCGGAGCCGCAAAGGCCCTCCCGACCTGGCGTCCAACTTCTTCGGCGTCCAAGCCCGGACGGTAGATACGGGAGAAGGTGTCATGGAGCGCGTAAC
>CAYMLW010000341.1:0-2524 GCA_964391035.1 uncultured Gemmatimonadaceae bacterium
CGTGCCGGGCGTGATCGTTCACGATGACCCGCCCCTCGTTCGCCTCCAGGTCCACCACCGTGAAATAGGGCGCGCTGCCGAAGTGCGGCGATAGACGACTCGCCAGCCCGGCATCATTCGCCGTCGGGATACACAATCTCATGCTCCGTTCCTTTCTCGACCACGAGAGCGGACGACTCGACCAGCGCGCGCACCACCTTGCCACGGCCGGACGCCAGCAGCCGCTGCACCGTCCCCCGCGACACCCCCATCCGCTCGCCCGCCGACGCCTGGTCATGACCCTCGAGATCACACAGCCGCAGCGCCTCCAGCTCGTCCAGCCCCAGGCCCACCACGGCCAGCTCCCCCATGGGAACGCTCCGCGGCTTGAACACCCGGTCGCCGTCGAACCGTCGGCACGCCCGTTGTTTCCTCGGACGAGGCATCCGTTTCCTTTCTGTGCATATGCACAATAGGGGCGCCACGGGGGGTGGCGCAAGAGGGCGCACTTTGGCGCAAGAGGGCGCCTTCGGCGCAAGAGGGCGCCTTTGGCGCAAGAGGGCGCCGCCGGGGGGGCGGCGCAGAGCCGCATTTTCGTGTTTGCAGAGGAGGAGGGATGCCAGGTAAGGACCACGGCTCGAGCGTGAGGGAGGACGAGCAGTATGAGGCGCTGCGAGAGGAAGGGATGAGCGAGGAGAAGGCTGCGCGGATCGCGAACCACTGACGGCGGGGTCTTCGGTTCCCCGGCCTCCCGGTGGTCGCGGGCGAACTGCGTTCAGCGTCGCACGGCCCAGAGGACGATGCCGGCGGTCGCGGTGTGCATGAGCAGGAGCATGAGGACCTGTGGAGTGTGCCAGCCCATGGCGAAGGGCGGGACCACGGAGAGGACCAGAGCGACGGCGGCGATGGCGGTGAAGATGGGCAGCGGGCGGGCGGCGAATCGTCGGCAGAGGCCGTAGACGCCCACGCCCGCGGCCGCGCCGACCACGCTGCCGATGAGGATCGGGCCGAGCATCATCTCGTCGCCCCGGGTTTCCGGGAACCAGCCGAACTCGGAGAAGATCCCGGTGGCTACGCCGACGAGGTAGAGGGCGGCGTTGAGGGCTGCCGCGGTTCCCCCGGCGAGGGCGGCGAGCGGGAGGAGTCGACGGCGGGGCGCGGCCGGATCCCCTCGTACCGACCCCGGGGGCCTCAGCCGCCTTGGTCGGGGATCGTGGGCGTCGAGAACGGCGGCGGCTGGATGTCCGGCCGGCCGGCCTCCTCCTCGAGGAGCCGTAGCGCTTCCTGGACGGCGCGTTCGAGCTGCGGGTCCCGGCCCTCGGCCACGGCTCTGGCGTCCTGCCATACGCGGATGTCCGGCGGCACGCCCTCGTTCTCGGCGATCCAGCTCGACTCCGGGTCGAACACGGCGCTGGTCGGCGAGGTGACCGCGCCGCCATCGACCAGGGGGTACGCCACCGACGAGGCGACCAGCCCACCCCAGGTCCGCATCCCGATGAGGGGGCCGGCGCCCTGGTGGCGGAAGACCCAGGGGAAGTAGTCGCCGCCGGAGCCCGCGCGCTCGTTGATGAGAAGGACCTTGGGGCCGAGGATCCCGGCGGGCAGACGGTACGGCTCGCCGCCCGGTGCCTCGTTGGTGATGGCGGCCCGCAGCTCCCGGGTCATGAGGTCGACCATGTAGTCGTCCAGCAGCCCGCCGCCGTTGTAGCGCTCGTCGATGACGGCGCCGTGGCGGTCCTGCTGGGAGAAGAAGTACCGGTTGAAGGAGACCACGCCGCCGCCGCCGGTGTTCGGGACCCATACGTACGCCAGGCGGCCGTCGGAGAGCTCGTCGACGCGGCGGCGGTTGTCCTCGACCCAGGCCCGCTGCCGGAGCCCGTACTCGTTCCGGATCGGCTCGACGGTCTCGGTCCACGCGCCGTCCATGGTGGGCCGATCGTTGATGTGCAGCACCGTCTGGCGGCCGGCCGTGCCATCGAGGAACCGGTACGGGTCGTCATCGGCGGTGATCTCCTGGCCGTCCACCGCCAGCAGGTAGTGGCCCGCTTCGACCTTCATCCCGGGTTGGTCCAGCGGCGCGGTGAGGTCCGGGTTCCAGCTCTCGGAGGTGTAGATGCGGGCGATGCGCCAGCGGCCGTCGTGGGGCTCGAGGTCGGCGCCGAGGAGCCCGACCCGGTTCTCGTCGGTCTCGGGCATGTCGCCGCCGAAGACGAAGCTGTGACCCACACCCAGCTCGCCGTTCACCATGTCCAGCAGGTAGTTCAGGTCGGACCGGTGTCGGACGTGGTCGACCAGCGGGCGGTACCCGGCGTAGACGGCGTCCCAGTCGGCGCCGTGATGGCCGGGGTCGTAGAAGTAGTCCCGCTCCTGGCGCCAGGCCTCGTCGAAGATCTGGGCCCACTCGAGCTCCGGGTCGACCCGGGCCCGGAGGTCCGGCCGCAGCATCTCGGCGTCCTCGCCCTTCGGCCGCGTGGCGTCGGCCACCGCCCAGCCCCCGTTCGTCCGGTAGAGCAGCTTCTTCCCATCCGACGACGCCGTCACCCCC
>CAYMLW010000341.1:2534-4852 GCA_964391035.1 uncultured Gemmatimonadaceae bacterium
GACCGCACGCCGCTGGCGAACTCGCTCGCTTCCCGCTCCTCGGGCGTGAACTTGTGGAGCGTGGCGCCCGGCTGGTTGTCGACGAACTCACGGACGAAGACCGAGCCCTCGGGCCCGGCGGTCATCCCGGCGTAGGCCCGGACCGGCATGGGCAGCGCCACGATCCGGCGGTCGATCCGCGCGAAGTCGATGGCGACGTCGGCTTCCCCGCCTTCTTCGGCTTCTTCCTCTTCATCGGCGTCGGTCTCACTCTCGTCTGCCGGCTCCACGGGCTCCTCGTCGCTGCGGAGCGTGAAGGGTGTGGTGTCCTCCTCCCGGAGCACGACCACGTAGGCGCCGTAGGTGGGGTCGGCGTGCATGGCGCTGGTATTGGCCCAGCCGGATCCGAGGGCGACGTCGGTGGAGGCGAGGAACCAGAGGTGGCGGCCGTCCCGGTCCCAGACGGGGGAGGCGGCGTCGGCCATGGCGTCGGTGATGGGACGGGCCACGCCGGTTTCCGCCGACCAGACCATGACGCGGTGGAGCATGTTCGGGAAGCTCTTCGCGTACGTCAGCCACTTCGAGTCCGGCGACCAGTCGGGGTCCATGCTGTACTGGCCCTGGTTGGTGCCGTCGATGTCGGCGGTGATGATGCGGCCGCTCTCGACCTCGATGACCCGGAGCCGGGAGCGATCGTCGACGAAGGCGATGCGGCTGCCGTCCGGCGACCAGGTGGGCGACCAGGCCATCTTCGATTCGCCGATCCCGAGGGTGCGGACGTCGCCGAGGCCATCCTGGGGCCCGATCCTGAGGGAGTAGCTCCCGCCCTGGTCGGAGAACCAGGCCACCGACGCGCCGTCCGGCGACCAGACGGGCGTCCGGTCGGCCACGCCGGAGCTGCGGGTCAGGTTGCGGGGATCGCCGTGCTCGACGGGCACGGTGAAGATCTCGCCCCGGGCCTGCATCAGGGCGCGCTGGCCGGTGGCGGAGAGGGAAGCGTCCCGGATCTCGTCGTCGACCTCCTCCCAGCGGGGCTCGGCCCAGGGGAAGTCGCCGCGGACGGCGACATCGATGCGCCGGGTGGCGGCGGAGGCGGGGTCGAGCTCGTGGATCCAGCCGTCCTGCTCGATAACGAGGGCGTCGGGCCCGGCGGCGAGGGACTTGACGTCGGAGTCGAAGTCGGTGATCCGGGCGAGGTCGCCGGAGGCCGGGTCGTAGGCCCAGACGTTGTCGATCAGGTCGTCGCGGTCGGAGAGGAAGTAGACGCGGTCGCCGAACCAGACGGGCTGGGTGTCGGTGGTGCGGTCCGGGTTGGGCAGGAGCGTCTCGTCCAGGTCCTCGAGATCCATGATGACCAGCGGCGTGTTCTGGCCGCCGCGGTAGCCACGCCACTCGCTGTCCCACCGGCTCATGCGGTCGATGACGATCCGGTCCCCGTCGGGCGCGTAGGCGCCGGAGAAGCCCCAGGGCCCGGGCACGAGGGTCGACGGCCCGCCATCGGCCGGGACGGTCCAGAGCCGGTTGTAGCCCACGGGGCCGGTCTCACGGGTGGTGGCGTAGAGGACGCGGCGGCCGTCGGGGGTCCAGCCCCGGGCCATGGACCCGGCGGGGTACCATGTGAGCCGGGCCGGGTCGCCGCCCTCCACACCGACCACGTAGACGGCGTCCACGCCGTCCCGGTCGGACGTGAAGGCGATGCGGCGGCCGTCGGGTGAGAAGTGGGGGTCGGCCTCGACGGCCGGGGTGGCGGTCAGGCGCCGGGCCACGCCGCCGTCCCGGTCGGCGATCCAGAGGTCGGCGCCGTAGGTGAAGGCCACGTGGTCGGCGCTCAGCGCGGGCTGGCGGAGGAGCCGGTCGTGGGTGTTCTGGGCGAAGGTCGACGCCGGCGCGAGGAGGGCCAGCGCGAGGATGATCAACCGACGGAGCCTCATGAGGTTCGTCCCTTGTGCGTGATTGAGCTTTGGACGGTCTGACAAGACAGGGGCGTGCCGGGACCGCGCCTGCGAGTCCCCCTACGCCCTCGTCCCGGTAGACGTTTCACCGCTCCGGATCGTTGCCGGCTCCGCCGGTTTCGTGTGCCCGCTTCGCCGCCGGTCCGGCGCGTGCACCGCGTGGTCCACCGCGGCGGAGCTACGGCCTGTAACAGCGATGACCGCGACGACGCGACGACCGCGACGACGGGGACCGAAACCCTGGAGGCGACGATGGACTGGACCTGGATCACCACCACCTGGACCGACGCGGGTATGGCCGTGGTGAGCGCGGCCGGGATCTACGCCGCGATCATCCTGTCCACGCGGGCGAACGTGCTGCGGCTGGAGCAGGTGCGGGCGGTGGTC
>CAYMLW010000342.1:0-3282 GCA_964391035.1 uncultured Gemmatimonadaceae bacterium
GACCTCATCTACGGACTGCCCAAGCAGCGGCCGGAGGCCTTCGCGACGAACCTGGACAAGATCATCGAGCTCCGCCCCGACCGGGTCGCCGCGTACTCGTTCGCGTACGTGCCCTGGATCCGGGGCCACCAGAAGAAGCTGGACCCCGAGGAACTGCCGTCGCCGGAGATCAAGCTCGAGCTCTACCTGATGGCCATGGACCGCTTCCTCGAGGCTGGCTACGAGCCCATCGGCATGGACCACTTCGCGCTCCCCGACGACGAGCTCTCCGTGGCCGCCCGCGAGGGTCGCCTCTACCGCAACTTCATGGGTTACACCGTGATGCCCGCCTCCGACATGGTGGGCGTCGGGATCTCCGGCATCGGCGAGGTCCAGCAGGCCTTCTTCCAGAACGAGAAGAAGCTGTCCCGCTACTACCAGGCCCTCGACGACGAGCGGCTCCCCGTCCAGCGCGGCTACCTCCTCGACCGCGACGACGTCATCCGCCAGCACGTCATCCAGCAGATCATGTGCAACTTCCGCGTCTCCAAGGACGATGTGGCCGCACGCTTCGACATCGCGTTCGACGACTACTTCGCCGACTCCCTCGCCCGTCTGGATGACGTCTGCGACGCCGGCTTCGTCGAGGAGGACGACACCGAGCTGCGCGTCACCGAGCGCGGACGCCTCTTCGTCCGCAACGTCTGCATGGAGTTCGACCGCTATCTGGCCGAGAAGCAGCAGGCGAAGGCCGAGGCGGAGGAAGACGAGGAGGCCGAGGATACGCCGGTGTTCTCCCGGACGGTGTAGTCCGGTACCGGGAATCACCGCGACGACGAGAAAGGAACAGCCATCAACCGCGACGACGCGAAGGGAACGCTATCTACCGCGACGACGCGACGGTCGCGACGAACAGCGAATAGCCGACTACGCGACCCCCGGCCCGGCAAACGGCGGACCTGGTCCCGTGGTTGATTCTGTTACTTGTGGCGCAAACAACGTCGCGTTCGTCGCGTCGTCGCGGTGAAGCACTCGTCGCGGTCATAGGAGCACATCATGAAGCGTGTGGTGATCGTCGGCGGGGGGATCACGGGTCTGACCACCGCCTTCGAGGTCCGTGAGGCCGCGAACGCGGCCGGGGCCTCGGGCCTGGCGGGCGCCAGCGGGCCGGTCGAGGTCGTCGTGCTGGAGGCGTCGTCGTCGCCCGGCGGGAACATCCGGACCGAGCGGACCCGGGGCTACACGATCGAGAACGGCCCCAACGGGTTCCTGGACAACGCGCCGACCACGGTCGATCTGGTGCGCCGGCTCGGGCTCGAGGGCGAGCTCCAGCGTGCGGACGAGGCGGCGGCGCGGCGGTTCATCTACCGCAACGGCCGACTCCACGAGGCGCCGACCGGGCCGCTCAGCTTCCTGCGGAGCCCGCTGCTCGGCCTGCGCGGCCGCCTGCGGGTGCTGGCGGAGCCTTTCGCCCGCGCCCGGCCCGCCCACATCGACGAGACGATCTACGACTTCGCGTCCCGCCGGATCGGCTCCGAAGCGGCTTCGGTCCTGGTGGATGCCATGGTCTCGGGCGTGTTCGCCGGCGACATTCACACGCTGAGCCTCGCCAGCAGCTTCCCGAAGATGGCGGCCATGGAGGCCGAGCACGGGGGGCTGGTCCGTGCGATGGTCGCGCGGATGCGGGAGCGGAAGGCGGCCCGGCGGGAGGCCGAGGAGCGGGTGGCCCGGGGGGAGGACGTCGAGTCGATGACCCGCCCGGGCGGACCGGCGGGGCCCGGCGGGACGCTGACGTCCTTCCGGAACGGCCTGGACACGCTGATCGACGGTCTGGTCGGGGCGCTGGGGGACGCGGTGCGGACGGAATCGCCGGTGGCGGCCGTCCGGCGACGCCCCGCCGCGGAGATGAAGGCCGCGGGGCCGGGGACGTCCGCCTGGGCGGTGAAGCTGGCGTCCGGCGAGGTGCTGGACGCGGACGCCGTCGTCGTGACGATCCCGTCGCCCCGGGCCGGGCCGCTCTTCCAGGACGGAGACCCGGAGCTCGCCACGGTGGTGCGGGAGATCGACACGGCGGGGCTCGCCGTCGTCGCCACCGTGTACGACGCCGCGACGATCCCCGAGGTCGACGGATTCGGGTTCCTGGTGCCCCGGGGCGAAGGGCTCCGGATCCTGGGCTGCCTGTGGGACTCGGCCGTGTTCCCGGGCCGGGCGCCGGACGGCAAGGTGCTACTGCGAAGCATGATTGGCGGCGCCCACGACCCGGCGGCCGTGACGGAGGAAGGCGACGTCCTCCTGGACCGCGTCCGGCACGACCTGCGGCTCGCCATGGGCATCGACGCGGAGCCCGAGCTGACCCGCATCTACCGCTGGCCCCTCGGCATCGGGCAGTACACCGTGGGGCACCAGCAGCGCCTCGACCGGATCCACGATCGCCTCGACGCGAACCCGGGCCTCTGGGTGGCCGGGAGTTCGTACTACGGGGTCAGCATGAATGCATGCGTCGAGAAGGCGGCGGAGCACGGGCCGGAGATCGCGGCGTTCCTCCTGAAGCGAGCCTAGGCCGACCCCACCGGGCCGACCGCGCCGGCCCGCCAGCGTTTGGACGACGACGCCGGGACGACACCCGGCCCAGCGCCGTCAGCCTCCCGGCGTGCCGGCCTCTGCGGACCTGAACCCGTGCTCACCGGTCCAGAACACCGCGCTGCTGGTCCACAGCGCGGTGGCCACCGTCAGCTCGGCGCCACCCACCACCACGCCGCCCCAGTAGCCCTGCTCGGCCAGCCAGGCCAGGAACCCGCCGAACCCGATCATCACGGCGAGGGCCACGAAGAAGCCGGGCCGGAAGAACTGCCAGAGTCGGGGGTCCGGGAGTCGGTCGATCCGGCGGAGGTTGCGCTGGTTGGCCTCGAGGAAGAGGCTGGGGCCGCGCAGGAGCCCGGCGAGCACGCCCGCCGCTCCGGCGGCCACCGGCGGCCAGGTGGCGCCCACGCCCATCGCCTCGATCAGGTACCCGGCGCCCTTGTACGCCAGCACGGTACCGCCCACGTACCAGGTCGTGGCCGCCAGGACCTTCAAGGTCAGGGGACGTGCGCGCATTCCGCTGCGGAGAGGGGCGTCGTGTTTCGCTCGATCCGGGAAGGTAGCGGCCCCCGGGGTGTCGTAGAAGCCGGGCGTCGGCGAGGACCACGCGGTGGCCGGGCGGTGCCCGGGTGACGGCCGGGTGATGGCCGGGCGCTCGGCCGCTTACCGGGCCTCCAGGTGGTCGATCGGGACCCGCAGCCCGACATCCGGGAGCGCGTGCGC
>CAYMLW010000342.1:3292-4820 GCA_964391035.1 uncultured Gemmatimonadaceae bacterium
GTCTCCGCCGGCTCCAGGAGCCCGTCCCGCGTCAGGGCGAGCGCCGTATTCCGCGCGGTGCCGCCGTGGCCGAGGGCGAGACGATCCAGCGTCGCCCGTGCCGTCAATCCGGCGCCATTCCATGCCACCGCCCGCAGCACGTTCTGCTGGTGCTCCGTCAGCCCGTCCCACAGCACCCGCATCCGATCATCCTCCTCCGCCACCACCCTCTCCAGAGCCTTCCGAACCCGCTCCCCGGCCGCATCACCACTCGACTCCACCGGCCCGCCTCGCTCGATCTCCCATACGGCCCGGGCCAGTCGCACCGCGTCCCGGGTTCGCGATCCCGCCACCTCGAGGATCCGTGATCCGACGCCACCGGGCACGCCCGCGCCTTGCAACCGATCATCGATCCATCGGCTCAGGTGGGACGGGTCCATGGGGCCGAACCGCATGGGCGCGAACAGCTCGTAGAACGCCCGGTCCCGACCCAGCATGGCCTCGATCAGGGAAGAATCCGAGCCCGCCAGCACGTACGACACCTGCTGGTGATGCTGGATCGCTCCGCGCAAACGCCACTCCGACGCCTCACCACCAAATCGATGCAGCGCCTGGAACTCGTCCAGGATCACGCCCAGCGCCTCGCCCCGCGCCTCCGCCATCGCCTCCAGCGCGTCCAGCACCCCCACGAACCCGCCGACCTGCTCCTCCTCGGACCGGGACCGAAGCTCCGCCTCAACCGTCGGGATCGCCAGGCCCGTCGCTCCGTCCGGAACCAGCTGGAGTCGGATCCGCAAACGCTCCGTCAGCTCACGCAGGTAGTCCGGCCAGCTCCGGCCCAGCGCTCGAGTCGCCGCTTCCAACACCCGGTTCGCCATGTCCGCAGGCGCCGAGACCGTCGACAGGTCCGCGAATACCACCCCTCCGCCCGCCCGCTCCACGCTGCGTCGTGCCACGTGCAGCGCCGATGTCTTCCCCATCCTCCGGGGGCCGTAAACCACGAGCTTCGCCGCCGGACCGGCCAGCGCGGCTCGGATCCGCTCCACCTCTTCCGCCCGGTCGGTGAAGAACGGCGGCTCCACCACGCCCTCGATGCGGAACGGAGGTAGTGTATTCATATAACTATTCTATAGCGCAAATATGAATATTGCAATTACACTACTCATGGGCCTCAGGCGCTCCTGCGGATCGCCTCGACCAGCTCGGCGCGGTTCCCGCGCCCCTGCCTCGTCGCCCTGGAGGCTGCGCTTGAGGACCTCCATGAGGTCGATGACGTCTGCGCCGCCGGGCCCTGGCGCGTCGGGGAGGGTGGTCACGGCCGTCCCCTCCTCGCGCTTGGCCTCCGCCAGGGCCCGGAGCCGGGCCGCGTAGCGGTCCTCGAGTTCCGCCTTGTCCAGCTCCTTCTCGGTGTGTTCCCCGATGTCGGCCCGGAGGATCCCGCCCTCGGCGCGGATCGTGACAGGGGGAATCAGCCCTCCACGCCGTATTCCTTCATCTTCCGCCACAGGGTCGTGCGGCTCATGCCGAGGAGCTCGGCGGCCCGGGAGCG
>CAYMLW010000343.1:0-4814 GCA_964391035.1 uncultured Gemmatimonadaceae bacterium
GTCCTGGTCCAACCCCCGCTGCGCCGCATGCTCGGCCGCACGGACGTACACAACGCGGTGTTCGCCGTCGAGGCCAATGAGCGGATTCCGTCGAAGCCCGACAAGACACACTTCCAACGCGTCATCCTCGAGCCCGGCGACCCGCTCCCGCTCGCCCGCCCGACCGGCGCCCAGGGTTCCGGGATCCTCACGTCCATGACCAGGGCCGACGCGCTGTTCGCGGTGCCGGAGGGCAGGACGGGGGTGGAGCCCGGGGAGCGCGGGGTGGCGCTGGCGCTGGGCGCGCCGGATGCGGGGGCGGTGGAGTACGGGCTGCCAGGGTAGGCAGGCGCCAGGAGCCGGATCGAGGCGGAACGGGACGGGAGCATGTCGGATCGGGACCGGCTGTGAAATGTGAAACCTGGTCCCGTATTTCACAGCCGCAGCCTGGCCCCGCCCACGCGGCTCCGTGTACATTGCCCGCCAACTGAGACCTCGGACCGACTACACCGCCATGCCCGATACGATCATCCCCCGCAACCACCAGCCGCCCCTCCCCACCGACCGGCTCCTGCTCCACGAGGAGCCCGACGAGGAGGCGGTTCCCATGGACGTGGCCATCGTCGGTGGCGGCCCCGCCGGGCTGGCCTGCGCCATCGAGCTGGCCAGGCGCGTCGCCGCCGATGACGACCTGGCCAGTCTCGAGATCGCCGTCCTCGAGAAGGCGGCCTCCCTCGGCGAGCACAACCTGTCGGGGGCGGTGATCAACCCCGGTCCGTTCCAGGAGCTGTTCCCCGGCCTGTCCGACGACGACTTCCCGTTCCGCGGCCCGGTGGAATCGGAACGCGTCTACGTCCTCCGGGAGACCGGCTCCATCAGGATCCCGACGCCGCCGCCCATGCGGAACCACGGCAACCGGATCGCGTCCATCTCCGAGGTGGTCCGCTGGATGGGCGAGAAGGCCGAGGCCGCCGGAGTCAACGTCTTCACCGGGTTCGCGGTCGACTCGCTGCTGATCGACGATGACCGGGTGGCCGGCGTCCGCACCGTCGCCACCGGGCTGGACCGGGACGGCAACCCCGGCGCGGGGCACATGCCGCCCACCGACGTCCTGGGCCGGGTCACCGTGCTGGCCGAGGGGACCCGTGGTCCGCTCAGCCAGGCGTACCTGGACTGGCAGGGCGTCGAGCGCGACAACCCGCAGGTCTTCGCCCTCGGCGTGAAGGAGGTCTGGGAGACGAACAAGCCGCTGGACGCCGTGATCCACACCATGGGATGGCCGCTCCCGAGCGACGCGTTCGGCGGCAGCTTCATGTACCCGCTGGCCGGGAACAGGGTGGCGGTCGGACTCGTCGTCGGGCTCGACTACGACGACGCCACCCTCGACCCCCATGCCCTCTTCCAGCGGATGAAGACGCACCCGCTCTTCCGGGAGTACCTCGAGGGGGGCGAGATGCTGGAGTGGGGCGCCAAGACCATCCCCGAGGGCGGGTTCTACGCGCTGCCGGGTCGCCGGAGCGGCAACGGCGTCGTCATCCTCGGCGACGCCGCCGGCTTTGTCGACGTTCCGAGCCTCAAGGGGATCCACTACGCCGTGCAATCCGGGATCTTCGCCGCACGGGCCATCTACGAGGGGCTCAGGTCGGACGACGTCTCGGCGGCCACCCTCGCCCGCTACGACACCCTCGTCAACGAGTCCTTCATCGTGCGCGACCTGCGCAGGACGCGGAACATGCGACTCGCCTTCAAGGACGGCTTCTACCGGGGCGGGGTGAAGTCGGTCCTGATGACGATCACGGGGGGCCGGTTCCCCGGCGGCCGGATCGAGCTGGGGCCGGACGCGGCGCACTCCAAGAAGGTCACGGGAGACGGCGATTTCACCCCCGACGGGGAGCTCACGTTCAGCAAGGTGGACGCGGTCTTCAAGTCGGGGAACCAGACCCGGGACGACATCCCGAGCCACCTGGTGCCGGCGGAGGAGGTGCCGCCCGAGGTGGCCCGGATGTACGCCGCCATGTGCCCGGCCGGCGTCTACGAACTCGACGACGACGGCGGCCTCGTGATCAACGCCCCCAACTGCATCGACTGCAAGGCCACCGACGTGCTGGGCCCCCGGTGGACACCCCGGGAGGGCGGCGCGGGGACGAAGTACCGGGAGATGTAGGGGGGGCGCGGCGGTCGCCCCGCAAGAGAGCTCGGCGTTCGCCTCGCAAGAGGGTCCGGCTGCGCCGGACAAGAGGGCGCACTGCGGGCGCAAGAGGGCTCGCTTCGCTTCGCAAGCCGGCGAGCTCCGGGGGCGCAGGAGGGCCCGTCGACGGACCCGGGAGCAGCCCGGGCGGAGCCACGCTCGCGGTGGATCTCCGACCGGCGGGAACGTTGGATCGACCGGCCTCGGGCACGCTCTTGCGGGGCTTTTCGCCGCCCTCGGGATTGCGTACGCCGCGCTGGGCCGAGCCGACGAAGCGCTGCGAGAGGGACGAGCGGCGCTCGATATCCTCCCGCATAGCGCGGACGCGTTCTACGGGCTCACCTACCCGTGGGACATGGCATTCATCCACACCCTGCTGGGCAACCAGGCCAGGCCGTGGCCATCCTCGAGGTCCTCTCCCGTCGACCGTCCTGGATCTCGCCGGCCTGGCTCGAGCACGAGTTCCGCTTCGATCCGCTCCGGGCCGATCCTGCGTTCCAGGTCCTGCTCCGGCGATAGGGCCCGGGGGTCGCGCGCCTGGCGGATGACGATAGCCAGGAGTTGAGAATCCTCCGCCCGGTCCCATGTCCCATGGAGAACTGCCCGGATGTGAGAAGGCCCGCGACGGACCATGAAACCGTCGCGGGCCACTCTCAGGCGAGCGCCGAAGCGCCCGCCCGCCGGCTACTGCCGGAGCTTCCGGATCTCTTCCGCCAACTTCGGCACCACCTCGAACGCGTCGCCGACGACGCCGTAGTCGGCCACCTTGAAGATGGGCGCATCGGGGTCCTTGTTGATGGCCACGATCGTGCCGGCGGTGCGCATGCCCGCCAGGTGCTGGATCGCGCCGCTGATGCCTACGGCGAAGTAGAGCTGGGGCGAAACGATCTTCCCGGTCTGACCCACCTGCTCGGCGTGGGGCCGCCAGCCGGCGTCCACCACGGCCCGGGACGCACCGAGGCCCACGCCCTCGCCCAGGGCATCCGCCAGCTCTTCCAGCATGCCCCATTTCTCCGGGTCCTTGAGGCCCCGACCGCCGGCCACGACGGTGGACGCCTCGGCCACGTCGGGCCGGTCGCCGGCGGACTCGTCTACCTCCCGCACACGCGTCTTCCAGCTTCCCGGGTCCACGTCGACCGCCACCTGCTCCACGGCGGCGTCACGGGGGGATTCCTCGGGACGGAACGTGTTGCCGCGCAGGCTGACCATCTTCGGCGTCGCGTCGAGGGTCAGCTCGGCGAACACCTTGCCCGAGTACAGCGGTCGGGTGATCACGAGGTCGCCGTCCTCGACCGTCAATCCGGTCGCCTCCGTGGCCAGCGGCACGTCCAGCTTCGCCGCCACCCGGGGCGCCAGGTCCCGGCCGATGGCCGTCGCAGCGAACAGGACCGCGAAGTAGTCGCCGGCCCTGGCCTGCTCCGCCACGACCTCCGCGTAGCCCTCCGCCCGGTAGTCGGCCAGCTCCTCGCGCTCGGCCGCCAGGATCCGGTCCGCACCGTAGTTGCCGAGGGACGCGGTCGCCTCGCCGGCGCCGCTGCCGCCCACGACCAGCGCGTCCACCGACCCACCGATTCCGTCGGCCACCATCCGGGCCGCGGTCACCACTTCCTGCGACACGGGCTTCGGGCTGCCGTCCCGCTGCTCTATGACTGCCAGTACGTTCGCCATGTTCGCCTCCTACAGCACTTTGGCTTCTTCACGAAGCAGGCGAACCAGCTCCGGCACCGCGTCCGGGCCCTCGCCCACGATCTTGCCCTCCGGCCGGGGCTCCGGATTACGGTAGGCCCGCACCCGGATCCGCGACTCGCCGACCTCCGCCGGCTTCTCCTCCAGCGGCTTCTTCTTGGCCGCCATGATCCCCTTGAGCGACGGGTAGCGCGGCTCGTAGGGCCCCTTCGTGATGGTCACGATGGCCGGAAGCTCGACCTCGACCAGCGCCGTCCCGCCCTCGACTTCACGGTGGCAGACCACTTTCCCATCGTCCGCCCCGAGCTCGGCCACCACCGTCACGCACGGCAGTCCCAGAAGCTCGGCCGTCATCGGGCCGACCTGCTGCTGGTCGTCGTCGGCCGCCTTCGACCCGAACAGGATCAGGTCGTAGTCTCCGGCCTCGAGCTCGGCGGCCAACGCCTTGGCGACCTCGAGCCCGTCCAGCGACCCCGGCGCGTCCAGCCGGATCGCCCGATCCGCGCCCATGGCCAGCGCGCTCCGCAGCTGCTCGCCGACCTCGGACCCGCCCAACGACACGGCCACCGTCTCGCCCTCGCCCGCGGCATCCTGCAGCCGCAACGCCGCCTCCAACGCGAATTCGTCGTACGGACTGACGATGAACTTCGCGCCACCCGTGTCGACGCCGTCGCCACTCGCCTTCACCCGGGCCTCCGTGTCCGGGACCCGCTTTATGCATACAGCGGTCTTCATCGCTCGCTCCTTCCTTCCGGGGTGCTCATCCCGCGCCAATGTAGGCCGGAGCAGGACATGAGAAAAGGCGACGCGGACGGCGTCGCCTCTTCCCGGGCTCCGAGGGTCGAAGACCCGGGCTCAAGACCTCGGACCTCGACCCCCCTACCTCGTCCCCTCTCCCTTCGAACCCAGGTCTCAGGTCTCAGGTCTCAGGTCTCAGGTCTCAGGTCTCAGGTCTCAGGTC
>CAYMLW010000344.1:0-4777 GCA_964391035.1 uncultured Gemmatimonadaceae bacterium
GAACCCCGACTACGGACCCGCCATGGCCGACCTCCGCGAGGTCCAGGACGCGGTCTCGAACGCCGAGACCCTGGCCATCATGTCATTCAAGAACGCCACCGGAAACCCCGAGTACGACTGGATGGGAATGGGCATCGCCGAGTCGCTCACCACCGACCTCAAGAAGATCACCGGCATCTACCTGGTCGAGAGAAACGAGATCGACAAGGCCCTCGAGGAGATGAAGCTGGGCATGTTGGGCTTCATCGACGAGGACACCGCGCCCAAGGTGGGCAAGCTGGTCGGCGCTGGCGTCATCCTGGTGGGCAGCTACCAGGCGGCCAACAAGAAGCTCCGCATAGACGCGCGGATGGTGGACGTGGAGACGGGCGCGATCCTGCTCACCGAGAAGATCCAGGGCTACGAGGACGACATCTTCAAGCTCGAGGAACAACTGGCGATGAAGATCGCCGACGCGCTTAACGTGAGTCTTACCGCCGAGGAGATGGCGGCCCTGAAGGAGAAGCCGAACATCGAGAACTTCAAGAGCTACATCGTGAGCCAGTCGAGCTTCCGGGTGGCCGACGAAGGCGAGGCCAAGGAGGGCGAGGAGGTCATAAACACGGTGGCCGTGGCGCGCTTCGAGAACTACAGCCAGGCGTCCAAGTACGACTTCCTCGAGGAGGCCATCCCCGGCTACCTGGTCACCGAGCTAAAGAACCGGGCCGGCATGAACATGATCGAGCGCGACCAACTCGACCGGGCGCTTAGCGAGCTGCAGATGTCGGGCACGGGCTACATCGACGAGCAGAAGGCGCCCCAGGTGGGCCAAATGGTCGGCGCCGACGCGGTGCTACTCGGGTTCTACCAGATCCAGAACGACACCATCCGGGTCGACGCCAGGATCATCAAGACCGAGACCGCCGAGGTGCTGAAAACGATATCCGCGTCCGGCAAGGTCTCGGACATCTTCGAGGTCGAGGAAAAACTGGCCGCGCAGATCATGACCGCCCTTGGCGTCACCGGAGGCGTGGCCGGAGCGGGAGGCGCCGAGGGCCTAGCCGAGGAGACCGGACAGCGGGAGGGAGGAGGCCGGGCGCCCCTGATGGCCGCCACTTATTCGTTCTTCCTGCCCGGCTCGTCGCAGTACTTCGTCTCCGAGAAAAAGAAAAAAGCGATGGTCCTATTCGGCATCGACGCGGCGCTGATCGCCGGCGCGGCCTTCATGTCCATGCAGGGCGACCAGGCTCTTAGCGACTACGCCTCCTCCGGAGACGCCTCTTCATACAACGAGGCCGTGGACAGTATAAACCTTCGTAACATGCTCTTCTACGGGATCGTCGGACTCGGCGCGTACAGCGCCATCGACGCCTACCGAGACGCGAAGAAAATGGAGCGGAAGAGGGCCGTCGAGCCGCCCGTCGCCAAGCCCTCCGTGGCCGAGGCGGGCGGAAAATAAACAGAAGATTTATTGGCTTCACGAGCCTGTGCGGGGAGAAGAACCATGAGAATCAAGATCGCCATCCTAACGACGGCACTCCTGGGCCTTATAATGACCGCATGCCCGGCCCCGGAGAAACTGGACGAAGATTCCGGCAAGTCGAAGAAGGTAGAGCCGAACCCGCCTGACCCCATTACCTCCTTTCAGGCGGCGCCCGGCGACGCGGCCGTGGACCTGTCGTGGAGAAACCCGGCCGAGAACTTCGACCACGTCGAGGTATTCAGGAGCGTGGACGCATACCCGGCGTCCAGGGGCGAGGGAACCAGGGTGGTCAGCGGAAAGGTCGCGTCTTTCTCCGACAAGGGTCTGCGAAACGACACCACCTACTACTACACCGCCTTCGCATTGAGCGCCAAGGGCGAGGTTTCGGAGCCGGGACCGGGCTCCAGCGACAAGGCGACCCCCGTTGAAGCCACCGTGGTCACGCCGCCGCCGAACCCTCCCTCGAACCTCGCCGCGGCCTACGATAACTCGACCGGGCTCACAGCTATTGACTGGACCGCCAGCCCCACATCCAACGTCACCTATAATATATATCGCCATACCGCTCCCCTAACGGCCGACAATATAGACAAGGCCCAGCGAATCGCCCTCGATAACTCCACCACGTCCTTCAATTACACCGTGCCGACAGCCACCACCGGAGACTTCCACTACGCCGTGACGGCGGTGAGGTCGTCCGGATTGGAGAGCGAGGATTTCAACACCAATGCCACCGCCACGCCCGTTCACGAGGACAACGAGGCTCCGGCGGAAACCAGGAGCCTGGCGGCCGCCTTCGCCGCGGGCGGCGTGGACGTGACCTGGACCGACCCGGCCGACGCCGACCTGGCCGGGGTGGTCGTGCGGCGGGGGCTGGGTTCATACCCGGACGGGCCCGCCGCCGGGACGTCCGTCTGCGACGTGGGACCCGGAATCGAATACTGCCTGGACGCCGTGCCCGCGGGTACTTACTACTACTCGGCTTTCGCTTATGATGCCATGACGCCGCCCAACTACTCGGCGGGAGGGCCCTCTTCCGTTTTCCTGCTCTCCACCAACGACACCGTGCCGCCGGCGCAGGTCTCGGCCACCGCCGCGGACCTCGCCGCCGGAGGCGCCGTTTACATCGACTGGACCGGCTATACCGAACCCGGAGACTTCAAGGAGTACCGCGTCTACCGCGACGTGGCGTCCTTCAACGACGTATCCTCCATGACGCCGGCGGCCGTCGCGTCGTCCGGGGCCGCGGGAACGAACGTCACCGGACTCGTCAATGGAATAACCTACTGGTTCGCCGTCACCGCCGCCGACGTCTCCGGAAACGAGAACTCGGCCGTCACCTCGGTGAGCGCGACTCCCACCAACCAGCCGCCCGCTCGGGTCGATCTACTGACCGTGATGGACGAGCCCGGCGCGGAGGGGTCGTTGTACGTGAGTTGGCTTCCGGTCTCGGCTCCGGACCTGGCGGGCTACCGGGTGTACTCTTCTCTCGCCGAGATCGCGGACGTCTCGACGGCGACGCTCGAGTTGGAGTCGCTGCCGGGGTCGACGGCGGCGATAGTGGAGGGCCTGGCCGACGGGACCACCGCGTGGATCGCGGTCACGGCCTTCGACACGGAGGGCAACGAGGCCCCGGTCATCCCGGCGGGCGAGAGTCTTTCGGCCGTTCCCGTTGACGACCTTTCTCCGGGCGACGTGACCGGTCTGACGGCGACTGACGCGGCCGGCGCGGAGGGCCGTGCGGTGATCGGCTGGGACGGCTCGACCGCGGGCGACGTGGTTCTGTACCACGTGTACTACAGTTCGGCCTCCATCGTGGACGTCTTCGCGGGCGCGACGCTTTCGGGCTCGGCGGGCGCGGGGGTGTACTCTCACGAGGTTTCCGGCCTCACTGACGGCTCGACCTACCACTTCGCGGTGACGGCGGAGGACGACGCGGGCAACGAGGACACGGTCCCTTCGGAGACGATTTCGTTCAAGCCCGTCGACGACCTGGCGCCGTCTTCGGTGACCAATTTCCAGGCGGTCGCGGGGAACGGTGTGGTGGACCTGAGCTGGTCGGCCTCCGGCGCCTCGGACTTCAGCCGCTTCGTCATCGTCCGCCGGGACGACGGCCGTTTCCCGGCCTCGGTGAACGACGGGACCACGGTCGACGCGGGCGGCTCGTTGAGTTACTCGGACGCCTCGGTGACGAACGACACGTGGTATCACTACGCGGCCTTCGCCGAGGACCTCTTTGGCAACGTGTCCGCCCAGGGCCCGGGCTCGATCGACAAGGCGTACCCCGCGGTGGGGGCGGCGCCGGGTCCGGCCATGACCGACGGTGTGACCGCGAGCTACGACAACTCGGCTGGCGTTCAGGCCACCCGGGTTCTCTGGAACGACACGGCGGGCGTGACTTACAACGTCTACCGGCACACGGCGCCCGTCACCGGTTCGAACATAGGCGACGCGGCGCGGGTGGCCTCTGGTCTTTCCGGCTCGAGCGTCGACTATGTCGTTCCGGCCTCTACCTCGGGCGTGTTCTACTACGCGGTGACGACCTTCGACGTGGTCGAGAACCGCTCCATCGTGGGCGGTCAGAACGCCACCCTTGGCGGTGTTCGGGAGGACAACACGGCGCCCTCGTCGGTGACGGGTTTGCAGGCGGGCTTCACCGCCGGCGGCGTGGACATAACCTGGACCGACCCGGCGGACGCCGACCTCTTTGGCGTGATGGTGCGCCGGAGCGCTTCCGGCTACCCGGCCGACGAGACCTCCGGCGCGCTGGTTTGCGACGCGGCGGCGGGGGCGGAGGGTTGTTTCGACGCGGTGGCCGCGGGGACCTATTATTACTCGGCGTTTCCCTACGACGACATGACCCCCGCGAACTTCGGCTCACCCGGTCCTGGCGCGGTCAAGGTCGTTACCAGCACTGACACCGCTCCCCCCGGCCCGGTGACGGTTACGGCGACCGACGCGGCCACGGGCGGGGCGGTCGATCTGGACTGGACGGGTTACGCGGAGCCCGGCGATTTGCGGGAGTACCGGGTTTACCAGTCTGGTTCGGCTATTTCGGACGTGACGGGCATGTTGCCCTCCCGGGTGGCCGCGCCCGGGGCCTCGGGCATCACGGTGGGCGGCCTGACCGACGGCTTGACCTACCACTTCGCGGTGACTGGGGTGGACAGCTCTGGCAACGAGGACGCCTCGGTGACGAGCGACTGGGCGGTTCCGACGAACACCACTCCTCCGGCGGCCGTGGACCTCGCGCGGGTGGAGGACGAGCCCGGCGCGGAGGGGTCGTTGTACGTGAGTTGGCTTCCGGTCTCGGCT
>CAYMLW010000345.1:0-627 GCA_964391035.1 uncultured Gemmatimonadaceae bacterium
GAGCGAGCCACTGGCCGTGGCGCCGCCGAGCTGCACTGGGCGCCCTACGCCCGCCATGACGGCGCGGCCGCCCTCGTCCGGCAGACCCGCTCGCTGGACCCCGCCGACACCCTCGCCATCCAGGACGAGCTCGCCCGCCTCGACATGCCGGCCCGGGTCCTCTGGGGCGACGCCGACGCCTTCCTCCCCGTCGACCTCGGCGCCCGCCTCGCCAACCGTCTGGGCGCCCCCTTCCGGACGCTCCCCGGCGCCCGGCACTTCACCCCCGAGGACCGGCCCCGGGAGATCGCCGACGCCATCGCCGAGCTGCGCGGCTAGCCGGTCCCCCCTGCCGGACCGCCGGAGTGGCGGATGAAGACCCGGACCAGGTCCTGCGCCTGCTCCCGGACCTCGTACTCGAAGCCGCGTTCCTCGAGCTGGGGCAGGAGGAACCTCGGCGTTCGGACATTGATCTGGACCAGCGTGTGGTCCCGGGGCAGCTCTTCCAGCGCCGCCAGCGTGCGGACCATCGGCTCGGGCGGCTCCAGGCCCCGGACGTCCAGGACCCGGACGCCGTCCCGCGATCCGGCGTCTCCGGCGTCTCCGGCGTCTCCGGCGTCTCCGGCGTCTCCGGCGTCTCCGGCGTCT
>CAYMLW010000345.1:727-4777 GCA_964391035.1 uncultured Gemmatimonadaceae bacterium
CCGGCGCCTCCGGCCCCTCCGGCCCCCGCGGCCACAGCCGCCGGCCTCCAGAACCAGATCCACCAGTCCTCATCACCGCGCTGCTCCGTGCGATGCTCGAACCCCTGGGCGCCCATGACCCTGTACAGCGGGGCGGGCTCGAAGATGGCCCGCAGCAGGAGCGTGCCGCCGGCCGGGAGGGTGTCCTTCGCGTCCATGATCCGCCGGAACGGCTCGCGGCCCTCCCGGAGGTCGTCCCGCACGTCGAGCTCGACCACCCGATCGGCCGGTACCCCCGCCGGCGTGTCCCTACCCGGCCCCTCGTCGGTGGCCGATTCCGCCATGTCCCTGTCCCCTCTCACCATGCTCCCTCCTCGATCATCCCCGGGTTCCACGCCGGCTCCCAGACCAGCCGCGGCTCCACCTTGCGGACCCCCTCCAGCGCCGACACCACCGCGACCAGTCCGCTGGTGATGTGCATCTCCATCGGGCAGCCCGGCGTGGTCAGCGTGTAGCGTACCGTGACCACGCCGTCCGCCCCGATGTCGACACCGTACACCAGCCCCATGGTCACGATGTCCAGCCCGACCTCCGG
Source organism: uncultured Gemmatimonadaceae bacterium (assembly GCA_964391035.1). GTDB lineage: Bacteria > Gemmatimonadota > Gemmatimonadetes > Longimicrobiales > RSA9 > JAWVYT01. The sequence continues at coordinate 1,302 of CAYMLW010000345.1, forward strand.
GTCGATCACACCGCTCAGCGCCTCCCGGACGGCCGCCTCCGTCACGACTCCGGCCTCTTCCATGCCAGTCTCCCCATCTGAACCGCTTCCACGACCGCGCCGGCCGCCGCCACCACCGCGGCCGCCCGCGCCCGCTCCGGCCAACCCGCCACGATCGCGACCACGAGCGCCGCCACACCCACGCTCAGCAGCACCCCGGCCACCGTCGCGGCCCGTCCCGAGTACAGCTCCGAGACCCGGGGCACGGGGCCCTGCCCCACCCGGGGGCCGTACCGATGGAACCAGACCAGGAACGGCACGATCTTGTAGTAGTGCGCCGCCACGAACACGCTGAAGCCCAGCACCAGCGCGGCGCCGTACGCGGTCGCAATCCGGGCCGGCGCGAGCTCCGTGGTCAGCATCACCCCGCCGAGGACCAACCCGGCCGCCAGGATCAGCAGCCCCGACGCCGCCAGTCGCAACCCCGGATCCAGCGCTCGCTTCACCCGGTGACGGTAGAACAGCCGCGCCTGCACCAGGAAGGACACGAGGCCCGCCCCGACCAGCAGGGCCGGGATCCGATGGGCCAGCCACGGCCCGCCGTGATGGAACACCGCCAGCCACGCGACGCCCACGGCCACCAGCACCGCCGCCGCCCGGCCCCAGCGCTCCGATGCGCCGTGGCTCAACAGGAACATCGGCAGCAGCCTGTGGGCGACCCCGATGACCACCATCAGGACCCAACCCCCCAGCGCCACGTGCATGTGCACCCCGAGCGCCGTCCATCGCGCCACGCCCAGGTACCCCCACCGCAGGCTCCCGCTCAGCGTCAGGCCCAGCAGCAGCGTCACCACCAGGTACACGTCCGCCGCCACCAGCGACCACCACGTCAGGTCCCGCTTCTTCGACCGCGCCAGCGTCCCCGCCAGGTTCGCCGCGAACAGCACCACCCCCAGACCCAGCGCCCCCGCGCCTCCCAACAGCACCCCGGACCCGGCCCCCAGCAGACCGGCCGCGAACAGCGCCACACCCGGCACCATCAGCCCGTAGCTCGCGTGCGCCAGCCACCGCCAGCGGATCGGCTCCCCCAGAGCCACCGGGAGGAACTGGTAGAGCGCCCCCCAGATCGACAGCGTGATCCAACCCAGGGTGAACAGGTGCGTCACCCCCACCACGCCCGCCGACGGGTACCAGCCGCCCGCCAGCTCCGGCGCCACCCAGACCAGCCCCAGGGCGCCCGCCAGTAGGAACAGCACCCCCGCACCGAAATGCTCCCCCGGAAGCACGAACGGCGGCGTGTTCGCCCCGGCCATCGCTGTCGGCGCGATCACCGCGCCCTGCCCCGTCTGACTCCCCACCGTCTCTCCTCGGCCAATCCCTGTCTTATTCTTCATAAGATTATGCGGAATGTCAAGACCGGAGGCCGAGGAGGCCGCAGCGGGGGCGCCCCGGGCGGGGCGGGCAGGATCTCGTACTGGCCGCGTCGAGATCTCGCTGGCGTGCGGCGGGTCGGGCCAGCGAACCCGATCCGCGCCTCGCGGGCTCAGGCGGAGGGCTGTCCGTTGTCGGGGTGTGAGTCTCCGTCGAGGGCCCGGCGGGCCTCGGTCAGCGTGCGATCGTAGCAGGCCTCGAGGTCGGTGTGGGTTCCGCGACAGCCGCGGACCACGCGCTCGGTCCAGTCAATGTAGGAGCGGCGCCACGGGACGGGCCAGTCGGCGGGCGGCCGGTGCAGGACGTCGTGGACGTTACAGATCTTGTCGGCGATGCGGACGAGCTTGGCGCGATACGACAGGGCCGAGGCCTGCCGGACCTGGAGCTCCTTGCGCTCGGACTTGGGGAGGCTCTTGTCGTCGGTGACTTCCAGGACCACGTCGCGGACCTCGGGCCCGAAGTGCCGCTGGAGCTCGTCGGCGGTGGTCTCGGTGTCCTCGATGGTGTCGTGGAGGATGGCGGCCTGGAGGGTGACCGGGTCGGCCACGCCGAACCGGGCCAGGATCTCGGCCACGACGATCGAGTGGTTGATGTACGGCGAGGCGTCCTCTCCCTTGCGCCGCTGGTCGCGGTGCTTGTCGGCGGCGAAGTGGAGTGCGCCGAGGAGCCGGGCTTCGGGGGTCTCGTGTTCCACGTCGGTGCTCAGCGTCGCACGGCCTCGCGGATGGTGGACGACCCGAAGTCGGGGTCGGCGGGATCGTCGGGTACGCCGTCGGGCGCGAGGTCGACGCTGCGAATATCGAGTTCCATGACGACGGGCTCCCTCGGAATGGATTGCTGCCCGAAACATACGAAGCCGTGCAACCCCGTGCCGGGACAGAGGGGTCAGGCCAGGGCGTCGAGGCGGGCGAGGGCGGCGTCGTCGAGTCGGAGGTCGGCCGCCGCCGTGTTCTCCTCGAGGTGCCGGGTGCTGGACGTGCCGGGGATCGGGAGCATGACGGGCGAGCGCTGGAGCAGCCAGGCCAGGGCGATCTGGGCGGGCGTGGCGTCGATCCGGTCGACGAGGTCGGCCAGCGGCCCGTCGGGCTCGGCCAGCGGGCCGGCGCCGAGCGGGTACCAGGGGATGAACGCGATGCCCTCCCGCTCGCAGTGGTCCACCACGTCGTCCCACTTCCGCTCGACCAGGTTGTACTTGTTCTGGACGGAAACGATGGGCAGGACCTCCCGGGCCCGTTCGATCTCCTCGACGGAGACGCCGCTCAGGCCGACGTGACGGACCTTGCCCTCCTCCCGGAGCTCGCGCAGCGTCTCGAGCTGCTCGGCCTCCGGGACGGACGGGTCGATCCGGTGGAGCTGGAAGAGGTCGATGCGCTCGACCTTCAGGCGCAGGAGGCTTCCGTCACAGCGCTCGCGCAGGTGCTCGGGCCGACCGTCGGGCGACCAGTCCCCCGGACCCGACCGGCGGAGCCCCGCCTTCGTCGCGATGACCAGAGCGTCCGGGTAGGGGTGCAGCGCCTCGGCGATCAGCTCCTCGCTCAGGAACGGGCCGTAGGAGTCCGCCGTGTCGATGAAGTCGATCCCGAGCTCTGGCACGCGACGCAGCAGCTCCACCATCGCCTGCCGGTTCTCGGGCGGCCCCCACACGCCCTCGCCCACCACCCGCATGGCCCCGAACCCGAGTCGGTGGACGGGCAGGTCCCCGCCGATGGGGAACACGCCGCTGCGCTCCGCGGAAACATTGGTCGTCTGCATCGATCGCTCCTGCTGCACTCCGGCTGTGCGGTGGTTTTCGTGTCTCTGTTTCCCTGATGCTGTAGGATGCAGGATCCGCTCCGTCCTGCGGGCGGGTCTATGGGACGGCGCACCAGTCTTGCGTTCTGGCCCATCCCGACATGCCTCGCCATCGGACGTTCCGACGCTTGGTGGAATATAAATGGTATAGAGACAATTTCAGACCACGCGCAATCGACCGTTGCGGGCTGTTACAGGGCTCAACTGGATTCTGGTGCGAGGTCCGCCTCCACCCCATTGCCGCGGCGGGCACGGCACCCGATCTTGGCCCCCGG
>CAYMLW010000346.1:0-4766 GCA_964391035.1 uncultured Gemmatimonadaceae bacterium
CCGGCGGCACGTCCGGCGGCACGTCCGGCGGCACGTCCGGCGGCTGGCTTCTCGCGCTCTGGCTGGTCGGCGCGGGCGCGTGCCTGCTGCCGCTGGTCGCGGGCCACATCGGGCTGGCCCGGCTCTCTCGCCGGGCGGGCCGATTCGAGGACGCCAGGGTGCGCCACACGGCCGCGCGATTCGAGCTCCGGCTGGGGCTCCGGCGACGCTACCGACTGCTGGAGGGCCCGGCGGGGTCCATGCCCATGACATTCGGCGTGCGGCGCCCGGCCATCGTGCTGCCGGCGGACGCCCGGGAATGGTCGGACCGTCGGCTCGAGGCCGTGCTCCTCCACGAGCTGGCCCATGTGGCCCGACACGACACGGCCACGCAGCTCCTCGCCGCGCTGGCCCGGGCGGTCCACTGGTTCGATCCCCTGACCTGGCTGGCCGTGCGACGGCTGCGGATCGAGCGGGAGCACGCGTGCGACGACATGGCGCTGGCCGCCGGGTCGCGACCGTCCGACTACGCGGACGAGCTCCTCGGCCTGGCCCGGTCGTACCGGGCGTCCGGCGTGGCTCCGGCGGCGGCGCTGGCCATGGCTCGGCGCGGCGACGTGCCCGGCCGGCTTCGGGCGGTCCTGGATGGCGACCGGCGGCGAGGCCGGGTCGCCGGTCTGCCGGTCATCCTCGGCGCCGCCGCAGCCTTGGCGACCGTCGCGGTCTGTGCGGCCGCGATGCCCGTCCCGGCGGAGGCCGCGACGGCTGCCGACGCCGGGATCCCGGCGTTCACCGCGGACCCACTGGCTGCATCCGCCACGGCGGTCCCGGACGCTCCGGCCTCCCTGCCCCCCGGGAATCCGATCGACCTGACGCGGCAGGACCGGACTTCGACGCCCGCCCTCCCGCAGGAGGTCGAGACGTGCCTGGCGACGGGCGACTCCTGGAACCGTGTCCAGAACCAGTCCCGGAACGGTCGTCGCTCGATCCGGATGGAGCGGCCCGGGTGTGATTTCGAGCTCCGCATGGAAGGCGAGATCGAGTTCGACGCCTACGAGATGCGCGTCGTCTCGATGGGCTCCGACGCGCGGCTCCGTGTCGAGGAGGACTCGCGGCGCGCCGAACATTCGCTGGACGTGCGCCCCGATCGCGGCGGCACGGTCACCTTCGCCTACGAGCGGGACGGCGCGGACCATCCGTTCGACGCGAGCGCCCGGGCGTGGTTCGCCGCGGCGCTCCAGGAGGTCTTCCGCAGCACGGGCTTCCTGGCCGACGAGCGGGTCGAGGCGCTGCTGGGGGAGGGCGGCGTGGACGCGGTCTTCGCGGAGCTGGGCCGTCTCGAGTCGTCGCACGTGTTCGCGGCTTACTCCGCCGCACTGCTCGAGCAGGCCGAGCTGGGCGAGGCAGAGCTCCGGGCGCTGGTCCGTTCGGCGACCCGGCGGGTCGACAGCGACCACTACATGGGCCGGATCCTGGCCGCGGTGGCCGTGCACCAGCCGCTGCTGGGCGGGCTCCTGGACGACTACCTCGAAGCCGCCACATCGCTCGAGTCCGACCACTACCGCACAGCGGCGCTCCGGGCCGCCATCGAGTCCGGACGCCTGACGGGCCCCCAGATCGAGGCCACGCTCCGGGCCGCCGGGACCATGGACTCGGATCACTACCGGACCGAGATCCTGATGGGCATCGCGGACCGGTACACCCTCGAGCCCGGGTTCCGACGGGTCTACCTCGATGCCACCGCGTCCATGGACTCGGACCACTACCGGACCGAGGTCCTGGGCCGGCTCCTCGACCGGGCCGACCTCGACGAGTCCGAGAAGGCCGATGTCCTGCGGGCCACGGCCATGCTCGAGTCGGATCACTACCGGTCGACGCTCCTCGCCAAGGCCGCGGCGACGGGGCTCGCCGCGCCGGCGCTGCACCGCGCCTACTTCGACGTGGCCGCCGACCTCGACTCCGACCACTACTACCGGGAATCCCTCGGCGTCCTCCTCGGGCAGGGCGTCGACGACGCCCTCCTGATCGACATCCTGGAGTCCGGCGCCCGGGAGATCGACTCCGACCACTACCTCTCGGAGCTGCTCCTCGCCGTCCTCGACGGCTACACCATCGAGGGCGCCGTCCGAGACGCCTTCCTCGGCGCCATGGACGCCATGGACTCCGACCACTATCGGGGGCGTGTGGCGGATGCGCTGCTCCGGGCGGAGCGGCGATGAGTTGACAGACCGCCCGGACCGCCGCCACCTTCGGGGACCATGATCGAGCGCCAGAGCTGCTACGCCTACGCCTATTACGCGACCCGCCCCGCGGGCCGTGGCCGGAGGCGATTGCGTCGCTAGACGCACCGATCCAGGCGCACGGGCGGCCCGCGGAGCATTCCGCGGGCCGCCCTTTTTTCACCGCAGGGGCCTGAGCCATGATCATCATCACGAAGCCGGGGATCACGACCGACGAGCTCGACCACATACGGGAGCGGATCGAGGAGCTGGGCATGCGCACCCACGTCTCCCGGGGCGAGTCCCGGGTGGTCATCGGGTGCATCGGCGACGAGGAAGCGCTCCGGGAGGTCCCGCTCCTCCAGCTCCCTGGCGTCGAGTCGGTCACGCCGGTCATGAAGCCGTACAAGCTGGCGTCCCGGGCCTTCGCGGCGGAGCGGAGCGTGATCCGGATCGGCGACGCCGCCGCCACCGGCATCGGCGGCACCGAGCTGGCCGTCATCGCCGGGCCCTGCTCCGTCGAAGGCGACGCCATGCTCCGGCAGACCGCCCGGCGGGTCGAGGCGGCCGGTGCCCGGCTGCTTCGTGGCGGCGCCTTCAAGCCTCGCACGTCGCCGTACTCGTTCCGGGGCCTCGGCGAGGACGCCCTTCGGATCCTGGCCGAGGTGCGGGCCGAGACGGGGCTGGCCGTGGTGACCGAGGTCATGGACACGCGCCAGGTGGAGCTGGTCGCCGAGCACGCCGACGTCCTCCAGGTGGGCGCCCGCAACATGCAGAACTTCGCCCTCCTCGACGAGGTAGGCCGCATCCGCCGACCCGTCCTCCTGAAGCGCGGACTCTCCGCCACCGTCCGGGAGCTGCTCATGGCCGCGGAGTACATCATGAGCCAGGGCAACCGCGACGTGATCCTCTGCGAGCGCGGCATCCGGACCTTCGAGACGGCCACCCGCAACACACTGGACGTCGGCGCCATCGCCGTGCTCCGGCAGGAGACGCACCTCCCCGTGATCGTCGACCCGAGCCACGCCGCCGGCCGGGCCGACCTCGTGGCGCCGCTGGCCTTCGCCGCCATCGCCGCCGGCGCCGACGGCCTCATGGTCGAAGTCCACCCGGACCCGGAACACGCCCGCTCCGACGGCGACCAGTCCCTCGACCCCGACGCATTCGACGCCCTCATGGCCGGCCTCCGAGCCTTTGCCGGTGCCGCCGGCCGGACGCTGGCCGCCGGCCGGGAAGTGGTCGCATGAGCCCGGCGCCCGCGCCTGACGACGCCCCGGCGAGAGAGCTGGCCGAGCTGCGGCGTCGCATCGAGGAGATCGACCGGGAGATCGTCACGGCCGTGGCCGACCGCCTCGACGTGGCCCGCCGGATCGGCGCGCTGAAGAGGGACGCCCACGGCGCCACGCTCGTACCGGAGCGGGAGGCCGCCGTGATCCGCCGGGCGGTGGAATCGGCCCGGGAGCACGGCATCCCGGCCGAGCCCGCCCGGGACCTCTTCTGGACCCTCATAGGCCTCTGTCGCGAGGGCCAGCTCGGCGAATGACGGACACCGGTGGTCCCATCGCCGCTGTGCCCGGCCCGGCGCCCCACGGCTCGCCGGCACCGGAGATCGGCATCGTCGGGCTCGGCCTGATCGGCGGGTCGATGGCCCGGGATCTGGCCGCCGCCGGCCGGACCGTACTCGCCGCCGACCCCGACCGCGCGAGCCTCGACGCCGCCCGGCAGGAGGGCATCGTGAGCGGCGAGATCGACCCCGCCGCCCCCCCGCACACCGTCGTCCTCGCCGTCCCCGTCCGGGCCGCGCCCGACTGGGTTCGCCGCATCGCCGCCGCCCATCGCCCCCCCATGGTGGTCACCGACACTGGCAGCACCAAGAGGTCCGTGATCCGGGCCGCCCTCGACGCCGGGCTCGAAGGGTTCGTCGGCTCCCACCCCGTGGCCGGCAGCCACGAGAGCGGCTGGACCGCCGCACGGGCCGGCCTCTTCCGCGACGCCGACGTCTGGATCTGCCCCACACCGGCCAGCCCCCCCGAGGCGGTGGCGGCCGTCATCCGGCTCTGGCGGGACGTCGGCGCACGGCCCCGTCGCCTGGACCCCGTCGAGCACGACCGCCTCCTGGCACGGTCCAGCCACCTTCCCCAGCTCGCCGCCACCGCCCTGGGGCTGGCCCTCGACCGCCTGGGCGTCTCCCCCCGCCAGCTCGGCCCCGGCGGCCGCGACACCACCCGACTCGCCGCCAGCGACCCCGCCATGTGGACCGACATCCTCCTGGACAACGCCGATCAGGTCGGACCCGCCCTCGACGCTCTCGCCGCCGAGGTCGAGGCCCTCGCCCGCGCCATGGCCGACCGCGACGAGGAAGACCTCCGCACCGCCCTGGCCCGGGCCCGCACCTGGAAGACCCGCCCCTGACTCACCCGAAACAGACGGCGCGCCTGAATCAAGAGCCCAGGCCCGAACCCCGCCCCCCACCTGAACCGTGGCCCCGCCGCGAGCCGCCAGCCGCCAGCCTTCAGCCGCCAGCCGCCAGCCGCCAGCCGCCAGCCGTCAGCCGTCAGCCGTCAGCCG
>CAYMLW010000347.1:0-4751 GCA_964391035.1 uncultured Gemmatimonadaceae bacterium
CCCGGAAGAAGGGCGAAAACACCTCCTTGCTCGCATAGTCCAGGGCGAGATGTTGGATCCCATCCGTGAATAGGGCGAACTCGTTGATTGGACTACTGTGATGCTCGAACTGCAAGCGTCCTTCGGCGGTATAGCGTTGCACGCCCTTTGGCAGCGATCTGGCGTTCCCGTTGCAGTTCCCCTGGCAGTCGCGCCGTCCGGCGGAACTTCCTGATCCCCACCATCGCGCCGCTCCGCGGCGCGGCCTCTTTTCCCGCGAAGCACCCGCCGCCGGGGCGGTGGGGAATGTGGTCAACCCGCAGGGTTGTCCAAGGCGGGGTGGGAAACGCGGAGCGTTTTCCACGCCGGCGGCATTCTCCACCGCCCTCGCCCGGTTCCCGCGGTCTACCCTCCGAGGAGCGGCTGGGCCCGGGGCCGGCCCTGCCGTAGGATCTCCCGCCTGCGAAAGGAACGAGCCCACGGCGCAAACCGTGGGCTCCTGCCGTCCGCCGGCAGACCTGGATGGGACCTCACCAGCGGCACATGACCCTTGACAGACTGCCAAACCACGCCCCCCGATGCACGAAGTGCTTTCGTGGTGGTTCCCTATCGGCCGGGCCCGGGCGGTGTCCTCCACCCCGAGATCCCGGCCGAGGGGCCCTGCCGGGAGCCCGGCGGAACGCCGTGCCGGCTGTCCGAACACGATTGGCGGCCCCGGATGACGGGGCCGTGTTTCCCGCTCCGGGTGATGCGCTGCCACGCGCACGGGCGGTACTTCACGCTCTACCCCCGCGGTCACGTGCCCTACGGACGGGAGGCCGTGGCCCCCGTGGCGCCGGACGGGCAGCCGACGGCCACGGGACCCGACCGTTTCGCGGAAACCGTCTTTGGGGCGGCGCTCGACGCCGCCCGGGGCCGCATCTGGCCGGCGCTGGTGTCGATCTCCGAGCAGCACTGCTACACCACCATGGTCGGCCGGCTCCGGGACGTCGAGAGGTGGCTCGGTGTCGAGCCCGGAATCGAGCAGAGGGTCCGGGTGCGGCGAGCGACCGACCTCGACGTGGACTCTCTCCTGCTCCTCGACGCCTCGAAAGCCATCCACCGGGCGGTGGACGAGTGCGACCGGGGCGCGGCTCTCCTCCTCGTCCTCGACCGGTTGCCTCACGGCCCGCCCCTCCTCGAAGGTCTCCTCCGGGCCGGTCACGCCGCGGGTCTCCTCGGCGAGCCCCTGGTCCCCGCCCGCCGGGGCGGTCCCCTCCGTTCCCTGGCCCGGGAACGCGGAGGTGCCGGCGCTCTGCCCGGGGGGCGAGACCCTCCATGAATGGACGAGTCGGGCACCCCGGGGCGGTGCGCTTACCCTTCCACGCCACGAAAGGAGGTGCCCATGGAACAGCTATGCAGTCCTCTTCCGGACCCGGAGGCCGGCTTCCGCTTCCTCCTCGTGTCCCGCGTACGGCTCGAGACGGCGAACGGACGGCGGGTCACGGAGGTGGTGCGCCGGTTGGCGGCCGAGGTCCATGTCGACCTCACCGGGGCCCGGCGGACCGTCGGCGTCCGCACCCTCTTCCGGTGGCTCGCGGCCTACGACGCCAAGGGGTTCGCCGGGCTCAGACGGAAGGAACGCTCGTGTACGGAGAGCTCCACGGTGCTGCCGGAGAAGCTCCTCCGCTTCGCCAAGGAGGAGAAGGAGGAGGACCCACAGGCCTCCGTGCCGGAGCTCTTGAGGAGGGCCCGGGCGCTGGGGATCGTGGCCCCGGACGTCCGGATCGACCGCTCCACCCTCTACCGCGCCCTCCTCCGGATGGGGGTCTCCACCAAGCGGCGGAAGGCGCCGGGAGGGCGCGAGCAGCGTCGTTTCGCCTGGCCCCACCGCATGCAGCTCGTCCTGGCCGACGGCAAGCACTTCCGCGCCGGGGTGGAACGGCTCGCGAGGGTTGCCCTGTTCTACCTCGACAACGCCACGCGGATGGGGCTCGACGTGGTGGTGGGCACCTCGGAGTCGACGGTGCTCTTCCTCGGCGGGCTCCACCTGGTGCTCCGCCGCTACGGGAAGATGGTGGTCCTCTACCTCGACGGCGGCCCGGGCTTCGTGTCGGACGACACGGCCACGGTCCTCGGAAACCTGGGGATCCACCTGGTCATCGGGACGGCGAACTACCCCGAGGGCCACGGGGCCATCGAGCGCTTCAACCGGACCGCCAAGGCCAGCGTCCTGCGCCACCTGGCGGGGCGTCCGGACGTGGACCCGGACCCCGGGGCCCTCACGCTCCGGCTCCGCCACTGGCTGCGCACCGTATACAACCGCACGCCCCACGAGTTCCTCGACCAGGTCACCCCGGAGGAGCGCTTCCTCGCCGACGAGCGGCCGCTCTCCTTCCCCGAGAGCGGGGAGGACCTCGCCGCGCGGTTCTTCGTGTCGGAGACCCGCAAGGTCTCCGGGGACCACGTGGTGTCCCTCGACGGAGTGGGCTACGAGACCCCAACGGGCTACGCCGGCACGCGCGTCACCCTCTACCGCCACGCCGTCGAGGGCACCGTCCACCTGCTCCACGAAGGCCGTCTGGTCCGGCTCTTCCCCGTCGACCTCGAGCGCAACGCGAGGGACCGCCGGGGGAGGGAGGCCGACGAGCCGCCTCCGGCCCGCCCCACCCGCGGGGCGGCCGACATCGCCTTTACCAACGACTTCGGACCCGTCGTCGATACCGACGGCGGCTTCGAGGACCCCCGCGAAGAAGAAGACGAAGAGGAGGAAGAACGATGAACGATCTCCTGGCCCGCTTCGGGCTCCACACCCTGCCCTTCACCCGCGAGCTCCCGGTGGAGCTCCGCTTCGCCCACCCCGGGTTCGACGAGGCGCGAGAGCTCCTCGAGAGCGCGGTGGAGAAACGGATGTCCGCGGCGCTGGTGGGCCCCGCGGGCACGGGCAAGAGCGCCCTGCTCCGCGCTCTCGTGGACGAGCTCCCCGCGGCTCGCTACCGGACCCACTACGTGAAGGTCACCGACCTCAGCAAGAGGGACCTCTGCCGCGAGATCGCCGCCGCGGCGGGAGCCACCCCGGCGGGATCCTACCCCCGCCTGGTCCGCACGCTCCAGGAGCGCTTCGAGGCCTCGCTCGTGACCGACGGGCTCCGCACCGTGTTGATCCTCGACGACGCCCACGACGTGCGACCCGACGTCCTCGCCATCCTCCGGGTCCTCACCAACTTCGAGATGGACAGCCGCCTGGTCCTCTCTGTGGTCCTCTCCGGCCAGCCAAAGCTCCGGGCGCTGCTGCGGCGGGACCCGCTGGAGGACGTGGCCCGGCGGCTGGCCGGGATCGCCACCCTGGCCCCGCTCTCCCGCGAGGAGACGAAGGACTACGTGACCCACCGGATGAACGTGGCCGGGGCGGACACCATCCCCTTCACCGCCCACGCTTTCGACGCCCTCTACGAGACCGGCCGGGGCAACCTCCGCGCCACCGACACCCTGGCCCTGGCAGCCCTCGAGGCCGCCGCGGCCCGGGACCAGGAGAAGGTGGACGCCAACCAGGTCGCCGAAGCCCGGCGGAGGGTCCTCCCGTGACCGCGTCGCTGCCCTTTCGCCGGGTGGGAGAGATCGAGGCCGCACCGGAGGAGGCTCGATGGCTCGTCGAAGGGCTTTGGACCCGGCGGGCTGTGGGCGTGCTCGGGGGGCCCCCGAAGGCGCTCAAAAGTTTCGTGGGGCTGGACCTCGCGATCTCGGTGGCCAGCGGCACCGACTGCCTCTCCCACTTCCCGGTCCGGGAGACCGGCCCGGCCCTCGCCTACCTGGCCGAGGACGCGGAAGAGGAGGTACGGGCCCGGACAGCGGCGCTGGCCAGGGGACGCGGTCTCGACCTCGACGAGCTCGACCTCTTCCTCGTCACCTCGCCCGTGCTCTGGCTCGACGAGCCGGAGCACCGGGAGAGGCTGGCCCGCACCATCGAGGAGCTCCGGCCGAAGCTCCTGCTCCTCGACCCGCTGGTCCGGCTCCACCGCCAGGACGAGAACGACGTGCGGTCCGTCTCCGCCCTGCTCGGCCACCTGCGGGCGCTCAACCGTTCCTACGACCTGGCCGTCGTCCTGGTCCACCACACCTCGAAGAAGGAGCGCGCCCACCCCGGCCAGGCCCTCCGGGGTTCCTCCGACATCTATGCGTGGCTGGACGCGGGCCTGTACCTCGCGAAGAAGAAGAGCGGCATCCTGCTCACCGTGGAGCACCGCTCCGCGCCGGCGCCCGACCCGATGGGGCTCGAGCTCGTGACCGGCTCCGACGGCACGGCCCGCCTGGTCGTCTCCGACGCCGGTCGGCAGAACGCCCACCACGGGGGCGGCGATCTCGCCGACGCGGCCCTCCGGGAGATCCAGATGGCGGGCGAGCCCATCACCCGAAGCGCGCTCCGGGCCCGGCTCGGCGTGCGCAACGAGCGCCTCGGTCGAGTCCTCTCCGGGCTGGAGCGAAACCGGCGGATCGTGCGGACCAACGGCGGCTGGTCCGTGCCGCGTCCACCAAAAGGCCACGACACCACCCCCGAACTACCCTTCGACTGAGCACCCTCGAACGCCCCGCGCCGGTGAGACGAGCTCCGGCCCGGGCGTTCCCGCGTTCCCACCCCCAGGGGCGCGGCGGAACGGAACGACGGAACCTCACTCCGGGAGTGACGCGCTACTGCCAACTACGCTCCAACGCACGTCGCCGCTGGTCGCGCAACGCAACAGATGCGAGGAGGAACCCGACGATGGCGAGAAGCGCACCCGACCTGCCCAGCCCGC
>CAYMLW010000348.1:0-4731 GCA_964391035.1 uncultured Gemmatimonadaceae bacterium
ACCCCGGTCTCCTGGCTGAGAACCAGGTATCCTTGGCCACTAGACGATGGGGGCAGATCGCGCGCGCGTCGCCGCGCGCTCCCACGTACTCGAAGCTCTGTCAATCAGCCGCTCCAGCAGGCCCGGAGGGACTCGAACCCCCAACCGCCGGTTTTGGAGACCGGTGCTCTGCCAAGTTGAGCTACGGACCTACACCAGTGGCCAGGGACAGAATCGAACTGTCGACACCGCGATTTTCAGTCGCGTGCTCTACCATCTGAGCTACCTGGCCGTATCCAGCTCCCTCCCGACCCGGCTCCCGCATGGCGCCGAGCAATCCCATGGCACCGAGCACTCCCATGGCACGGAACACTTCAAGGTACGGCGCCGTCTCTGCGACGAAAAGCCCGCCCCAGGCCTGCAAACTCGGGGCGGGCGGGCCATTCGGCCTTCACCAGTAGCGGGGGCGGGATTTGAACCCGCGACCTCCGGGTTATGAGCCCGGCGAGCTACCAGACTGCTCCACCCCGCGGCAGACAGGTAAGCTATTCAGACCCTCGGAGGGTGTCAACCCCGCGGGCGCGCCCTTTCCGGGACCCGAACGGTGCGCCGGGATGCCCGGCAGGACCCCTACCGAGCGCCCGGTTTCCCGCCTGCTGTCCGGTGCCGGTTACCCGCCGCCACCGTCCGGGGTCTCGGCCCGCCGCCCACCGTCCACCGCCCGTCGATTGAAACCCCGGCAGCGTCCTCGGGGTCCGGGGCTCAGCGCTCGTCCGGCCAGCCGTACCCGCTCGGCGCGGCAGCGCTCTCGCCGCCGGGGCCGCCGAACGTGTAGCACCCGGTGTCCATGCCCAGGAGGCGGACCTCGTCGCAGGGGATCGGGAGCTGGAGGAAGGTCCCGGCGTAGAGGTCGCCCCAGCCGCGGCCATCGAAGTACCAGGGCGCGCCGAAGAGGCCCTTCATGTGGGTCTCGAGGCGCTTCTCCCACTTGAGCATCTCCATGAGGTCGCCGCAGGAGCGATCCGGGAGCCGGGGCACGCACTCGGGGTTGGTGCCGGCGGCGTCGGTGGGGCTGAGTCCGGCCGGGACGCGGCTCGTGTTGACGAGCGAGGCGGCGCTGGCGGCGTCGCCGAGTCGCAGCAACCCCTCGGCCTTCAGCAGCCGCATCTCGGCGAGGGGGATCTCGGGCCACTGGAAGTCGACCCAGTAGGTGTAGGCTTCCGTATCGATGTGCCAGTAGTAGGACCAGCGCCAGGTCCCCCGGTCGGCGCGGGCCCAGACGTTGCGGATGCCCCAGGCCCGGTCGCGGCCGTCGATCTGGCCTTCCAACCCGTCGGGGATCGCGTACAGGGATCCGGGGCTGGCCTTTTGCTCGTCGAGGGTCGACCCCCGGGGGAAGCGGGTATCGGGCGTCACGATCAGGACGGGGTCCTGGTCGCCGGGCGTTCGCAGGTCGGCCTCGGGCCGGCGCTCCCGGAGCGGCATGTCGAGCCAGCGCTGGTAGTTCCCGGACTGGTCGGCCATCCCGATGATGAAGTATGCCTCGTCGGACCAGCCGGGGTAGGAGGTGTAGTCGGCGACGGGGTTGTACCAGCCGTCGTAGTAGTCCATGTCCATCACCCACGACGCCGTGATCCCGGCATCCACGTCGGCGATCACCGCGTTCCAGTCCACGGCCGCCCGCTCCTCCGGCGTCCGGGCCACGGCCGCGCGGAAGCGGGCGGCGTAGGAGTGGGTCAGGCGAGCGAGCTGGTCGGCCGTCACGGGCACGGACATCCACCCGGCGGGGATCGTCCACTCCCCGCCACGGGCCAGTGCCGCGGCCTGGGCCAGGAAGGCCAACGCCGTGTCCATCACCACGTCGTACCCCACCACCGTGGCCGGGCCCTCCAGCTCCGACATCTCGTCCCGGATCACCGACCGGTCGTAGAGGAGGGCGAGTCCGCCGTGGCCGAGTCCCTGGACGAAGCGAGCGAAGGCCTGGAGCCGGGCCGCCTCGTCCGCATCGAGTGCCGCCCAGAGCTCCGGCGACGCGTCGAGGGAGCCCAGCCCGTCGGCCACCGAGGCCAGGACCCGGTAGAGGTCGTCCCACGGGCGGGTGGTATACGGGTGGTAGCCGGACCCGGCAGCGGGGCTGGTCTGCCGGGGCAGAATGGAGAAGCCGGAGCCTTGGCAGAAGGGCGTCGAGTGCTGGAACGAGGCGGCGCTCAGCCCTACGCCCATGCCGGCGAACGAGTACTGGGCCCCGTGCCAGCCGTTGAACGCGCCGCTGATCAGCGCCTCGGCCGTCTCGATGTCGCGGACGGCGCGGCTCCGGTCGGGGGCGTTGGGGTTCGTGACGTCGAGCTCGGCACAGCCGATGAGAGCCGTGGCCGCCAGGGCGAAGATCGGGAATCGGATGCCGTGCCGACGGAACTGGACCATGCGCCCCCTCCGGGAAGGCGGGAAGAACTGGCAGGGGACGCCACCGTCCAATATTCCCTGTCTGGCATCGCCGAGACAAGGGGGGCCGGACGGGCCCGACCATGGGCCTGCCGTGGAGGTCGGGCTTCACCGTGGGGTCCGGTTGCCCGGCGTTGCCGCCCCCCGCCGGTCCACCCCCTGACAGGGCTTCGTGGCCGGCGCACCCGCCCGGCGTCACGGCCGACCCAGCGGGCACCTCCCGAGCGTGGAGGGTGAACCCCCGGTGAGGCGCCCGCCGCCGCCAACCCCTCCACCCTCCACCCTCGGGCACCCGCGACGAGGCCAGACGTCGCGCCGGGATCGGGGCCCCGCGACGAACCCCGACCCTCCTCCCCGTCGCGGCTCGAAGGCGGCAGCCGCTGGAGAGGCCCGGCCGGCGGGCCGCTACGCCGTCGGGTCCCCGATCACGCCCATGAAGAGGATCGTCCCGGTCAGCCGCTCCCGGATCGCGAAGAGGAACGGCCGGTCGAAGGCGATGGGCATGGGCGCGGACTCGACCACGATCTCGACGGACGTGGCCGCGGCGGCCTCGGTGCCCCGCTCGTCGACCTTGAGGAAGCTCTTCTGCTTGACCTTGCTGACCTTGACCCACGGGGGTCCTTCGCCGGCGGGCAGGTCGATGGGGGTCAGGCGGGTGAAGTCGGCGAGGTCGCGATCGAAGGCGTCCGTCATGCCGAGGGCCTGGAGGTCATCGTTGAGCAGCCGCTCGTACTCCAGCTCGAGCTTCGGGAACCGGACCAGGGCCCCTTCCCGACCCTCGTCGCCCGAGGCGACCATCCCGTCCAGGGCGAGGGTCCACGTGCGCCAGTCGTCGGCGTCGATGCCGGCGACGAACTCGCGGACGCCCTGGCCCGCCGGCGGCAGCACCGCGACCGCGGCGAAGGCGTCGCCGCCGTACGGCAGCTCGACGCCCAGGCCGCCCTCGGGCGTGGAGAACGTCCGGTACCCGACCTCGCCCTGCATCATGTCGACCTGGACGGTGGACCCGTCCGCGCGGGTGAACGCGGCCGCGCGCGTGCGGTCCTCGTCGAACCGGTTCCGCCAGTCGCCGTTGAAGTAGATGGCGTTGATCAGGTACATGATGGCGTTGCCGGGGATGGACTCGACCATGTCCTCGATCCGGCCATTCGTGACGTCCTCGACCCACGCGTTGATGACGCCCGGAGCGCCGGGGTCGGCGAAGTCGAGCTCCTGGACCTGGGCGTCGAAGTGCTCCCGGACCCGGTCGAGGAAGTCCTGGTGGAACGGGGTCCCGGTGCGGGCCCAGACCGAGTTGCCGATGCCCAGCTCCACGGCCGGGTCCAGGTCGGTCAGCAGCGCCAGCAGGTCGCTGTACGCCCGGTTGATGGCCGGCTCGTCGAGCCCCTCGAACCCGAGCATGTCCCGCATCTGGGTCCACGTGTCGCCGTCGGTCCCGTTGAGGGTCATGCCCAGCGCCATGGACGCGCTGAGCGGCGACAGGAAGACGTTCGGGCCCGTCTCCGCTCCGGCCACCTGCCCGAGGAGGTCGAAGGCGAAGCCGTTCGACGCGTCGATGACCGCCACCTCCGACGCGCTCAGCGCCCGCGGCAGCTCGATGGGCTCGGCCGGGCCGGGCCCGGACGGGTCGCTCTCGCAGCCCGCCACACCGAGGGCGAGGACCGCGAGCGCGGCGAGGACGGTACCACCGGGGACGGTATGTCTGGAAACGCGCATGATGATTCCGGGTTCGGTCCGCGAGGGTGTCCCGTCCATCGGGTCCCCTTCTATCGTACAGTGGGACGTGTGAGTCCGTTCGATTCTGTCAGACGACGCCGCCTCGTCCCCGTCCGCCGGCAGCGGCCGCGTCGGTTTCCGTAACAACGCCGTTTGGGAAATCGACCTCGGCGCGGCGGGCCAGAGCGATCGGCTCGTGGTCAACGGACGGCTGTTCACCGGCACCACGGAGGGCCCGCGGCTGGTCGTTACCAACCCCGGCGCGGCCGACGGCTCGCACTACACCATCGCCGAAATCAACGGACCGATCGAAGGAGGAGCGCCCGCCGGGCAGAATCCCATCGGCGGCGTCTTTCGCAACGATTCCGTCATTCCCGACAACTACGGCGTGCGCGTGGATCCCGATTCCATCCGACTGTTCCACGTGCCCGACTCGCTGTTGGTGTGGGACAACTTCGACAGCCAAGGCTCCTCGTTCGGCGACGACCCCTCCGACCCGACCGATATCCCCTGGACCGCCTCCAGCGGCGGCTCGCTGTCGCTGGGCAAACCCCCGGGCGACGCTCCCAAGGCCCTGAAGAATCAGGGCGGCGT
>CAYMLW010000349.1:0-4729 GCA_964391035.1 uncultured Gemmatimonadaceae bacterium
GACATTCTGCCAATCGCGGAGGAGATCACCGGGGTCAAGCCGCCCCGGCTCGTGCTCCCGCCCTGGCTGGCCCGGGCCCTGTCCGCCATCATGAAGCCAGTGAACGCCGTGGTTCCGGTGCCGCGCAACTACCACCCGGAGACGCTGCGGGTGGCTGCGGGCGCCGCGTACTTCGCCCGGGACGACAAGGCCCGCCGCGAGCTGGGCTGGGACCCGCGTCCGCTTCGGGACGGCCTCGATATCACGCTGCGGGCCGAGATGGAAGCACTGGAGATGCCATGACCATGAACGTGACGCTGCCCGAGACCCGTGTCCTTCGCCGCGCCGGCCTGCTCCTCGTGGCCGCTGCACTCGGCGGCTGTGCCTCCCTCGGCCAGCTCGTCCAGGCGCCCATCTTCGAGCTCGCCGCAGACCGGAGCTCCAACATCCGGCTCCTCGGCCCGTCATTGGACCGGCCATTCGGCGGGGCCGAGATCGAGGTCTGGGCACGGGTCGAGAACCCCAACCCTGTCGGCTTCACGCTGGCCCGGCTCCAGGGGAATGTCCTGCTGGCGGGCGAGCCCGCCACCGCGGTCGACCTCCCTCTGGGCCTGCCCCTCGAGGCCGCCGCGGACACCGTGATCCCCCTCCGGCTCACCCTCAGCTTCGCCGATGTCCCGGACCTCGCCGGCCGACTCGCCGATGCCGTGTCCCGGGGGGCCGTGGACTACGCGCTCCAGGGGACCGTGGCCGTGGATGCCGGCTCCCTCGGCCAGCCCAGCTTCGGGCCCCGGACGTGGCTCCGCGGCGATATCGCGATCCGGCGGTAGCTCGCCAGCGGCGGGCTCAGCCGGTGTCGTCCTTGAGCGCCTGGACGATCTCGTAGGCCCGGTTCCGGGGGACCCGGAGCCGCCGGGCGACCTCCTTGGCCACTACACTCGGCCTCTTTCCCTCCGCCAGCAGCGCCCCGGCCAGCGCCGCGGCCGCCTCCTCGTCCACCCCGGCGTCCGCCTCCCGGGCGCCGTCCAGCACCACGACCACCTCGCCCCGGGCGCCGGCCTCCCGGTAATGATCCGCCACGTCCCGAAGGGTGCCACGCAGGTGCTCCTCGTGGAGCTTGGTCAGCTCCCGGCTCACGGCCACTCGCCGGTCCCCGCTCGACCGCTCCGCCAGCGCGTCCAGTAGCGCGGCCAGCCGTTCCGGGCTCTCGTACACCACGGCCGTGTGCGGCAGCGCCGCCAGCTCCGCCAGCCGGTCCGTGCGTGCCCGCCCGCTCCGAGGTACGAAGCCGAAGAAGCTGAACGGCTCCGGTGGGAGCCCGGAGGCCACCAGCGCCGCCAGGACCGCCGACGCCCCCGGGACCGGAACCACTTCGTGCCCGGCCTCGATGGCCGCCGCCACCAGACGATGCCCCGGATCCGACACGAGGGGCGTGCCGGCGTCCGATACCAGCGCCAGCGTCTCGCCGGCGTCCAGCCACGCCACGACCCGGGCCGCCCGGGCGGCCTCGTTGTGCGCGTGGGCCGACACCATGGGCGTCCCGATCCCGTACTTGCGCAGCAGGATCGCCGTTCGCCGCGTGTCTTCCGCCAGGACCCGGTCCACCGCCCCCAGGACCTCGACGGCCCGATGGGTCAGGTCGGCGAGGTTCCCGATCGGCGTGCTGACGACGTAGAAGATACCCATCCGCTCAGCCCTTCCGGGGAATCGGGGTATCGGGAATCGAGAATCGACCAGCGGGGCGCCCCCGAAGGCGTCCGAACAGGCGCCGCCAGGCGCCGTCCGAACAGCGAGCGCGAAGCGCGAGCGGCCGATGTAGAGCGGGGCAGGAGCCTCCGCCCCTGCCCCGCCCTGTCGAGCCGTCGAGCTGCCCCTGGCGCGCTAACTCAGGTGCTCCTCGATCTTCCGCTCCAGCATCGGCTTCGGGACGGCGCCCACGACCGTGTCGACGTGCTTGCCATCCTTGAAGAAGAGGATGCTCGGGATCGACCGGATGTTGAAACGCATCGCGGTCTGCTGGTTCGCGTCGACATCCAGCTTGCCGACCTTCAGCTTCCCATCGTACTCCTCCGCCAGCTGCTCGACCACCGGAGCGACCATCCGGCACGGGCCACACCAGGCCGCCCAGAAGTCCACCATGGCCAGCCCGTCCGCGCCCTCGATCTCCGTCCCGAAGGTCCCGTCATCTACCACGATCGGCTTCCCGCCGTTCTCTGCCATCGCCGTCTCCCTCGATCTATGAATAGTCCATCCGTGAAGGCCGCAACATCCCGGCCGTCCGGTCCGCCGACCCAATACCCATTGAGCCCTTACGGTTCCGCTACGCCGCTATCTGCCGGTCACGCTATCTGCCGGTCAGGGCCTCGACATCGACCTGCTCGACGATCCAGCCGCCCCCGCTCCGCCGGACCACGACCATCGGGACCGTGACCGCCCGATTCCCCTTCTGGAGTCGGACTTCCAGCGCCGTGGCCGTCCGTAGCCGCCCCGGCTGCGGCTGCTGGCTCAGGACCGTGAAGTCGTCGTGTCGGAGCAGCGTGGCCAGCACGTACATCCTACGCTCCGCGGTGCTGCGCCCGTCCAGCTCCGCGATGGTCCGGTTCGCCGTCCCGAAGAGCTGCATCATCGTCGGGAGGTCGTTGGCGTTCGCCGCCTGAAGGAACCGCTCGACCACGAGCACGGGACCCGGGGACGGGACGTACCCGCCCGGGTCCTCCTCCCGCGTCGTACAACCCCCTCCGAGGAGGAGCAGGACAGCGAGGCTCGCGGTCTGGAAACGTGTGGTCGTCATGTCGCTCCGGCGGCAGTGTTCCGTCAACGTGATCCGCCCCCGCACGGCTGTCAAGCAACCCTACGCCGCCTCCTCACCCGGGTCGCCGTCGGGCGGCGCGATCCGGAACTCGAGACCGGAGCCATCCGCCGCCGCGTCCGCCACGATCCGGGCACCGTCGGGCACCTCCTCGTCCAGCATCCGGAGCGCCAACGGGTTCTGGATCAGCCGCTGCACCGCCCGCTTCAATGGGCGGGCGCCGAAGGCCGGGTCGTACCCGGTCTGGGCCACCGCGCGCCTGGCCGCGTCCGTCAGCTCGAGGGTGATCTTCCGGTCCGTCAGGAGCTGCTCCACCCGTCGGAGCTGGAGCTCCACGATCTGCGCCAGCTCTTCCTCGCCCAGGGGCCGGAAGACGATGACGTCGTCCACCCGGTTCAGGAACTCGGGCCGGAAGCTGCGTCGCAGCTCCCCCATGACGTGCTCCTCCGTGCCGCCCCAGTCCTCGCCGGAGTGCTCGAGGATGTAGTGGCTGCCCAGGTTCGACGTCATGATGATCACGGCGTTCCGGAAGTCCACCGTCCGACCCTGGCTGTCAGTCAGGCGACCATCATCCAGGATCTGGAGGAAGATGTTGAACACCTCCGGGTGGGCCTTCTCGATCTCGTCGAAGAGCACCACGCTGTACGGCCGGCGCCGGACCTGCTCGGTGAGTTGGCCGCCCTCCTCGTAGCCCACGTAGCCCGGGGGCGCGCCGATGAGCCGCGCCACCGCGTGCTTCTCCATGTACTCGGACATGTCGATCCGGACCATGGCGTCCTCGTCGTCGAACAGGAACTCGGCCAGGGCCCGGGCCGTCTCCGTCTTCCCCACCCCGGTCGGGCCGAGAAAGATGAAGCTGCCGATGGGACGGTCGGGGTCCTGGAGCCCCGCCCGGCTCCGTCGCACCGCATCGCTCACCGCCTTCAACGCCGGGTCCTGCCCGATGACCCGGGCACCCAGCAGCGACTCGAGCTGCCGCAGCCGCTCCCGCTCCGTCGCGAGCATGCGGCTCACCGGAATGCCCGTCCATCGCGCCACCACCTCGGCGATGTCCTCGTCGTCGACCTCCTCCTTCAGGAACTGGCTCTCCGACTGGAGCTCGTCCAGCTTCGACTCCGCCGCATCCAGCGCCCGCTGCGTCTCCGGGATCTCGCCGTACTGAATCTCGGCCGCCCGGCTCAGGTCGCCCGTTCGGGTGGCCCGCTCCATCTCGACCTTCAACGCGTCGACCCTCTCCTTCAGCTCCCGGATCCGCGTGATCCGCTCCTTCTCGCTCTGCCACTTGGCCTTCATCCCGCTGGCCTGCTCCCGCAGATCCGCCAGCTCCTGCTCGATGGCCTCACGACGACGCACCGCTTCGGCTTCCTCCTCCGCCCGCATCGCCTCCCGCTCGATCTCGAGCTGCGTGATCCGCCGCTCGACCTCGTCGATCTCCTGCGGCAGGCTGTCGATCTCGATCCGGAGCCGGCTCGCCGCCTCGTCCACCAGGTCGATGGCCTTGTCCGGCAGGAACCGACCGCCGATGTACCGGTCGCTCAGCCGCGCCGCCGCGATCAGCGCTCCATCCGTGATCCGCACCCCGTGGTGCACCTCGTAGCGCTCCTTCAGACCCCGCAGGATCGCCACCGTGTCCTCCACGTTGGGCTCGCCGACGTACACCGGCTGGAACCGCCGCTCCAGCGCCGCGTCCTTCTCGATGTGCTTCCGGTACTCGTCCAGTGTGGTGGCACCCACCACGTGCAGCTCGCCCCGGGCCAGCGGCGGCTTGATCATGTTCCCCGCGTCCACGGCGCCCTCCGCCCCGCCCGCGCCCACCATCGTGTGCAGCTCGTCGATGAAGACCACGTAGCGGCCTTCCGCCTCCGTCAGCTCCTTCAGCACCGCCTTGAACCGCTCCTCGAACTCGCCCCGGTACTTGGCGCCGGCCACCATCGCGCTGAT
>CAYMLW010000350.1:0-4717 GCA_964391035.1 uncultured Gemmatimonadaceae bacterium
CGCCCGTTCGAGTTGCCGCGAAGACGGCGATTTGCGCGGCTCCGCCGCGCCGCGCGAGGCCCCCTCTAACGCCGACGCTCGCGCTTGTCCTTCACGTACCGCTCGTGCGCCTCCCGGTTCTCCACCCACGGCTCGCGCTCGAAGTAGCTCTTCGCCATCTCGACGACCTGTGGTGTCAGGATGACCATGGCCAGGAGGTTGGGCAGGATGACGATGCCGAGGAAGACGTCGCCCAGGTCCCAGATGACGGTCAGCGGCAGGATGGCGCCGACGAAGTGCATGAGGACGAAGACCATCTTGTAGGGCAGGATCGCCTTCGGCCCGAAGAGGTAGTTGGCGCACCGGTCGCCGTAGTAGCTCCACGCGATGGCGGTGGAGATGGCGAAGAGGAGGACGCTGAAGATGACGATGTAGCGTCCCCAGTCGCCGGGCAGCCCGAGGCGGAACCCGAGCATGGTCAGCGGCGCGCCGCTCTCCACCGCATTGGCGTAGAGGGCCGTGTACTCCTGGCCGTCATGGTCCCGGGCGAGGCCTGCAGCGGGGATCACGTCGCCGGTGAACCGCACGGTCTGCTCGGCGTCGATGTAGAGCTCCTCGAGGGCGACCTCGTGCCAGGCCAGGACCGCGTCGCCCTGCTCCATTCCGGCGGGGATCCCGTCGGAGTAGCGTACGGCCTCCGGGGCGGCCACCTGGCGGCCGTAGCCGGTCTCGTCCACCACCACGTAGGTCAGGTCGCCGGCCGACCGGAAGCTGATCTCCGTCGGGACCCGGGCGTCGTACGCGCCGGTCATGATGATCACGAGCCCGGTCATGGTGCAGATCAGGATCGTGTCGATGAAGGGCTCGAGGAGCGCCACGACGCCCTCGGAGACCGGCTCATCGGTCTTGGCGGCGGAGTGGGCGATGGGGGCCGAACCCTGGCCGGCCTCGTTGGAGAAGAGGCCCCGTCGCACGCCCCACATCAGCGTCAGCAGGAACGCGCCCGTCCCGGTCCCCGCCACGCCGGCGGTCGGGTTGAAGGCCTCGCGGAAGATCGTGCCGAATGTCGGCAGGACCTGTTCGTAGTTCGCGATGAT
Source organism: uncultured Gemmatimonadaceae bacterium (assembly GCA_964391035.1). Lineage (GTDB taxonomy): Bacteria > Gemmatimonadota > Gemmatimonadetes > Longimicrobiales > RSA9 > JAWVYT01. Next base: position 1,077 of record CAYMLW010000350.1, read on the forward strand.
GATGAAGAGGGCTCCCAGGACATAGATCGCGGCCATGGCCGGTGCCAGGATCCCGGTGACCTTCCCGATCCGTTGGATCCCGCCCAGGATCACGAGGGCGACCACGGACGCGGTGACCAGCCCGGTGATCCAGTTCGGGATCCCGAACTCGGTGGCCATGGTGTCGGCCACCGTGTTGGCCTGGATCCCGTTCCCCGTGAGGAAGGCGGTGATCCCGAGCATGGTGGCGAAGAAGACGGCCATCCACTTCCAGTTGGGGCCGAGGCCCTTCTCGATGTAGTACATGGGCCCGCCGGAGACGCTGCCCTCCCAGGCCTTCGGGTCGTGGTCCTCGACCACGTCGCGGTAGCGCTGGGCCAGCGTCACCTCGGTGAACTTGGTGGCCATGCCGAGGAACGCGGTCATCCACATCCAGAAGAGCGCGCCGGGGCCGCCGAAGTGGAGGGCGATGGCGACGCCGGCAATGTTGCCGATCCCGACCGTCGCGGAGAGCGCCGTCGTGAGGGCCTGGAAGTGGGCGACATCGCCGGGCTCGTCCGGGTCGTCGTATTTCCCGCTGGTGACGGCAAAACCATGGCCGAGGCGCCGGAGCTGGATGAAGGCCAGACGGAACGTCAGGAAGAGGCCGACGCCCAGCAGGGCGATCACCACGAACGGGATCTGTTCCTCCCCGACGGGGATCCCGAAGTCCCATACGTAGTACCCCACCTCGTCGACGAACCACTCGAGGGCGGAACCGATCCAACCGAACATGGCGTCCATACCGTATCGCTTCTGTAGGTTATTCCGCGACTGTCGAGCCGCGGGCGCTCAGGGACGGAACGGCCAATGGTACAACGCGGCAGCCGTCCGGGCCAGCCGGTGGCGATCGGCGCAGCACCGTGCGGGTCCGGAACGCGAGGGGGGCTGTGGCGTACATCCGTCGTGTGTGCCGCGCGCGCCATCCAATCGTGGAACCGAGGAGATCCGGATGACATTCTGGCAGCGCTGCCTGGCCTCCGTCGGGCTGTCCGCGGTCCTGTGTGGGGGTGCGGCGGCCCAGGACCCCATCGGGACGGCCCTGCCGGCGCAGCCGCTCGGCGCCGAGATCGACGAGGGCCGCGGCCCCGAGGCCTTCCTGGCGAACCAGCTCTCGTTCGCGCGCGTGGCCGCCGCGCGATCCATCACCGACACGGCGCTCCGGTCCCTCTTCCGTGAGCGCGACATCGACTACCCGGCCTCCCGGATCTACCTGCGCGTATTCAAGCACGAACGGGTGATGGAGCTGTGGGCCCGGAACGCCGACTCGACCTACACCCTGATCAAGCAGTACCCGGTCTGCGCGCCGTCCGGCGAGCTCGGCCCCAAGGTGAGGATGGGCGACTACCAGGTGCCCGAGGGGTTCTACTTCGTCGACCGGTTCAACCCGGAGAGCGACTACCACCTCTCGCTCGGGATCAGCTATCCGAACCTGGCGGACCGGATCCGCCGCGACGCCCTGGCCCTCGGCGGCGACATCTTCGTCCATGGCGGCTGCCGGACGGTGGGCTGTGTGCCCATCGAGGACGACGAGATCCGGGAGGTCTACTGGCTCGCCGTCCAGGCCATGGACGCCGGGCAACGGGTCATCCCGATCCACATCTTCCCCAGTCGGATGGACCCCCACTCCATCCGCTGGCTCGAGCGGACCTTCCGGCCGGACGCCGAGCTGCGGGCCTTCTGGCGCAACCTGGCCGAGGGCTACGCCTACTTCGAGGCGACCCGGCGCGTCCCGTGGGTCACCGTCGCGGAGGACGGGCGCTACGTGGTCCCCGAGATCGAGGCGGAGCCCGTCGGGTCTTAACACATCCGCCCGCAGCATCGTCTGAACGAGTGGATTCGGCAACGAACCACTCGCACCAATTCTGGAGGAGACGACGATGACGAGGATGAAGACAGCGGCGATGGTGACGGCGCTGGCACTGATGGCCGTGCCGGCCCTCGCCCAGGGCCCCGGGCGGGGCATGGGTCCGGGCCAGATGGGTCCGGGTCAGAGGATGGGTCCGGGGATGCTGTCTGGCGGACCCGGCATGATGCTCCGCAACCCGGCCGAGGTGGTCCTGGATCACCAGGAGGAGCTGGAGCTGACCGGTGAGCAGGTCCGGCAGGTCCAGACGATCCGGGACGGGCTCGAGGCGGAGAACGCGCTGCGGATCGCCACGATCATGGACGCGATCGGCGACATCGTGCCCAGCGAGCTCACCATCGAGGAGCGCTACCAGCTCCGGGAGACCATGCGTGAGCTGCGGCCCGTGCGGGAGGAGATCCGGGAAGCGAACCGCCAGGCCGGCCAGCAGATCCACGCGCTGCTGACCGACGACCAGGAGCGGACGCTCTTCCGGATCATGCATGCCGATCGGCCCGGTGGCGATCGCGGCATGCACCGTCGGCGTCCCGTCGGACCCCGTGGCCCCCGGGGCGGCGGCTGACGCTGCCCTCCGTGGTCCAGCAGGACGAACCGCCCGCCGGGAATCCGCCCGGCGGGCGGTCCTGTTCTACGCCCGGGCCAGCGCGCGTCGCAGGAGCAGCACGCTGACCGCCAGGCCCAGTCCGATCCACAGGACGCCCCAGACCACCGTCGGGATCCCGGTCAGGTCCGCGAGCATTCGGGCATCCGACGGGAGGTACGGGCGATCCAGGATATCGCTCTTGATGTCGAGCAGCGCGTACAGGCAGGAGGTCAGCCCCAGTGCCGTGAGCACTGCCACGTGGACCACCCGGCCCGCGGCGCGCAGCGCGATCATAGCGCCCCCGAACAGCGCGCCGAAGAGGATCCCGAACGGGTTGCGCACGTACAGCACGGTCAACAGGAGCACGGCCACGCCGATCAGGGTGGTCACGGTCATGGGACCGGGCCGCCGGCTCCGGGCCAGGCTCAGGATCAGTCCGCCCCAGGCCAGGCTCCCCAGGTACCCGGCCGACAGCGTCAGGAACGCGTTGCCGCCGGGACAGTAGCAGACGCCGCCCTGGTCCGGGGTCACCACGATCCGCTGGATCTCGCCCCCCGTCACCACCGCCATCGCCCCGTGGCTCACTTCGTGTAGCAGGACCACGAAGAGCTTCAGCGGATACAGGACCGGTGACCACCAGAACAGCCATGCCACCACGAGCCACACGGAGAGGCCCGTGATCAGGGCGATCTGACGTCTGGTCTTCTCTTTCACAGAGGGGCCCTTTCAATGCCCACACGGACCGTCCGAACTGCTCACACGGAGGCACGGAGGAACAGAGACACCGAGCAAAACTAGTTGGTTGATCCGGTGTCGGGAATGTTGCCGGGGCTGGTCTCTCCGGTCGCAGGCCGCAGCCGGTTTCACCGGGTCGAGGGGCAGCACCCGTCGAGTGCTGAATGTTGACCCATTCGGCTATTGAGGGGCCCCGGTTTCAGAGGTATCTCTCCCGCACGGAGCCACGGAGCCACGGAGCCACGGAGCCACGGAGCCACGGAGCCACGGAGCCCGAGCACGGAGCACGAGCAAGGAGCACGAGCAAGGAAGCCTGAGTGTGGGGGTGCTATGGAGAGGCATGGAGCGGTTGGGGTTGGCGGGGATCGGGGGATGGGGGAGTTGAACCGGCTCTCACACGAGGTCGTGGGAACGGCGATCCGGATCCATCGGGAGTTG
>CAYMLW010000351.1:0-4698 GCA_964391035.1 uncultured Gemmatimonadaceae bacterium
GGCTCCAGCGGTGGGACACGAAGGGGGGAAGGACAACGAGGCAGAGCGATGGCCACTGGCCCCGGGGTTGCTGTGTGGCAGAGGGCCGCCTATACTTTCGGGCTCCGACCGAGGCACATGTCCACACAGGCGCGCGCGTCCGCGTGACCCGGCGCCACAGCACCGCTTGATGGAGAACCCGATGATCGAGCTGCCGGACTTCGACAGGATGTTCGAGTACGAGAACAACTTCTACCTGACCGCGGACATCACGCGGATCAGCAAGATTCTGGCGCAGTACGAGCTGTACAAGAGGGTGCTGGACGTGCCCGGTGCCGTGGTCGAGTGCGGCGTGCTGAAGGGGGTCTCCTTCGTCCGGTGGGCCATGTTCCGTGACCTGCTGTCGAACCCGTTCTCGAAGAAGCTGGTGGGATTCGACATCTTCGGGAAGTTCCCGGAGGCGAGCTACGAGGCGGACAGGAAGGCCCGGAAGAAGTTCACCGACGCGGCGGGCGACGAGAGCATCTCGGAGGAGCAGCTCATGGACGTGCTGCGCCGGAAGCACTGCGCCCGCTGGGTCGAGCTGGTGAAGGGCGACATCAACGAGACGGTCCCAGCGTACATGGAGGAGCGGCCCGAGTTCAAGATCTCGCTCCTCAACCTGGACACCGAGATCTACGAGCCCAGCAAGACCATCCTCGAGACGTTCTGGCCGCGCATCGAGCGGGGCGGTATCCTGATCGTGGACGACTACGGCACCGTGGCCGGCGAGACCGACGCGGTGGACGAGTACTTCGCCGACAAGGACATCGAGATCCGCAAGCTGCCGTTCTCGATGACCCCGGCCTTCATCATCAAGCCGTAACCCAGACGCGGTCCCGAAGAAGATGAAGCGAATGCGGCCCGGGCCAGGATACGAGCGTCGTAGGGCGTCGACGACGACATCCGTCGTCCCGTCCCTCGCGCTCCTGGCCCTCGCCGCGCTTCTCGCCCTCGCCGCCTGCGACGGCTTCTTCGGCCCCGTCTTCGGCGCCCTCGAGGTCGGCGCCGACATCTCCGGGCCCGACCCGGACCCCGACGGCTTCACCGTCACCGTCGACGGCAAGACCCGTCACCTCGCCCCGGGCGGGACCGTCATCTTCACGCCCCTCGAGGTCGACACCTACGAGGCCGAGATCGGCGGCCTCGCCCCCAACTGCTCCGTCCCCTCCCGGGTCCGGAGCGTCGAGCTCGCCGAGAACGACACCACGCGGCTCACGTTCGCCGTGACCTGCGTGCCCCACGAGGGCTCCGTCCAGGTCTCCGTCACGACCACCGGCGAGGACCCCGATCCCGACGGCTACGAGGTGGTCGCCGGCGAGAGCACCGGGTCCGTGGAGCCCAACGGGTCCGTCACGGTGACCGGCGTCCCCCACGGCACCGCGGCGGTCGAGCTCCGGGACGTGCACCCGAACTGCGCGGTGCAGGGCGCCAACCCCGTGACCGCCGAGATCGTCTTCGGCGAGACGGCCACGGTGAGCTTCGCCGTGGCGTGTGACACCGACATCGGCGCCATGGAGATCACCGTGGCCTCGTCGGGCGACGACGTCCCGACCGGCTACCGGGTCGCGGTGGGCGACGACACGGTGGACGTGTTCGCGAACGACGTGGTCGTGCTGGACGAGCTCCGGGGCGGCGCCACGCCCGTCGAGCTGCTGGTGCCCGGGAGCTGCTCGGTCGAGGGACCGAACCCCCGCACCGTGGACGTGGTCTACGCCGACACGGCCGAGACGGCCTTCTCGGTCGAATGCGTGCCGAGCGTCGGGTCCGTCGGCGTGACGGTGGCCACGACGGGGGAGGACCCGGACCCGGACGGCTACCGTGTCGCCATCGCCGGCGACACGGCCCGGGTCGGCGCCAACGAGCGGATCGTCATGCGCCAGGTCCCGACCGGGACCCGGGACGTGCGGCTCCTGGACATCAGGGCCAACTGCACCGTCCAGGGCGACAACCCCCGGGCCGTGGACGTGGCGTACCGGGAGACCAGCGAGGTGTCGTTCTCCCTGACCTGCACCTCCCGCAGGGGCGCCATCGCAGTCGACATGAACGTCATCGGCAACGATGTCGACACCTCGTTCCTCCTGGCCATCAACAATGACACCTCGGAGATCGGCTGGACCGAGACCCGGGTCTTCGACGGCGTCCCCGAGGGCACCGCCGTCCTCGAGCTCCTGGACATCGCCGACAACTGCACCCTCGAGGGCGACAACCCGCGCAACGCCGCCGTGATCTGGCGGGACACGGTCAGCGTCGCCTTCGCGCTCCGCTGCGTGCTCCGGGAGGGCGCCCTGCGGATCCGGACCGAGACCACCGGCGAGGACCTCGACCCCGACGGCTACCAGCTGACCTTCCGGGGCAGCGCGTTCGACATCGGCATCGACGATGAACGCGTGTTCGAGCCCATCCGGGAGGGCGAGGTCACCATCGAGCTGACCGGCGTCGCACCGAACTGCACCGTCGCCACGTCCAACCCCAAGGTCCGGGACGTGACCCACGGCGACACCGCCGCCGCCATCTTCACCGTCGAGTGCCTGAAGCGGGTCGGCGCCGTCGAGGTCTCCGTGGCCACGACCGGCACCGACGTCGATGTCGACGGCTACCAGGTCGCCATTGACGGGGACACCGTCGATATAGGCATCAACGACACCGTGGTCCTCGAGGACGTGGCCGAGGGCGCGGCCCAGCTCGAGCTCCTGGACGTGGCCGGCAACTGCACCGTCCAGGACGCGAACCCCATGGCCGTGACCGTACCGTTCCGGGACACCACCGCCGCCGCCTTCTCCGTGGCCTGCGACCTCGGCCTCATCGCCTTCGCCAGCGACCGGGACCGGAGCGTCGACATCTGGATCATGGACCCGCTGGGCGTTCAGCCGGACCGGCAGGTGACCACCGCCGGCAGCATGGACCAGTACCCGAGCTGGTCGCCCGATGGCTCCCGCATCGCCTTCTACACCGACCGGGACGGCAACCGGGAGGTCTACACCATCACCAGCGCGGGCACCGCCGCCGCCAACATCACCACCGACTCCGACGCCCAGGACTGGCTGCCCGAATGGTCCGCCACCGGCCGGATCGTCTTCGCCAGCAACCGCGCCGGGACCTACGACCTCTACTCCATCGACCCCTTCGGCGGCGACGCCACCCGGCTGACCGAGTTCACCGGCACCGAGGTCTACCCGACCGTCTCTCCCGACGGCTCCCGGATCGTCTTCTCCAGCAACCAGGTCGGCGGCGTCTACCACCTCTTCGTCATGCCCAGCGATGGCGAGGGGTCCGTCGTCCGCCTGACCGACGGCGACGACAACAAGCTCTTCCCCAAGTGGTCCCCCGACGGCAGCAGGATCCTCTTCGTCTCGTACGAGACCGTGAGCGGGCCCGGCGACATCTACGTCATGGACGCGGATGGCGGCAACGTGACCAGGCTAACGTTCAACGAGGCCGATGAGACGACGCCAGCCTGGTCTACGGGCGGAAGTAAGATCGTGTATGCCAGTGATCGAGACGGAGACTACGAACTGTATACGATGGATCCGTCCGGCGGAAACCATCAGCGGTTGACAACCAACAACGACTTCGATGCTTTCCCGAGCTGGGTGAAGTAGGGCTGGAACCAGACAATCGTCGGCTATGGACAGCGCAGGAACAGAGCCGCAGATCATCTTCCTTCTCGGAATCCGACGCCGCTCAGGCACCAACTACCTGGGCAATCTCCTGTCGAGGCATCCCGATTGCGCCAAGGCCGAGGGGCTCTGGGAGGACCAGCTCGTCCAGGAGCTCGATTCACTGGAGAGGTACGTCCAACGGTCCTCCAGCCGGTGGCAGGAATCGCGACGGGACGAGCTCCGCGCGGAGGCCCGCCTCGGGCTCGGGGAGGGAATCCGGTCGGCCCTGACCCGCGTCGCGGGGCCTGCACCCTTCATTTGGACCAAGACACCGAGTGTGGAAGGGCTCGGTCGAGCCCGCGCCTACTTTCCCGACGCCGCGTTCCTGCTGCTGGTCCGGGACGGCCGGGCCGTGGTGGAATCGGCACGCCGCACCTTCGGTCGCGAGGCGACCCTCGAGGCCGAGGCCCGGGGCTGGGCCGAGGGCGCCCGGGCCATCGACCGGTTCCTCGCCTCCGACCCGGGACCGCACGTCCTGGTACGCTACGAGGACCTGGTGCAGAACACGCCATCCGAGATGCGAAGCATCTTCGAGGCCCTGGGGCCGGACCCCGATCGCTACGACTACGCTTGTGTCGACGACGTCCCGGTGAAGGGCTCCTCGACCTACCACGGCGAGGGGGCAAAGGGACCGCACTGGCAACCCGTGCCCATCAGCGCTGACTTCCGGCCTCTGGCGCGGGCGGAGTCGTGGACGGTGGGCCAGCACCGGCGATTCGACTCGTTTGCCGGCGAGGAGTTGGAGCGGTTCGGATACGAGCAGGCAGTCTTCCGGACCACCTCCCCGTCACAGATCCTGGACGCCGTCCTGATCGGACTTGAGCGCGCGGTCCGGTGGAGCTGGAAGATCGAGATGAGGCTGCGCCGAATGCGAAGCAAATTGCGCTAGGATCACCTCTGCTGAACCGTGCCGGAGCCGCCTTTGCCGTGAGTATCGGCTAGTAGTCGACCATCGTGATTAGTCTAGTTCTCATCCGGAAAGTGGGGTATTGAGGCGGGTTACGAAATCCACCGGGGG
>CAYMLW010000352.1:0-4689 GCA_964391035.1 uncultured Gemmatimonadaceae bacterium
AGTCACCTGTGGGGCCGACGGCCCGATATCGCCATCGTGCCTCGCTGGGGGACGGACTTCTACGACGCCCCGTTCCTCCTCTACTTCAGCGGCGCGAGGCGGCGGGTGGGCTACGCGCAGCGGGACAGACAGGGCGGGCGCCAGTCCGGGAACCCGGATCTGGACCGACTGCTCACGGACGTGGTGGAGGGCAGCGACGCGGCTCACGAGGTCGAACAGAATCTCCGCCTCATCGAGGGGATCGGCGGCACCGTCGAGCACACCGGGCTCGAGCTGACCCTCGCCGCGTCGGAGCACGCCTTCGCGGATAGGGTCTGGGAAGAGAACGGGCTCGGCCCCGGACCCGTCGTCGCACTGGGCGTCGGAGCCAGCCATCCGAGACGGCTGTGGCCGACGGACCGGTACGCCGAGCTGGCCACCTGGCTCGCCGATACCCACGGGGTGCGGGCGATCCTGATCGGCGGACCCGGCGAGCAGGGGCTGGGCGCCGCGGTGAAGGGCCGGGCGGACGCGGCGGTGGTCGATATGGTGGGCACCACCACGCTGCGGCAGGCCGCGGCGCTGCTCGAACGCTGCGACCTATTCGTCGGGAACGACAGCGGCGTCCTGCATCTCGCGGCGGCCGTCGGTACGCCGGTCGTGGGCGTCTGGTCCGGCTCGACACACGTCCCGGACGACGCCTCCCAGTCGCCGGTCCGGTTCGGCCCCTGGGGCGTACACTCCGTCGTCCTGCAGCCGGACGCCCCGCTGGCGCCGTGCTCCGGAAGCTGCACGGCCGCCCACGCCCACTGCATCCGCGAGGTCTCGGTCGACCAGGTCGAGGGGGTCGCCGAGGAGATGCTCATGGTCGCCGGGACACCGGCCAGGGCGCGGGTGAGCGGGGCATGAGCGCCGTGCCATGGGAGCGACGGGACGGGCCATGAGGGCGAAGATCTACGGAACCGACGAGGGCTTCGGTCCGCTGGTCCGGCAGAGCGCGGTGGTCGAGCAACTCCGCGCCATCGACCCCGACCTCCACATCACGTTCCAGACCCATCGACACTACGAGGACGCGAAGTGGATCCTCCGGGACGTCGAGCTGGTGGATCGCTACAACAACATCACCTGGAGCAAACACCCGGACGGCTCACCGGATCTGGCCGGGATCCGGAAGGCCTTCGAGGATTACGAGGAGCGCTCCGAGGCGTTCATCGCACGGGAGCTCGAGGACTTCGACTACGACTTCGTCATCTCCGACTTCGTCTACGAGGCCTTCCCCGTGGCCCACGAGGCCGGCGTCCCCGTCTTCGGGATCGCCCATTTCCCCTGGGACTGGTTCTTCGCCAAGCTCTTCCCGCCACCGCTCGGCTCGGAGCTGCTGCACCGGTTCGCTCGCGACACCGAGCTGGCCGATGTCCTCTATTTCCCGCCGCTCACCCCCCGGGAGGTCCTGCACCGCTATGCCACCCAGGTGCAGGAGGTCCCGCTGATCGTGCGCAAGCACAACGCCGAGCTCCCCGAAGACCTGCCCGAGGACAGGTTCCGGGTGCTGGTCATGGGCAGCGGCTCCGAGGTGCTCCGCGAGCACGTCAACCTCGCACTCCAGAGGGTCGGCGAGCTCGAGGACTTCCACTTCTTCATCTCGACCGCCTTCGACCTGTCCGGCGACAACGTCACCTACATCAAGAGCAAGGAGTTCCTGGTCGACTACATCCCCCACGTCGACCTGGTCATCGCCCGCGCGGGCTTCAACACCATCTCCGAGTGCATCGCCTTCCGTACGCCCATGCTCCTGGTCGGCGAGGCCATGAACCCGGAGATGAGCGAGAACATGATGAACGTGAAGCACGAGGGCCTCGGCTCCTTCGTTTCCCTCGAGCAGTTCGCCCGCAGCTTCAACGACATCCTGCCCCGCTTCATCGAGCGCGAGTACCCGAGCATCCTCCACGCCATGGAGCACCATGCCATCGCCACCGATGGCGCCCGGGTGGTGGCGGAGGACATCCTGCGTCGCGTGGGCCACGCCTCGGCCCCGCCGCTCCAGGCCTATGGCTGAGCGGGACCCCGCAGCTGGAGGACCGACGGACCCGGCGAGCTCGGGCGACCCGGCGGTCCACCAGCGGATGCACGACTTCGCCACCGAGCTCTTCCCGCTGCCCCGGAGCATCACCGGCGAGGGGACCCGGGAGACGCTGCGCCGGATACGGGAGCGGCTGCCGGGCCTCGAGATCCACGAGGTGCCGTCGGGGACGAAGGTCTTCGACTGGGAGGTCCCGCCGGAATGGAACATCCGGGACGCGTGGGTCGAGGACGAGGCGGGCGAGCGGGTCATCGACTTCCGGGAGCACAACCTCCACGTGGTCGGCTACTCGGTGCCGGTGGACAGGACGGTCACCCTGGAGGAGCTCGACGAGCACCTCCACTCCCTGCCGGAGATGCCGGATGCCATCCCTTTCGTCACGTCGTATTACCAGCCCCGCTGGGGTTTCTGTCTCGCCCATCGGGACCGGGAGCGCCTCGAAGAGGGGAATTACCGGGTCGTCATCGACAGCACCCTCGAGCCAGGATCCCTCAGCTACGGCGAGCTGATCCTGCCGGGCGAGGAGGACCGGGAGGTGCTGCTGTCGACCTACGTCTGCCACCCCTCCATGGCGAACAACGAGCTGTCGGGGCCCGTCGTGGTCACGGAGCTGGCCCGGTGGCTCCAGGAGCGCGACGACCGCCGCTACACCTACCGCATCGTCTTCATCCCCGAGACCATCGGGTCGATCACCTACCTGAGCCGCAACCTGGAGGCGATGAAGGAGAAGACCGTCGCGGGGTACGTGGTCAGCTGCGTGGGCGACGAGCGGGTCTACTCGTTCCTCGAGTCGCGCAACGGCGATACTCTGGCCGACCGGGTGTCGCTCCATGTCATGAAGCACCGCGTCCCGGGCTTCACCCACTACGATTTCTTCGAGCGCGGCAGCGACGAGCGGCAGTACTGCAGTCCGGGTGTCGATCTGCCGGTGGTCTCGGTGACCCGGTCGAAGTACAGGGAGTACCCGGAGTACCACACGTCGCTGGACGACCTGTCGCTGATCACGCCGAAGGGCCTGGGCGGGTCCCTCGAGCTGTACAGGGAGATCCTGCTGGCCCTCGAACGCAACCACACCTATCGTACGACCATGCCGTGCGAGCCGCAGCTGGGGAAACGGGGCCTCTATCCCACGATTCACCATCCGGGCCACAAACGCGGCATCAAGGACATGATGAACCTCATCATGTACTCGGACGGCGGCCGCGACCTGGTCGCCGTGGCCGAGCACATCGGCATGCCCGTCGACTGGTGCCATGAGATGGCGGAGACCCTGCGCGAGCACGGGGTTCTCGATCGTGTGGACATGCCCGTCCGGACCTCGGATAGACCCGTTGAGAGATCAGGAGCAGAGCAGGAGTAGATGCGGACGGACACGATGCGGACGGACACGATGCGGACGGACACGATGCGGACGGCCGTGGGCGCCGCCGACGACACCATGAAATCCCCCTCCCGACACCCGGAGCCACAGCCTCTGGTCTTCGTCCACGTCCCCAAGACGGCCGGGACGACGCTGAAGAAGGTTTTCGCCCGGCAGTACGGTCACGAGTCGCTCTTCAAGACGCAGCCGGAGGAAGACCTGGAGGGCACCGTGTCCCGGCTCCGTGACCTGGACCGGGCAGAGCGCCAGCGCGTCCGCCTGATCCAGGGGCACATGCCGTTCGGGATCCACGAAGCCCTCGGAGCCCCCGTGCGGTACGTGACCATGCTGCGCAATCCCGTGGACCGCATGGTCTCCCACTACTACTACGCCCGCCGGATCCCGGACCACTACCTGTACGACGCGGTGCACAGCATGAGCCTGCGGGAGTACGTGGAGACCTCCGGCGGCGGCATATCCCTGGAAATGGACAACGGCCAGGTCCGGAGTATCGCCGGGGCGCCGCACCATCTCGTCGAGGCCGGGGAGTGCAGCCGGGAGATGCTCGACATGGCCAAGCGCAACCTCGCGCTCCGCTTCGACGCGGTCGGGATCCTCGAACGGTTCGACGAGAGCCTGTTGGTGTTCCGGCGCGCCTTCGACTGGAGGATCCCGCTCTACATACGGCGCAATGTGACGAAAGACCGACCCAGCGTGAGAGAGATCGACGACCAGACTCTCGCCATCATCGAGGAGCACAACCGGTACGACCTGGAGTTGTACCGCTTCGCGGTGGAGCTGTTCGACTCACGCATCCGCGACCTGGGCCCGGTGTTCCAGGCGGAGATACACATGTTCAAGCTGCTGAACAACGCCTACAATCGCATGCGCCCCGCACGGGATCGCTGGCTCCGTTTCCGCGCCCGGCCGACTTCACGTCGGGAGGCCTGAGGACCCTCCGCCACTCATCGGCCGCCGCCACTCGCATGGCAGGGTCCGCCACCTGCCGCCCCCGAGTCTGTTAGAGAGAGTAGCCGTACTCGGCGGGGTCGAAGTCCACGCACTCCGCCAGACGACGGTTGCTTTCCCGGTACCGGTCGCCCACCAGCTCCTCGGCCAGCGCACGCTGCCGGGCGGCCATGGATCGCAGAAGACGGTCGGGCGCAAGTTGATCGAGTCGTCTGGCCCGCCGCCGGAACCACTTCTGGAACCGGGGGGTAGCATGTCGTTTCGTTGACATGGGGGGCGAAATGAAGAAGCATGAGACACC
>CAYMLW010000353.1:0-4689 GCA_964391035.1 uncultured Gemmatimonadaceae bacterium
ACTCGAATGGTAGCGCCGCCGGTCCGGTCTTTGCGCCTCCAGCCGGCCGGACCGAATCTCACACGTACCCCCAGCGGAGCTCGAACCATGCGCACCTGGACCGCCACCATCGCCGCCTTCGCCCTGCTCGCAACGGGCTGCGCGGACACGCCCGAACGGGACCTCGGGGACGAGGACGCCATCGAGGCGCCGGACCGGGCACCGCCCATGACCACGACGCCCCGGGCCGACCACCCGGTCCACACCGCCGATTTCGAGGGCATGAACGACGCCCACGTGACCGGCGTGGTCCGGCTGTACGAGATGCGGATCGCGGGCGGCCAAGCGGTGTCGCCGGAGGAGGGCCGGCCGGCCGGTCCCATCGGCTTCCGCCTCGAGGTCCTCCTGGACGGACTCGAGCCCGGCGAGCACGACTGGCACATTCACGGCGGGCCGTGCGGTGAGGCCGCGGGAGTGGTCGTCGCCATGACCGACCTCGGCGACATGGCCGGCATCTCGACACCGCTGAACGTCCGGGCCCAGGACGCGCCGGCCCGGGGCGGGGCCATGGTCCGCAGCCTCTCCCTCCCGGATCTCGACGAAGGCGCCTACAGCCTTCGGGTCCACGCGTCGTCCGGCGAGAGCGGCCCGGGGCCGGTGGTGGCGTGCGCCGACCTGTCCGGCGGGGACGGCGCCGGAGGCACGGACGCCACGGGCGGCGCGGACGGCACGGAGGAGGGCTCCGCACCGTGACGGGAGCCCGAGGTACCGCGGGACGCCCCGAGCTCGGCCTCATCGAGGGCTTCTACGGCCGGCCCTGGAGCTGGGACGGGCGCCGGGACATGGTGGGCTTCCTGGCCGACCACGGCTTCTCGTTCTACCTCTACGCCCCGAAGCCCGACGCCTACCTCCGGCGCCGCTGGCGCGAGGACTACCCCCCGGACACGGCCGAATCGCTGGCCGGGCTGGCCGCCCGGTGTCGCGAGCTGGACGTCCGCTTCGGCGTGGGGCTGAGCCCGTACGAGATCTACCGCGCCTTCGACGACGAGGCCCGCGCCGCGCTGGACCGCAAGCTGGCCTTCCTCGATGACCTCGGCCTCGATGACCTCGCCCTGCTGTTCGACGACATGCGCGGCGACCTCCCGGACCTGGCCGCCCGCCAGCTCGAGGTGGTGGGCCACGTGGCGACCCGCACCGGGGCCGATCGCCTGATCGTCTGCCCCAGCTACTACTCCGACGACCCGACCCTCGACCGCGCCTTTGGCCGACGACCGGACGGCTACCTCGCCGACCTCGGGGAAGGGCTCGACCCCGGGATCGAGGTCTTCTGGACGGGCCCCGAGGTCATCTCCCGGGAGCTCGCCGACGGGCACCTCGAGCGCGTGACCGAGACGCTGCGACGCCGGCCGTTCCTGTGGGACAACTACCCCGTCAACGACGGCGGGCGCCTCTCCCGGTTCCTCCACGTCCGGGGGTTCACCGGCCGTCCCGCATCGCTGGCGGACCGTGTGGCCGGCCACGCCCTCAACGGCGCCCTCCAGCCCGTGCTCACGCGCGTGCCTCTCCTTACCTTGCTCGACAGCTACGACCAGGGGAACGACTACGACTACCTCCGGGCCACCCGCCGGGCGGCACACGCCGTCCTCGGGCCCACCCTCGGCGACCGGCTCGCGGAGGACCTCGTCCTGCTGCAGGACACCGGCCTCGACCGGCTCGAAGACAGGGAGGAGCGATTGCGGGAACGATACGACGCCGACTACCCCGCGGCCCGGGAGATCATCGCCTGGCTGGACGGGGAGTACGAGGTGACCGACGCGATGATGGAGGAATGGTGAGCGACGCGACTCGCGGTGCCGCGCCGGTCCGCCCCCGCCGGGTCCTCGTGGCCGGGTGCGGCTACGTGGGCGGGCGGCTGGCGGAGCTCCTCGTGGGCGAGGGCGTCGCCGTCGTCGGGCTCAAGCGGGATCCGACCACGCTGCCGCCCGGCGTAGAGCCCCTCGCGGCCGACGTCACGGACCCGGCCACGCTCTCGCCGATCGCCGATCTCGACGTGGACGCCGTGGTCTACGCGGTGTCGCCCTCGAGCCGGAGCGAGGAGGCCTACCGCGCCGCTTACGTCGATGGGCCCGGCAACGTGCTGGACGCGTTGGCCCGGCCGTCGCGGGTGGTCCTGGTGTCGAGCACCGGCGTGTACGGCCACACCGATGGCCGCTGGGTCGACGAGGAGACGGCGCCGGAGCCCGCCCGACCGGGCGCCGAGCGGATGCTCGAGGGCGAGGCCCGGGTCCGGGAGCGCGCCGCGCCAGGGACCGGGCTGCGGCTCGGCGGGATCTACGGGCCGGGTCGGACCCGGACCGTGCAGCGGGTGGTCGACGGCCAGGCCGGCTGCCCGCCGGCCGACCGGTACGGCAACCGGATCCACCGGGACGACGCCGCCCGCGCCGCCCACCACATCCTCACGCTCGCGGATCCGGACCCCGTCTACCTGGGCGTGGACCGGGATCCGGCCCCGCTCCGGGACGTGTACCGCTGGGTTGCGGCCCGGGCCGGCGCGCCGGACCCGTGCCGGGAGGCCGGTGAGGAGGACCCGGTGCCCGAGCGGCGAGGCTCCAACAAGCGCTGCTCGAGCCGGCGGCTGGTGGAGTCGGGATTCGCCTTCCGGTACCCGACCTTCCGGGAGGGGTACGCCCCGCTCCTCGGCGGGCTGGTCGCCCCTGGCGAGTGACCGTCGTGACGAGGATCGCGCCGGCCTCGTGGCCCTGCCGTACCGGGTCGTCGTCTCCGGTCCCGTCATGTACCCGCACCTCGGATACGTCCTGCGGACTGCCGACAGTGCCTCACCGCGAAATGCCCGGGTCCCCGGGCGACGCAACCGCGGCCCGCTCCCGGCGGCCAGGCCCGACCCGACGCCGCCAGCGCGGCTCGGGGAGCGGGCGCCTCCGTGGCGGCCGGGGTCCGGCGCGCTCTGGCGCCTTCTGCCCGACCCTGGCGCTGGCCATGGCGGCCCTCTGCTGCCCGGCCTTCGGCCCGGGTCCCGCCGCCGCCCAGATCGATCCCATCGGCGATCCGGGGCCCCTCTTCGACAGCCGCGACGCCTGGATCGCGGGGGCCTACCTCGGCGCCGCCGCCCTGGCGTTTCCGCTGGACGAGCGGATCGCCGTCGGCATCCGGGACTCCGTCTTCCAGGAGACGCCCGGCCTCGAACCCGCGGCCCGGGTCTTCAAACTGCTCGGCGTCCCCGGCTCCCTGATCATGAGCGGCGGTCTCTACGGCGTCGGCCGGATCGGCGGATTCGACGACATGGCCGATGCCGGCCTCCACATGGGCGAGGCCATCGTGATCGCGGAGGTCGTGACCTACGCCATCAAGGTCCTCGCCGGTCGCGCCCGGCCCGCCCTGGACATCCACGACCCCTTCGATTTCAAGCTCGGTCGCGGCTTCGCGCGCGACGACTGCCACCGCTCCTTCCCCTCCGGCCACACCTCCGCCGCCTTCGCCTTTGCCGCCGCGGCCGCCCACGAGATCGAGAGGATCTGGGACGGCAACGACTACCTCATCGGCCTCGCCACGTACGGGCCCGCCGCCCTCGTCGGCGTGTCCCGCATGTTCGACAATCGGCACTGGACCAGCGACGTGGTCTTCGGCGCCGCCATCGGCGCGTTCACCGGCTGGAAGGTGGTCCGGTACAGCCACGCCCACCCGAACAACACCATAGACGACTGGTTCCTCGCCGGCTCCGTAGTCCCCGGCGACTGGTCGACGCTCCGGCTCGCGCTCGTTCCCAGGCTGGCGGCTGGCGGCTGACGGGCCGGCCCTTCCACCGCCCCTCGCCAGGCTGACGGCTGGCGGCTGGCGGCTGAGGGCTGAGGGTTGATGGCTGATGGCTGAGGGCTGAGGGCTGAGGGCTGATGGCTGATGGCTGAGGGCTGAGGGCTGAGGGGAAGGGGAAGGGGAAGGGTCAGGTGTTGGTCAGGGCATCGGGGGTGGGTTTGGCGAGGGCGCTTCGGCGAAAGGCATGGAGCTGTCGGTAGAGCACCTCGTATTCGTCCCGGACCTCGGCGAGGCGGCTGGCGTCCAGGGGGTAGAATCGGGACACGATCCGCAGGCAGGCCACCACCTCCACCGCCGATCCCAGTGCGATCTCGACGAAGTGGGCCGCGTCGCGGGGACCGCGCCGTTCCGTGGACTCCGCGATGTTCAGGACCACGCTCAGCGCCGCCCGCCGAAGCTGCGATGCCAGGTTGTATCGCTCATTCGGCGGGAGATCTTCTGCAACGGCGTACGCCAGAACCAGACAATCCTCAGCCCGGCCATACACCTCGAGATCCTCGAATCGAAACGCCATGCCCCACGATGTTCCTCCCGGAGGGGCAGGTCCATAGCCGGATGGGACGGAATCCCGTGGAGCCGGTCGCTCCGGCCAGGCCGGATGGTGGCCGGGCCCCGTCCGGAGCGAGTCGAAGACGGCTACGCCTCGCTCCGGAGGCTGGGTGGAAGAGCCACCCATCAGCCGCCAGCCGCCAGCCGTCCGCCGAGGTGGAGTGGAAGCGGGACCGTCAGCCGCCAGCCGCCAGCCGTCAGCCGAGGTGGAGTGGCAGGGGGACCGCCAGCCGTCAGCCGTCAGCCGCCAGCCGTCAGCCGTCCGCCGCCAGCCGTCAGCCGCCAGCCGTCAGCCGCCAGCCGCCAGCCGCCAGCCGCCAGCCGCCAGCC
>CAYMLW010000354.1:0-4685 GCA_964391035.1 uncultured Gemmatimonadaceae bacterium
CGGGCACGCCGAGGTAGATGTCCAGGAGGATGGACAGGGTCTGGAGCTCGCGGAGCACGACGTTGGTCCCGATGTGGAGGAACGGGAGGTACCACCAGTAGTAGGTGGACTGGCCCCGGAGCTGGCTGATGAGCCGGTCCCGCTCCTCCCGCAGGTACTCGAGGACCGCCACGAGGATCATGCGCAGGGTGCGGACGGGATGGAGCAGGAGCAGCAGGAGGACGCGGCCGCCGCCCAGGTTCCGGAGGAAGGGACGGCGATTGCGGTCGGAGAGCGTCCAGGTCGCCCGGTCGGCGCCGCCATCGAAGAGGTTCACGTAGCTGGAGCCGCCATCGAGGATACCCCGATCCGGGAGCCGGTCCCGGATCCGCTGCATGGACGCCGGCTCGGAGCCGATGATGACCCGTCGGTCCTGCTTCTCGTAGAACCGGAAGGCGGGGATCCGGTCCTTGGTGCCGTGGAAGATGGCGGCCTGTGCGGCGGGCGTCGCGCTGGGCAGCCCGGCCGGGTAGCGGCGGAGCTCCCAGCCGTGGCGCTCGATCAGACGCCGGAGGAACGACAGGTGGCCGTGGTCGAGGGCCCGCTCGATGTCCTCGAACGAGAGGGCGTCGATCTGGATCCCGATGAACCCGCGGCCGGGCGCTTCGTCCCGCCGCCGGAACCGGGCGAACGGGAAGTACTTGAGGCGGTAGTACGCGCGGAAGAACCGTCGACGGAGGCGGCGCAGCCAGGAGCCGGCGGGCCGCCGGTCGGACGGCCAGCCCCGGTCGTCCGGGGCCCGCCCGGCAGTCATTGTCCCAGGAGCGGGGGCAGCTCCTTCAGCAGGTCGGAGGGGGCCACGGGCTTGGCGAGGTAGCGATCGCAGCCGGCATCGAGGCAGGCCTGCTTCTCTTCGGGGCCGACGCGACCGGTCAGCGCGATGATGGGGGTCGCCCGGAGGTCGGGATCGTCGCGGAGCTCGCGGACCACCTCGAGGCCGGGGCGGTCGGGGAGGCCGAGGTCGAGGATGACCAGGGCGGGGAGCCGCTCGTTGGCCAGGGTCAGCGCGGCCCCGGCCGTGGGCGCATCGAGGACCTGGTAGCCGGCGTCCTCCAGGAGGATCTTGAAGGCGTCGCGGAGCAGGTCATCATCCTCCACGATCAGGATGGTGCGGTCCATATCGGTCATTGCGCGAGGGAAGCTAGACTCCGGTCGGGGCGGCAGCAAGCGCCGCTGTACGGGGCTCGTCGCCGTCCAGCCCCTCCTCCAGGAGCTGGCGACGGAGCAGGTTGTCATAGACCCCGTCGGCCGCCATGAGCTCGTCGTGGGTGCCGCGCTCCACGATCCGCCCATCGTCGAGCACCAGGATCAGGTCGGCCTCCATGACGGCGGTGACCCGGTGACTCACGATCAGTGCGGTGCGATCCGCGAGCACCTCCCGGAGTCCCCGGAGGATCCGGCGCTCGGTGTGCGTGTCCACGGCGCTCAGCGAGTCGTCCATGATCAGGATGTCCGGGTCCCCGGCCAGGGCGCGGGCCAGTGTGGCGCGCTGGCGCTGGCCTCCCGACAGGTTCACGCCCCGTTCCCCGAGACGGGTCTCGAATCCGTGGGGGAAGCCGCCGATCGCCTCGTCGAGCTGGGCAATGGAGGCCGCCGCCCGGACCGGTGCCATGACGTCCGCCTCGGTCTCGGCGTCGATTCCGAGGGCGATGTTGTCCGCGATGGTCTCGCTGAACAGGAAGGCGTCCTGCGGCACCACGCCGATGGCGTCCCGCACGGTCCGGAGCGGCAGCTCGTCCAGCGGGATGCCGTCCAGCAGGACCCGGCCGTGGGTCGGGTCGTATTGCCGGGTCATCAGCGAGATGACGGTCGACTTCCCGGCGCCCGTCGGGCCCACCAGCGCCACCGTCGAGCCCGCCGGGACGCGGAACGACACGTCCCGGAGCACCTCCCGCTCCGTCTCCGGATACCGGAACGCGACATCCCGGAACTCGAGCTCGCCCCGGACCCGGCCCAGCGTCTGCGGCCGGGCCGGGTCCCGGACGGTGGGCGCGGTGTCGAACACGGCGAGGATGCGTCGCAGCGAAGCGGCACCCCGCTGGTACAGGTTGACCACCCAGCCGAGGGCGATCATCGGCCAGATCATCATGGTGAGGTAGAACCCGAAGGCGATGAAGCCGCCAATGGTGATGGTCTCGGTGATGACCAGCCGACCGCCCACATAGAGGACGGCCAGCATGCCCAGCCCCGCCATGAGCGAGAGCGTCGGGTAGAACGCGCCGGTGGTCCGGACCAGGTCCATGTTCCGGTCCAGGTACTCCCGGTTCAGCGCGTCGAAGTCCTCGACCTGGGCGTCCTCCTGGGTGTAGGCCCGGACGATCCGCGCCCCCGACAGGTTCTCCTGGACCGCGGTGGTCAGTGTGCCCAGGTGCTCCTGGATCCGCTCCGTCTTCCGGTGGATCAGCCGGCCGAAGTAGAGCGTGACCGGCGGAAGCAGCACCATCGGGATGAGCGCCACCCCCGTGAGCAGCGGGCTCACCGCGAGCATGAAGCCGAGGGCCAGGGCGCCGAGGACCACGGTGTTGACCGTGTACATAATGGCCGGGCCGACCGCCATCCGGACGTTCAGGATGTCGTTCGTCGCCCGGCTCATCAGGTCGCCCGTCCGCCAGCCGCTGTAGAACGCCGCGTCCAGCCGCATCAGGTGGGCGAAGAAGTCCTGCCGCAGGTCCGTCTCCACCTTCCGGCTGTACCCGTTCAGCAGCTCCCGCATCCCGTATCGGGCCGCGCCGCCCAGGACCGCGACGAGCACGATCAGGCCGGCATAGCGCCAGAGGACGGCGCTGGTCACGCCGGGCCGTTCGAGGGCGTCGATGGCCGCGCCCAGCAGACGGGGCGCGAGGATCGCGAACCCGTTCGCCGCCACGACCATCACGAGCCCGACCATGTAGCCCGTGCGGTACGGCCTGATGTATGGGTAGAGCCGCTTGACGAGGGTCACGGCCGCCTCTCTCTACAAAGGCCGCGGACCAGCTCGAGCGCCGGTCTGCGGCCCATGGGTCTCTGTCGGACGTGCTCGATCCACTCTAACCGCTCGGGCGTGTGCGTACAAGCGCCCCCGACCCGGTCGACCCCGGCCCTGCCGGGAGCCGGTTGCCGCGGCTAGATTCACCCGACGCGTTCCGCACACACGAGCCCCGACCCCGAACCCCCGACTCCGATTCCCGACCTTCGACTCCTGACAGGGACCGAGCTCGACCGGCTGGAGGACCGTCGAGCCGAGCCGGGCATCCTCCACGACGACGTCCGCGTCCTCCCGATCCGCGGGCGCGAAGCGCTCCTCGTCGACGGGGCGCCCTTCCACCAGCGGCTCGGCGACCTCGCCGAGGCCGATGAGGTGGTCCTGCTCGGCGACCGGGCCGGGGTCCGCTGGGCCGCCCGGTCCGTCCCGGCCGACGAGGCCGGCGCCCTGGCCCGGGGTGTCGGCGGCCGGATCGAAAGCCTGCGGTCGGCGATCGGCGCGCTCCCGGCATGGCAGGGCGGGCTCCTGGCCTTCGGCGCCGCGATCCTGGCCTGGCACGGCGAGTCGCGCTACTGCGGGACGTGCGGCGCGCCGACCCGATCACGGGCGGCGGGTCACCAGCGGATCTGCGCGTCGGCCGACTGCGGCGCCGTGCTCTTCCCCCGGACGGACCCGGCCGTCATCACGCTGCTCCGCAACGGCGACCGCGCGCTCCTCGTCCACCAGCCGTCGTGGCCGACCGGTCGGCTGTCCACCCTCGCCGGGTTCGTCGAGCCCGGGGAGAGTATCGAGCAGGCGGTCGCCCGGGAGGTGGAGGAAGAGGTCGGCCTGGCCGTCGGCCGGGTCGCCTACTACGCCTCGCAGCCCTGGCCCTTTCCCCACACGCTCATGGTGGGGTACCGTACGGACGTGGACGGACGGGACTTCGTGCTCGGCGACGAGCTGGACGAGGCGCGCTGGTTCGACCGGGCCGGCCTGCGGGCCGCGCTCGACAGCGGCGAGGTCACGATCCCCCCGCCGCTCTCGCTGTCCCGCTCCCTGATCGACGACTGGCTGGAGGGCCGATGAGACGGTCACCGTGGCCGATCCTGTACATCATCCTCGGCACCCTCGTGGTGGTGACGGCGGCCGTGAGCCAGTTCGCGCCGGACAACGAGATCGCCCAGCGCTTCGGCCCGAACCTGGCCACGGAGACCTTCGGCATCCTGATCACGCTGGTCTTCGTCCAGCGGTTCCTGGAGCGCCAGGACCGGGTCCGACGACTCCGCAGCTCCCTCGGCGCACTGCGGCGCGGCAGCCGGGCCCTCGTCCGGCTCATGGAGGCGTGGGCGGTCCTCGTCAAGGGCGGGCTCCGCAACCCGCCGCGCTACCCGCCCGACCCGTTCCTCGAGCTCTTCGAGCCCCACTACACGCAGGTCATCGGCGACATCGACGCCACGGCGTCCGACGGCAACGGCACGGGCCTCCCATGGGGCGTCTGGGCCGCCCGGGAGATCCGGGCCGCCCGGCAGGCGCTCCAGCAGGTCATCCGCGTCTACGGCACCTCCCTCGACGCCGAGTACGTCGAGGCCCTCGATGCCCTCATTGACGACGAGTTCATCGATATCTTCGTCGAGCTCGCCGACGGCGATGGTGACGAGGCCCACGACTGGCAGGTCCGGATCCGGCAGACCTCCGGCGCCCG
>CAYMLW010000355.1:0-4682 GCA_964391035.1 uncultured Gemmatimonadaceae bacterium
TACGGCGTGGAGGATGTCGCATGATTGCTATGACACTTTGGAAGCGACGAACTAGATCCACCGGTGGCGGATCTCTCTCCGGTCCAGCTTGACCCTGGACCGCTTCGCCTCGACCAGCTGGCGGTTCTCGAACGGCTTGACCAGCACGAGCCCGGCCACGAAGCCGCCGATGTGGGCCCAGAACGCCACGCCGGCTTCCCCGGCGGGGGTGACGGTCCCGGCGGCGAGCTGGATGAGGAACCAGTAGCCGAGCATGACCCAGGCCGGGAGCCGGACCACCCGGATCAGGATGACGATGATGAAGAGGGTGTGGACCCGGACCCGGGGATACAGCAGCAGGTAGGCGCCCATGATTCCGCTGATGGCCCCGGAGGCGCCGACCATCGGGACCGGCGAGCCGGGCACGCTGGCGATGTGGGCGCCGGCCGCGGTCAGTCCGGTGACGAGGTAGAAGACCAGGAAGCGGCCGTGGCCCATGCTGTCCTCGATGTTGTTCCCGAAGATCCAGAGGAACCACATGTTGCCGATCAGATGGAACCAGCCGCCGTGCAGGAACATGCTGGTGCCGAGGGCTTCCCAGGTCAGTCCGCCGGCGGCGCAGATGATGGGCGCGCCCGGCGCCGACGTGCTCGAGCCGGAGACCTCGGCCGGGATCACGCCGAACGCGCAGACGGAGCCGTAGAGGGTTTCCGGGTCCAGTCCCGCCCCCTGGACGGTGAACCAGACCGCCAGATTGATCGCGATGAGCACGATCGTGACGAAGGGGAAGAGCTCGGTGGGGTTCTCGTCGCGGAGCGGGAACACGGGTCAGTCGCGGCTCAGTTCACGCCCCGCCAGCGGGGCCACACGTCCTGGAGCGGACGCACCGGGTCCCGGGCGACGACGATTCCGACGCTCCGCTCCTCCGGCACCCCCCACGGATTCTCGACCCGCCTCGCCAGCCGCGCCGAGCGGAAGTGCTCGCCGAGCAGGTCCTCGGGCGCCGCGCCCACCACGATGGTGACCTGGCCGGGCCGCTCGCCGGGGCCCCAGAACCAGTAGCTGCCCACCGGCGCCACGGCGTGGGGCAGCTCGTCAGCGCCGTAGTAGTCGATGGCGCCGGCCCGGCCGTAGTTCGTGGCCAGGATCACCGCCGTCTCACGCTCCTCCGGCGGCAGTTCCCGGTAGACCGCCAGGACCGAGTCGGCCAGCGCCTCCCAGCCGAGCATGTCCGCGTAGTCCTGCGGCAGCTCGAGCCCCTCGCCGGTGTTGGTCGTCACCGCCCCGGTGATGCCGAGCCGGGCCGCGTACCGGGCCATGGGCTCCGGGGGCAGGAACGGCAGCCCCATGGGGAGGCTGATGACGCCCCAGCCGATCACCAGGACCGCCATCGCCGACCACGCCACCGCCGGCATGCGGAGGCGGCCGCTCGGACCCACGCTCCGCCGGTCCCCGTCGTCGTCCACGCCGTCCGCACCGTCCCCGCCGTCGGCGCCACCGAGGCGGGAGCTGGCCCGTGTCCAGCGGGCCACGCCGGCCAGGGTGATACCCACCAGCGCAGGCCATACCGGGGCCGCGTAGTAGGCCTTGCCCCCGACGGCCAGGAGCACCCCGAAGGCGACGACGGCCGCCCATGCCACGACCCGGGTCCCCGGTCCGGTACGGCCCACGACAGCCCACACGGCGCCCACCGCGGCCACCAGCACGATGGGTCCCACCATGAGCACCTGCTCGAGCAGGAAGGCGGTGGGCGAGACCCGATCGAGCTGTGCGTCCTGGAGATCCTGGAACTGGCCGATGAGGGGCCAATCGAGGGCCATCTGCCCCGCAATGCTGGGGCTGCCGATCAGGAAGGCGAGGGCCGCGGCGGCCCAGGGCCAGGGGGTGAGGAGTTCCCGGCGGAGCGGCGTGATCAACAGCGCGACCAGGATCGCCAGACCCAGGACCAGGATCGTGAACTTGGTCAGCAGGCCGATCCCGAGCAGGAGCCCGAGCAGCGCCCAGCGTCCGCCGTCGGACTGGTCGAGAGGCGGGAACCGCGTCCGCTGACGGGCCTCGGCCGCGGAGTCCCGCTGCGTCTCCTGGCCGATCCGGAGCAGGACGTACAGCGCGGCCGTCCACCAGAGCTGGTCGAAGACCACCGGCTGGAAGAGCGCGCCGGCTCGCATGTAGACCGGGGCCGTGGCAACGACCAGGGCCGTCAGGAGCTGGGGCAGCGCGCCGCCGCCGAGCCGGTAGGTGAACGCCGCGGCCAGCACGATGAGCGCGCCGTGGGCCAGCGCGGGGCCGCTGTGGATGATGACCTCGGTCGCCCAGCAGCCGCTCCGCATTGGCGAGCAGGGCGATGAAGGGCGGGAAGTCCATCCGGAACAGGTGGAGGTGCTCGCCCATGGCCAGGTAGAGCAGCGCATCCCGGTGCAGCTCGTACGGGCCCCATGCGCTGACCGCCAGGTGGGCGAGAACCACCGCGCCGGCCAGCCCGAAGACCCGGCGGGACAGGCGACGAGACGAACGCTCCCGCGTACCCGATCTCGACCCGCCGGCGCGCCGTGGCATGGCCGCTAGCGTCCGCCGTTCGACGGCGGCGGCTCGAGCCCGAACCGGAGTCCGGCCAGGAAGCCCAGCGTCATGGGCCACGCCTGCCGGGCCGCCTCGAGGTTCGCCCCGTCCCGGCCGGACTGCTGTCGCATGAAGCCGTGGCCCGCGCCGTCGTACACGCTCGCGGAATAGCGGGCCCCGAGGGCCTGCTCGGCCCGGGGGATCGTCGCATTGACCCGCTGGTCATCGCCGCCGTAGTGCCCCAGGACCGGCACCCGTACCCGGGCCAGCGCGTCCTCCGACGGCGAGCCGCCGTAGAAGACCACGCCGGCCAGCACGTCGTCGTGGCGGGTGACGTGCTCGAACGTCGTGCTGCCGCCCCAGCAGAACCCCGTGATCGCGTAGTAGGGCCTCGCCGCCGGCAGCGCCATGGCGTGCTCCGCCACCGCCCGGATCTGGCGATGGACCCGGTCGGTCTCCAGCCCCCGGATCGCCGCCACCGCCGGCTGCCGCTCGGGGTTCCCCTCGGCATCCGTCGGCACGCCCTCCATCGTGAGCAGGTCCGGCGCGATCCCGATGTACCCATCCGCCGCCGCCTGGTCCGCTACGGCTCGCACCCAGTTCGTCAGCCCGTAGATCTCGTGGATCACCACCAGCACCGGCGCCGGGTCGCTCCGCTCGGGATAGACCAGCCAGCTCCGCACGCTGTCGCCGTCGGGAAGGCGCACCGTGACCCACTCCCCGTGACGCGGCGACTCGTTCAGCGCAGCCAGCGCGCCCTCGGCGTCCGGCGGCAGCCAGCCGCCGGCGTCCTGCGCGCCGAGGGGGGTGGCAAGCGTCAGCAGGAGCAGGACGGTCGCGAGGGGTCGGAATCGAGGTCGCATGGGCGGCTCCGTGGGATCGGGGGGTGAGAGTCGACCCCAAAGATGCCGGGGAGTCGAGGGGCCGCACAACCCGGCCGCCGCCCGGGCAGTCCGGGCAAGCCCAGGCAGGACCGGAGCCAGACGACGGATCCCACGACGCACGCGGTGCCCGCTGGCGGACACGATGGTCCCCTTGCCGCACACCCGAGCGGGCGTCGACCGTTATGGCGGAGCGCCGACAAAATCGGCGTCCGGGCCACCGACCCCCTCGTCCTGGCCGGCACCGCCACGACGCTCCTGGTAGTCGCCGCATTCGCGAGCTGGCTGCCCGCCCGCGCCGCCACCCGGATCGAGCCGCGCACGGCCCTGCTCGAGGAATAGCGGCTCGCGGGGGGTCACGCGGATCTGGACCCGGGACGCGGCTCTCGTTACGATGAAGTCGATGGCCCGTCCGGCGCCCGCCGAGGGTTTCCCCCGCGGCCCGCCGGCCTCACCATAGGAGCGACCGTATGCCACGTTATCAGTACCGTTGCGAGGCGTGCGAACACGAGTTCGAACGCCCCGAGCGGATCGAGGAGCACGAGACCGCCCACCCCACCTGCCCCGAGTGCGGCAGCGACGAGGTCCGCCAGGTCTTCACCTCGTTCTTCGCGAAGACATCGCGGAAGAGCTGACGAGTCGGCCAGGAGCCAGGGAGGAGCCAGGAGGAGCCAGGAGGAGCCCGCGAGGCGTCGGGTGACCGGCACGGCGCCGGGGCCAAACGCTCGGGAGCCCGCCAGACCCACTCGATCGGGGTTCTTCCCGCCTGGATCAGAACCCCGAATCCACCGGAACGAGGCGGGACGCGCGTTCCACCGGCGGCCGTGCTCTACCCCTTCTTCCGCCCGCCGGCCCGGAAGACGAACGTTCGTCTTCCGGGACTGCCCGCGCGCGGGCGGCATCACGGCCAGCGCCCATCCGGTACGTGACCGGCGGTTCAGTGACCGGCGCTCGGTACCGCGTCGTCGATGACGATCCGGCGCAGCTCCCGGCGCATCCGTGACCGCACCCTCAGCAGAAGGAAGAGGGCAAGCAGGGCGAGGCCGAGGGTGAGGCCCCACCAGAGGCCGACGGGGCCGGTAGCGGTCCGGAAGCCGAGCCAGATCCCGACGGGCAGCCCGATCGTCCAGAAGGCGGCGAGGTTGGCGACGAAGGGCGCGGTGGTGTCGCCGATTCCGCGGAGCACGCCGGCGGAGACGGCCTGGAGCCCGTCGAAGACCTGGAAGACGCCGGCGATGGGGATCAGCGCCACGGCCACGACCA
>CAYMLW010000356.1:0-4654 GCA_964391035.1 uncultured Gemmatimonadaceae bacterium
ACGACTTCTCCGCCGACCCGCCCGCCGGCTGGAAGCGCCTCGCCCCCGGCACCGCCGTCCGGCTGCGGCACGGCTACGTCATCCGCTGCGACGACGTGGTCACCGACGACACCGGCGAGCCCGTCGAGCTCCGGTGCAGCTACGCCCCGGGCAGTCTGGAGGGCCCGACGCCCGAGGACTGGGAGGTCCGGGGCGTGATCCACTGGGTCGATGCCGAGCGGTCGGTGCCGTGCCAGGTCCGGCTCTACGACCGGCTGTTCCGGGTACCCGATCCGGACGCCGAGGCCGCGGAGTCCGGGCAGCCGTTCACGGCGTTCCTGAACCCGGACTCGCTGGTGACGGTGAGGGATGCCCGGGTCGAGCCGGCGGTGGCGGGGGACGAGCCCGGGAGCCGGTACCAGTTCGAGCGGCTGGGCTACTTCATGAGCGACGTGGAGGACTCCTCGCCGGACGGGTTGGTGTTCAACCGGATCGTCGGGCTGGGAACGGACGTCAGAACTCGCACACACCGTGCGAAGGCGGAGACCCACAGAGCGGAGGTCGAGGGCGTCCGGGCTCGAACATCGCGGCCGCCCGACCTCTCCCCCGAAGAGCACCGCAAGCTGCGGGAGGCGGCGGCGCCGGAGCGGCCGGCGGAGCTGGAGGCGCGGCGTCGTCGGTTCGAGGAGGAGCTGGCGGTGGACCCGGAGGACGCGGAGCTGCTGACGCGGGAGGCGTCGCGGGCGGACTTCTTCGAGGCGGCGGTCGAGGCGGCGTCCGCCAGCGGCTCGGCGCAGCGGGTGGCGAGCCGGGTGGTGAACGAGCTGCCCCGGGCCATCGGCGACCGGACGCTGGCGAACCTGCCGTTCGGCGGCGCCGAATTCGGGGAGCTGGTCGGGCTACTGGAGGACGGGACGCTGTCGAGCGGGACGGCCCGTGAGGTGCTGGCCGAGATGGTCGAGACCGGAGAGACGGCGGCCGCGATCGTGGACCGGAGGGGGCTGCGTCAGATCAGCGACGAGGCCGAGCTCGAGGCGGTGGTCGAGCAGGTCCTGGCGGCCCATCCGGCCGAGGTCGAGGCGTATCGCGGCGGCCGGGACGCCCTGCTGGGGTTCTTCATGGGCCAGGTCATGCGGGAGACCCGTGGGAAGGCGAATCCCGAGCTGGCCAAGCGCGTGCTTCGGGAGGCGTTGACGGCTGGCGGCTGAGGGCTGGCGGCTGGCGGCTGACGGCCTGGCGGGGCGCGTCCCCCGGGTGCCCTGGAACCGAACCGGGTCGCCGGTCGATTGGAACGGGTGCAGGGGCGCGGTCGCGGGGGAGTCCCGAAGCGATATCCAGCCGTCCCGGGGCGCCATGGCCCGGCGCGCCGGGATCGGTGCATCATAGAGGTGCCGTTGCGCGCTGGCCGGTCCCTTGCATTCGAAGGACGCCGTATTGTCCCGCGCGATTCACCAGGCCGAGGGGGGAAGACGATGCCGAGGGGACGGACGTACGACCGCATCACCGAGACCATGGGCGACACGCCGCTCATCCGGCTGAGGAGGCTGGGTGAGGGAAGGGGCGCCCGGATCCTGCTCAAGCACGAAGGCTTCAACCCATACGGCTCCGTGAAGGACCGGATCGGGGTGGCCATGGTCGAGGACGCCCTCGAGACCGGGGCGCTCCGGGACGGGATGACGGTGGTGGAGCCCACCAGCGGGAACACGGGGATCGGGGTGGCCTTCGCCGCCACGGCCTATGGCTTCCGCTGCGTCTTCACCATGCCGGAGACGATGACGGCGGAGCGTCGGGACCTGCTCCGGGCGCTGGGCACGACGGTGGTGCTGACGCCCGGCGACGAGGGGATGAAGGGCGCGATCGGCCGGGCGGAGGAGATCGTCGAGGGGCTCGGCGACCAGGCCTGGATGCCGGGCCAGTTCCGGAACCCGGCGAACCCGGCGATCCACTACCGGACCACGGGCCCGGAGATCTGGGAGGACACGGGCGGCGATGTGGACATCTTCGTCGCCGGCGTGGGCACCGGCGGCACCATCACGGGTGCGGGCCGATACCTGAAGGAGCAGAACCCGGAGATCCGGGTGGTCGCGGTGGAGCCGGCGGAGAGCCCGGTGCTGTCGGGTGGCGAGCCGGGCGGGCACAAGCAGCAGGGGATCGGCGCGGGCTTCGTCCCGGAAGTGCTGGACACGGAGGTCTACGACGAGGTGGTGCGCGTGACGAACGAGGACGCCATCGACATGGCCCGGCGACTGGCCCGGGAGGAAGCGATCTTCGCCGGTATCAGCTCGGGCTCGATCACGTGGGCGGCGCTCCAGGTGGCGGACCGGCCGGAGAACGAGGGGAAGCTCATCGTGTCGGTGATCTGCGACTTCGGCGAGCGCTACCTGTCGAACCCGCTGTACACCGAGGCCGAGGGCGCGCCGCTGCCGGAATCGGTGAAGGCCGCGATCGAGGCGTCCGCGTAGCGGACATTCGAGGAGGACGATGGACGAGAACGTGTTGCGGAGGATCCACCAGGCGCACCGGGAAGCCCGACCGGCCCCGTCGGTGATCGGGCTGAGGGCGTGGGTCGATGAGCTGCTGGAGCTCCTGTTCCCGGAGATGGCCCACGAAGGGTGCGCCGACTTCGACGGGTTCCGGGGCCGGTGGTACGCGAACCGGTCCCGGCTGGTCCGCCTGCTCGAGTCCCTGGGCGACGACCTCGACGCCGACCCCGCGGCCCTCGCCGACGACCTCGACGCGGCCGCCGAGGAGCTCCGGACCACGCTCCTGGAAGACGCCGATGCCATCTTCGCCGGCGATCCGGCCGCCGTCAGCCACGAGGAGGTGGTCCGGACCTACCCGGGCTTCCTGGCCATTGCGGTGTACCGGATCGCCCACTTCTTCTGCCTTCGCAAGGTGCCGGTCATCCCGCGGGTCCTCACGGAATACGCGCACGCACGTACCGGCATCGACATCCACCCGGCCGCCCGGATCAGCGAGCGGTTCTGCATCGACCACGGCACGGGCATCGTGGTGG
Source organism: uncultured Gemmatimonadaceae bacterium (assembly GCA_964391035.1). Taxonomy (GTDB): domain Bacteria; phylum Gemmatimonadota; class Gemmatimonadetes; order Longimicrobiales; family RSA9; genus JAWVYT01. The sequence continues at coordinate 2,996 of CAYMLW010000356.1, forward strand.
GCGAGACCACGGAGATCGGGCGCAACGTGAAGCTGTACCAGGGTGTGACGCTGGGGGCCCTGAGCGTGGACAAGGAGCTGGCCAGGACCAAGCGCCACCCCACCGTCGAGGACGACGTCGTGGTCTATGCGGGGGCCACGATCCTGGGCGGCGAGACGGTGGTCGGCCGGGGCAGCGTCATCGGCGGCAGCGTGTGGCTGCTGCACAGCGTGCCGCCCCACTCACGGGTGTACCACGACCCGGATACCGTGATCGAGGAGCAGACGGGGAGATGACGGTTTACGGGTCACGGTTTACGGGTCACGGTTTACGGTTCACAGTTTACGGTTCACAGTTTACGGGTCACGGTCACGGGTCACGGGTCACGGGTCACGGGTCGGGGGTCGGGGGTCGGGGCTGCGGCTCCCGTGGGCGTGGGGGGCTCAGAAGGTGGCGGTTTCTTCCGGTGAGCAGCGGTCGGTGGCGGGCTCGCAGACCCGGTAGGTGACGGTCGTGCCGGGCTGGACGGGCAGCTCGTCGAGGTAGCGGCCGTCGTTCCCGGTGGTGAGCAGGAGGGCGCCGTCGCGGTAGAGGTCGACGTGGTCGGTAGCGGCGCCGGACCAGCGGAGACTGCTGCGTCCGAGGGGGCCGTCAGCCAGGGCCACGACCTCGGTGCCGTAGCGGGCGGAGACGGGGAAGTGGTCGCTGGTGGTCTCGGGGTACGACCCGACGTACTCGCCGGCCGGGAAGACGGCCACGGAGCCATCGACGTAGACGTCGGCGAGCTCGTCGCTGGCGAGGTGGTGATCGATCATGTCGGGGAAGAAGACGGTCGAGCTCTGAGCCGCCTCCGACAGCACCTCGGAGATGAACCGGTAGTCCGGGTCGTCGACGAACGTGGCGTAGGGGGAGGGCCCCGACGCGATGGAGGTGTCGACGTCGTCGTTGAAGTCGCCGATCACGAGGACCGACCGGTCGGGATAGCGGGCATCGAGGTAGGCCTTCAGCGCCTCCGCCCCGGTCTCGCGGCGAGCCCGATCGTCGGCATCCGCGCCGGCCTTGGCGTGAAGGGTGATGACCACCAGGCGGCTCGCGGGCGCCAGGAGGCCGTGCAGCGTGAAGTGGACCAGCAGCGGCGGCCGGCCGGCGAACGCGTGGTCGTACTCGCCGAGGATGACCCGGGCGCTGTCGATCGACAGCCGGTCGCTCCGATAGACCAGACCCACCTTCTGCTCGTTGTCGTTGAAGTCGCTGTAGTATCGGGGCCCGTCGACCACGGCGGGGTCATTGGCCAGGAGCCCGGCATAGCCGTCGAGGCGGGCGACGAGGGTGTCGAACTGCGTGGCGGACGTGACCTCCTGCACGGCCCACAGGTCGACGGCGAGCCCGCCGAGGAAGTAGGCCACGTTGGCGAGCTGGAGCTCCTCGTCCTCCGGCCCGTTCGCCCGGTCGCCGAACCACTCGAGGTTCCACGTGGCCACGTCGAGGGTCCGGGGCGTGCCGATGGCCGGCAGGTCCTCCAGGAGGGTCGTGCTCACGCTGAGCGTGATGTCCGGCCGTGCGTCCGTCCCGTTCCCACCACACGCGCCGAGCACGGCGATGGCGAGGATGAGCGAGTGGACCGGGATCGCGGCGAAGGGACGTCGCATGGCAGGACTCCGGCGACGGCGGGTCAGGAGG
>CAYMLW010000357.1:0-4629 GCA_964391035.1 uncultured Gemmatimonadaceae bacterium
ACGCCGTGGACCTGGTGGTCGAGGCGGACCTGGCCATCATGACCGGGATCTGGGTCGGCGACTACAGGTTCGACGACATGCTCAAGCGCCGGGAGGTGGCGCTCAAAGGAACCACGGAGCTCCGGCGATCCTTCCATGGCTGGCTCGGGCTCAGCCTGTTCGCGGCGGTGGCCCGGCCGGTCCCGGCCTGAACTCGCACGCCAACGCGCCGTCGGAAGATCCCACACGCCAGCCCACACCCTGATTCGGGGCTTGTCGCTGCGGGCCCATGTCGCCCGGTCGTACCCGGTGAAGGGCGTCGTCGTCGCGACGGGGCGCTGGACGAGGTGTACGCGGGCCGCCGGGAGTGCCTGGCCGATGGGGAGCGGCACTTCCCGGTCCAGCCCGACCAGATGAAACGGAGATGTCCATGGCCACCAAGGACGACGCGCCACCTGGCAGGGCACCGGCGGCTTCAGCCTGGACGCCTCCGTCCGCATCCACGGCTCCGACCGCGCCGGCCGCGAGCGACTCCTCCGCTACTGCGCCCGGCCCCCCTTCGCCCTCGACCGGCTCCGCACCCCTGACGGCGGCACCCTCCTCGCCCTCTCGCCCCTCGAATTCCTCGACGCCCTCTCCCGTCTGACACCCGCGCCCCGGGTCCACCGCCACCGATACCACGGCGCCTGGGCGGCATCGGCGCGCTCCTCCTGCTCGCCGGCCTCGCGGCACGGAAGCAGCGCCGCGGCCTCGCCCTGGTCGCCGTGACCGGGATCGGCGTCGTCGTCTGGGGGTGCGACATCAGTGCCATCAGCTTCAGCGCCAGCTTCCGTTACGAGTTCCGGTTCGCGAACCCCGCCCTCACGGCCTCCGCTCAGGACGCCGCCACGCCGCTGGTCCGGCTCGCCGACGGGACCGGCACCATGTTCGTGGACGGCTACCGCATCGAGTGGTGGGAGTACATCAAGGACGACGACGGAGTCGTGGTGGACTCCGTGGCCCGGACCCTGACCGCCAGCGGCCACGCCGACCTCGGCCTCGGCGCAGACCTGCTACGGGACGGCGTCATTTCGGACGACGACGAGGGGCTGCCGGCCGCGGCCGCACGCTTGCGGGCCGCGGCCCCGAACGCGACCGGGCCCGGCCCCGGCGCACGCTACGTCCGCGGTGCCCGCGCCCGCATCCGCAACGACCGCCCCAGCATCCCCGACTTCGGCGTGAACGCCGAGGGCTCCGGGGACATGTACTACAAGGGCGGCAACATGCTCCACACCATCCGCCAGATCGTGGACGACGACCGCTGGCCGAAGCACCCGGAACGTCGAGGCCATCGTTGACACGTGGCGGCACCTGACATATTACTCAATGTGTTGAGTACATTTGCTCGTTGCCCGCCATAGAACCGTGTCCTACCGACGATCTGCCGCCGCCACCCTGGCCTCTCGCCTCACCGAGCCGCGGCGGTTCATCCAGGTGGTGGCGGGGCCGAGGCAGGTCGGCAAGACGACACTGGTCGGCCAGGTGCTCGAGGGCGTTGCGATGCCGTCGCGGTATGCCAGCGCGGATCAGCCGTCACTGCGGGGCCCCCGGTGGGTGGCGCAGCAGTGGGACGCGGCGCGCCGGGAAGCGGGCTCGGGCGACGGTGTCCTCGTCCTGGACGAGGTTCAGAAGGCGGCGGACTGGGCCGAGCAGGTGAAGCGGCTGTGGGATGAGGACACGCGTGCGGGCCGTCGGCTCCGGGTCGTGCTGCTCGGCTCGGCGCCGCTGCTGATCCAGCAGGGCCTGACCGAGAGCCTGGCGGGGCGATTCGAGATTCTGCACCTGGGCCACTGGTCGGCCAGGGAGATGCGGGAGGCCTTCGACTGGGGTGTGGAGCGGTACATCCATTTCGGGGGCTACCCGGGTGCCGCGCCTCTGGTAGACGACGAGACTCGGTGGACCCGCTATATCCTGGACGGGCTGATCGAGACCACGATCGCCCGGGACGTTCTGCTCCTGACGCGGGTGGACAAGCCCGCGCTGCTACGGCGCCTGTTCGAGCTGAGCTGCCGGTACTCGGGGCGGATCCTGTCGTACAACAAGATGCTCGGGCAACTCCAGGACGCCGGCAACACCACGACCCTCGCCCACTACCTCGATCTCCTCCGGGCCGCCGGCATGGTGACCGGGCTGCAGAAATACGCGGGCCAGGAGGTGCGGCGGCGGGCGTCGAGCCCGAAGCTCCAGGTCCTGAACACGGCGCTGATGAGCGCCCAGTCCGGCCGCACCTTCGACGAAACGCGCGGTGACCCGGAGTACTGGGGCCGGCTGGTGGAATCGGCGGTGGGAGCCCACCTGGCCAATGCGGCGCTGGCCGGCGAGCTCGAGCTGTACTACTGGCGGCACCGGAGCCGGGAGGTCGACTTCGTCGTCGAGATGGGCTCCGTCGTCACCGCGATCGAGGTGAAGACCGGTCGGGGTCCGGACGCGCTCCCCGGCCTCGACGCGTTCGCCGACGCCTTCGCACCCGACCGGATGCTGCGGGTCGGATCCGGCGGGATCGAGGTCGAGGAGTTCCTCACGACCCCGGTCGAGACCTGGGTGGGGGACTGAGAGAGCCCGGAACGCCCGTCCTGTTTGAACGCACCACCCTGCGTCACGGCAACCCCGGCGCCGGTCCCGATGCTCAGCTCGGCGCCGTCTCCTTCCTCCACCGCTTCGGCGCCGCCCTCACACCGACGACGTCGAGCAGACGCCCGCATTCGACCCGACCGACTCCGAACCGGCCCCCGACCCCGACCTCGACCAGACCCGCGACGCCTGTGCCGACGGACGGGAGCTGGACCTGGGCCAGGTGGCCCGACCCGGACTGTCAGGAACCCGGAACCGGGTGCCGCTGATTCTCTGATCGACGAGTTTCCCCCCGGTATACATCGTGCGCGTCCTTGTCGAGCAGGCGCCCGGGTATGTCCTGCCTGTCTCCGAGCTCGTGTGTAGCACCTGGACCACCTCGTCGGCGGCCGCCTCGGCCCCATTCTCCCTCAGACCAGCGACCGATACAGCGCCAGCGTCTGCCGGGCAATGGCCGGCCACGCGAACTCCGTCTCCGCACGGGCTCTCGCCGCGCGCCCCATCCGCCGGGCCCGGTCCGGGTCGGCCAGGAGGTCGTGCATCCGGTCGCCCAGCTCCGCGGCGAAGGCGGCGGGGTCCGCGGGGGAGCCGAACGCGTCGTCGCCTGGCTCGAAGGGGACCAGCCAGCCCGTCTCGCCGTCGACCACGATCTCGGGGATCCCGCCCACGGCGGAGGCCACCACCGGCGTGCCGCACGCCATCGCCTCCACGTTCACCAGCCCGAACGGCTCGTAGATGGACGGGCAGACGAACGCGGTGGCGTGGGACAGGACCTGCACGACCTCCGGCCGCGGCAGCATCTCCGGGACCCAGAAGACCCGCAGGCGACCCGTCTCCCGGAGCCCCTCGACCCGCCGGGCCACCTCCTCCCCGATCTCCTTCGTGTCGGGCGCGCCCGCCAGCAGCACGAGCTGGGTGCCGTCCGGGAGGTGCGCGGCGGCGTCCAGCAGGTGCGGCAGCCCCTTTTGCCGGGTGATCCGCCCGACGAACGCCACGGTGGGCGCGTCGGGCTCGATGCCCAGCTCCGCCAGGATGTCCGTCCCGGGGTCCGGCCGGTAGACGTCCGTGTCCACGCCGTTGTGGATCACGTGCACCCGGTCCGGGTCCACTGCCGGGTAGCAGGCCAGCACGTCGTCGCGCATGCCCCCCGAGACGGCGACGATGGCGTCGGCCGACTCCGCGGCCGTCCGCTCCGCCCACAGCGACAGCTGGTACCCGCCGCCCAGCTGCTCGGCCTTCCACGGCCGGAGCGGCTCGAGGCTGTGGCTGGTCATGACGTGGGGGATCCCGTACGTCAGCTTCGCCAGGTGACCGGCCAGGTTCGCGTACCAGGTGTGGCTGTGGACCAGGTCCACGCCCTCCAGCTCCGCCGTCATGGCCAGGTCCACGGAGAACGTCTCCAGCACCGCCCGGTGGGGCGCGGCTCCCTCGATCGCGCCGCCCGCGAGCGCGTCCCACGGCCGGTAGGACCCCACCACCAGCGGGTCGGTCCGGGGCGCGCCGAAGGCGTGGACGGCCACGTGGACGGACGGAGCCCCGTCGCCGTCTCGAAGCCCGGCCAGGGCCGGGGCCAGGTGCTCCACGTGCACCCCCGCCCCGCCGTACACCTCCGGCGGGTACTCCCGGGCGCAGAGCGCGACCCGGAGGCGCGGAGTCGGCCGCAGAGTCGACTCCGGTCCCTCGTTCCGTGTGCGTTTCTGAGCCATGCGCCGGAATCTGTGGCCCGGCGGGCGGGATCACAACGACTCCCGGACGGGGTCCCCGCTGCGCGCCCATCCTCCAGGCCGGATTCGCTCCCGTGCCCATTGACGTTACCGAAATCTTGTCCCATATATGTAGGCCAACATCGGGTGAACCGGAGATGTCCATGGCCACCAAGGACGACGCGCTGGAAGTGTCGGCGAGCGACCTGAAGAACTCCTGGCATGAGTTCCTGGAGCGGGTCTATCGTGCACGGCAGGAGGTCGTGGTGACGCGCTATGGTCATCCCATCGCCAGACTGAGCCCCTACGACGGGCCGGAAGGGCGCGACGGGATCTT
>CAYMLW010000358.1:0-4620 GCA_964391035.1 uncultured Gemmatimonadaceae bacterium
CTCCTGGTCGGGGCCGGCGTGGCGCTGGCCGTGACCGCCCTCGTGGGCGGGCTCCGGGAGTCCGCGGAGAACGCGGCCCGGGCCACCGAGCAGCTCCGGCAGGCGGAGAAGCTGACGGCCATCGGCACGCTGGCGGCCGGCATCGCCCACGACTTCAACAACCTCCTGACGCCGGTCCTCGCGGCCCCGGATATCCTGCGTGATGAGACCATCCCGAAGGAGCACCGGGACAGGGTCCTGGACCGGGTCGAGGAGGCGGCCTCCGCAGGCCGGCAGCTCGTCCGGCGGATCCTCGCGTTCAGCCGACCGACCGGCACGGGCCGCGAGCCGCTGGACGCCGGCGCGGCGTTCGGCGAGGCGCTCAGGCTGCTCCGGGCGTCCCTGCCGGCATCAGTGGAGCTCGACATCGAGATCGGGGAGCCCGGGCACGTCCGGCTGAGCCCCGCGGAGGTCCACCAGCTGGTCCTCAATCTCGGGAGCAACGCCCAGAAGGCCATGCCCGATGGCGGCCGGCTGACCTTCCGGGTGGCCCAGGTCGACGCCGGCCACATGCTCGGCTGGGCGCCGGAGCCCTACACGGACCGGGCGATCCGGATCGTGGCGGCCGACACCGGCATCGGCATGGCGCCGGAAACCGCGCACCAGGTCTTCGACCCGTTCTTCACGACCGACACGGAGGATGGGACCGGGATGGGACTGGCCACCGTCCACGGGATCGTGACCAGTGCCGGCGGCGCGATCCGGTGCGAGAGCGAGCCCGGCGAAGGCACGACGTTCACGATCCACCTGCCCCTCGTGGCGCCCGGGGAGACGGCGGCGCCGCCGGTGCCACGGGTCCCGACCTCGGACCCCGAGGGCCGCGTCCTGCTGGCGGAGGACGAGGAGGCCGTCCGGGACGTCACGGCCCGGGCGCTGCGCCGCGCCGGCTACGAGGTCACCGCCGTCGCCGACGCACCCGCGGCCCTCGCCGTGCTGGACTCGACGCCGGAGATCCGCGCGGTCATCACCGACCGCAACATGCCCGGCGTGTCCGGGATGCGACTGGCCCGGGAGATCCGGCAGCGGGACCCCGACGTGGCCATCGTCCTGATCACCGGCCTCACCGACCAGGACCTCGAGGCCGAGGCCGCGGCCATCGGGATCGACCGGGTCATCGGCAAGCCGTTCCGGGTCGCCGAGCTGGTCGGGGCCATCCAGGACGTGCTCGCGGAACGGAAGGACTGAAGGCGCTCGCCGGCTCAGCCGCTCGACGCCACCATCCGCTGGAGGTACGCGAAGCGGGCGTCGACGTCGGCCTGGATCTGGCGGATGGCGCCGTCGTCCAGGTGCTTGAAGCGGCCCTGTGCCCGGATGTACGGCTCGATGGGGTCGCCGGGGCTGTCCATGGTGAACCGCCAGAGGGTGCCGTCCTCGACCTCCATGAGGGGGAAGACCCGGTTCTGCACGGCCATGCGGCCCAGCTCGATGGTCGCCTCGTCCCGGGTCTTCCAGCCGGGCGGGCAGGGCGACAGGATGTGGAGGAACCGCGTCCCGCGCATCGACCTGGCCTTCCGCACCTTCTCGAGGAGGTCCGTCGGGTACGCGGTCGAGGCGGTGGCCGCGTACGGGATCCGATGGGCGGCCATGATGGACAGGATGTCCTTCTTCTTGGTCGACTGCGGGTGGTCCGTCGGCGTGGTGGTGGTCCAGGCGCCCCACGGCGTGGCCGACGAGCGCTGGATCCCGGTGTTCATGTACGCCTCGTTGTCGTAGCAGACGTAGAGGAAGTTCTCGTTCCGCTCGGCCGCGCCGGACAGGGCCTGGAGCCCGATGTCGAAGGTGCCGCCATCGCCGGCCCAGGCCATGACGGTGGTCTCGGTGTCGCCCCGTACGTCCAGGGCCGCCCGGATCCCGGACGCCACCGCGCCCGCCGTCTCGAAGGCGGTGTGGTAGAGCGGGACGTGGAGCGACGACTGGGGGTATGGCCCGGCGATGATGCTCCAGCAGCAGGCCGGCAGCACGACGATGGTCTTCTCGCCCAGCTCCTTCAGCACCATCCGCATGGCGAGGGAGGCGCCGCAGCCGGGGCACGCGAGGTGGCCGGAGTCGAGCAGCTCCCGCTGGGGGATCTGGTCCTTGATGAGTAACTGGCTCATGTCGTCACCCCCTTCACCCCCACCCAGAGGTCTTCCCGGGGCGGCGAGTCCACCGCCCAGGTGCGGTCGATGATCTCGTCGATCGTGGCCGGCGTCACGTCACGGCCGCCGAGGCCGAGGACGTAGCCGTAGAGCGTCGGCCGGTCGTCGAGCGGGACGTCGTAGAGCGCCGAGCGGATCTCCTCGGCGAAGATCCCGCCGTGCCCGGGCGAGATGTTCCGGTCCAGCACGGCCACCCGGGCGGCGCCGCGGAGCGCCCGCCGCAGCATCTCCGTCGGGAACGGCCGGAACATCTTGACCTTGATGAGCCCGACCTTCTCGCCGTCCTCCCGGCGCCGGTCCACGGCCACGCGGGCGGTGGAGGTGATGGTGCCGGAGGTGACCAGGAGGAGCTCGGCGTCGTCGGCCCGGTACGCCTCGAGGGCGCCCCAGCCGCGGCCGGTCAGTGCGCGCCAGTCGGCATCGATCTCGGTGAAGACCCGCCGGGCCCGGGCCATGGCCTCCTGCTGGTCCCAGCGCATCTCCATGTAGTTGTCCGGTCGGACCAGGGCGCCGAAGGCGTGGGGGTCATCGGTGTCCAGCTTGACGTCGGTCTCCCGCCTCGGCAGGAAGTCGTCGATCAGCTCGATGTCCGGCACGTCCACCGGCTCGCTGGTGTGGGACAGGAAGAAGGCGTCCAGGATGATCATGACCGGGAGGTCCACCGCCTCGGCCAGCTTGAAGGCCTGGATGGTGGTGTCCAGCACCTCCTGGTTGTTCTCGCAGTAGAGCTGGACCCAGCCGGTGTCGCGCTGACTGAGCGAGTCGTTCTGGTCCGTCCAGATGTTCCAGCCCGGTCCCATGGCCCGGTTGATGTTCGCCATGACCACCGGGTGCCGGCCATTGGCGGCCCAGTGCAGCATCTCGTGCATCAGCGCCAGCCCGTGCGACGACGTGGCCGTGAATGTCCGGACCCCCGTCGCGCTCGCGCCGATCACCGCCGCCATCGCCGAGTGCTCGCTCTCGACCTTGATGAACCGGGCATCCAGCTCGCCGCTCCCGCACATCTCGCTCAGCATCTCCACCACCTGCGTCTGCGGCGTGATGGGATACGCCGAGATGACCTCCGTCCGGGCCAGCTTCACGCCCAGGGAGACGGCGTGGTTGCCGACCATGACCTTCTTCGTGCCGCCGCTCACAGACCCTCCCGCGTCATGACGATGGCGCCCCGCGGACACTCCTCCGCGCACAGCCCGCACCCCTTGCAGTAGTCCAGGTCGATCTCGAACCCGCCCTCGGGCTTCCGCCGGATCGCGTTGTCCGGACAGAAGATCAGGCACAGCTCGCAGTCGTTGCACACGCCGCAGTTGAAGCAGCGCTTGGCCTCCGCCACGGCCTCGGCGAAGTCGATCCCCAGGTTGACCTCGGCGAACGACATGGGGCCGTTCTTGTACCGGTCCTCGTGCCGCTCCTCGTGCCGGTAGTGGGCCGTCTGGAGCGCCTCGATGTCCACCACCTCGTTCGTGGGCTCCGTCCGCCGGACCGGGTCCTGCCCCAGGTACCGGGCCATCGAGATGTTCCCCCCGGCCCAGCGGAAGGCGTCCGGGTCCTCGGGACCGACGTCCTCGCCGGCCTGCCGCCGGAAGTGGCGGTGGATCCCGATGGCCGCCCGCTTCCCGGACCCCAGCGCGTCGGCCACCGTCCGCTCCTCGCCCGCCAGGTCGCCGCCGGCGAAGACCGCCGCGGCGTCCGTGGCGCCCAGCCGGTCCACCGTCACCGCGCCCCACTTCGCCGCGACCTCGACCGGCAGCACCTCCAGCTCCGTCTGCTCGCCGATGGCCGTGAGGACCGTGTCCACGGGGATGGTGAAGCCGTCGTCCTCGATGGGGACCGGGCGACGACGCCCGCTCTCGTCCGGCTCGCCGAGCTGCATCCGCGTGACCTGCATGCCCACCAGCTGCCCGTCCTCGTGCTCGAAGGCGTGGGGCGTGGCGAGGAAGACGAACTCGATCCCCTCGCGCATGGCCTCCTCGACCTCCTGCTCGATGGCCGGCATCTGCTCCCGGGTCCGCCGGTACACGACGATGGGCTCCGACCCCAGTCGCAGCGCGGTCCGGGCGCAGTCCACGGCCGTGTTGCCGCCGCCGATCACGGCCACCCGGTGCCCGATCTCCGGCCGCTCGCCCCGGTTCACCCCCTTCAGGAACTCCAGTCCCGGGATCACCCCCGGGCCGTCCTCGCCGGGCACGCCCAGCGGGCGATCCTGGTGCGCGCCGGTGGCCAGGAAGACGGCGTCGTATTCGTCGAGGACCTCGGCGGCTGCCTCGCCCTCGAGGCGCGTGCCCGTCCGGATCTCGATCCCCATGGACGCGTACCGCTCGATCTGGCGATCCAGCACCTCCCGGGGCAGCCGGTAGACCGGGATCCCCTGGCGGAGCATACCGCCGGCCTCCTCGGCCTCGTCGAAGACGGTGACGGCGTAGCCGAGCCGGGCCAGGTGGTAGGC
>CAYMLW010000359.1:0-4612 GCA_964391035.1 uncultured Gemmatimonadaceae bacterium
GCGGCCCTCATGGCGCCCACCGAGCTGCTGGCGGAGCAGCACCACCGGAATGTCACCGCGCTGCTCGAGGGGCTGGATGTGGAGGTCGGGCTCCTGTTGGGCCGGCAGACGGGGCGGGAGCGGAGCGCGGCCCGGGAGGCGGTGTCGAGGGGGCAGGTCTGGCTCGTGATCGGGACCCACGCTCTGATCCAGGAGGGCGTGGCGTTCGATCGGCTGGGGCTGGTGGTGGTGGACGAGCAGCACCGGTTCGGCGTGCGCCAGCGGATGGCGCTGTCGGAGCAGGGCGATGGCGAGGACCCGGACGTCCTGGTCATGAGCGCCACGCCCATCCCACGGTCCCTGGCGCTGACGCTCTACGGCGACCTGGACATCAGCGTCCTGGACGAGCGGCCGCCGGGGAGGAAGCCGATCCGGACGGCGCTGCGCGACGAGAAGTCGTCATCCAGGGTATGGGAGTTCATCCGCGAGCAGGTGGCCGAGGGCCGGCAGGCGTACGTGGTCTACCCACTGATCGAGGAGTCGGAGAAGGTGGACCTGAAAGCGGCCACCAGGGAGCACGAGCGGCTCTCGACGGAGGTGTTCCCGGAGCTGACCGTGGGCCTCATGCACGGCCGAGTGCCGGCGGAGGAGAAGGACGCGGTCATGGCGTCGTTCGTGGCGGGCGAGACCGACATCCTCGTGTCGACCACGGTCATCGAGGTCGGGATCGACGTGCCCAACGCGACGGTGATGGTGGTCGAGCACGCGGAGCGGTTCGGCCTGTCGCAGCTTCACCAGCTCCGGGGCCGCATCGGCCGGGGCGCCGACGAGAGCTACTGCGTCCTCGTCGCCGGGGGCGGTCCGGACTCACGGGAGCGGCTCGAAATCCTCGCGGAGACCGACGACGGCTTCGAGATCGCCCGGGCCGACCTCCGGCTCCGGGGTATGGGCGACCTCTTCGGCGCCCGCCAGCACGGCCTCCCCGAGTTCCGCTATTTCGACCCCGAGCGGGACGAAGGGCTGCTCCTCACGGCCCGACGCGAGGCCGGGCAGGTCATCGAGAAGGACCCGGAGCTCCGCTCACCGGAGCACCAGCCCTATCGCGACGCTCTGGTCACCCGCTACGGCGAGCGGGCGAAGATGTACGAGGTGGGGTAGATTGGCCGCTCGCTGACGCTCGCTGTTCGGGGCGCGCGGTAGCGCCCACGCTCGTCGTGAGCGCGGCGCAGCCCCGGGTCCGACCAGCGGCGGCGAAGCCGGAGAGGCCGCTAGAACGGTGACCCGGTTCCCAGCACTTCCCGAAGCCTGACCTTGCCTTCCTCCGTGTATTCCGGCGGCTCGGGATTCGTCGCGATGGCGTGGGCCAGGTAGAACCCGAGCCGGGCTACGCGAGCGAGTTTGTCGTTGTCGACCTTGTGCGCCTCGTCCGAGGGCTTGTGGTAGTCCTCGTGGTCGGAGGTGGTGAAGAAGACCGCCGGGATGCCGGCCTGGACGAACGGGAGCTGGTCGCTGCGGAAGAAGTACCGCTCCTCGGGCTTCGGGTCGAGGATCACGTTCAGCCCCAGGTCGGGGTGCGCCGCGACGATCTGGTCCACCACGCCCTCGAGCGTCGAGTACTCCTGCCCGATCCCGATGATCGTGTCGGGGGCGTTCCGGCCCACCATGTCGAGATTGATGTTGGCGACGACGCCCACGAGGTCCAGCGTCGGGTCCTCGACCCACGCCCTCGAACCCACCAGCCCCTTCTCCTCCGCCGACACCATCAGGAAGACCACCGACCGAGCCGGGGCCTCGTCCAGCGCCGCGAACGCGCCGGCGATCTCCATCACCGCGACCGTGCCGGACGCGTTGTCGTCCGCGCCGTTGTAGATGGAATCGCCCATCTCGTTCGGGCTGCCCACGCCGACGTGGTCGAAGTGGGCCGTGAGCACCACGTAGCTGTCCCGCAGCGCCGGGTCCGAGCCCTGGAGCATGGCGACCACGTTCGGCAGCGAGGTGGACACCTCCGTGCGGGCCGCACGGATCGCGATGGGCGCGTGGTCCAGAGCGGCCGGCTCGCCCGCGGCGATCAAAGCGTCCAGGTCGCCACCGAGCTCGGCGACGAGGGCAGCACCGGCCTCGTGGCTGAGCCCCGCCAGCCCGAACGGCGCCTGCTGGCCCGCCGTCATGCTCGCAATCTGGGGGATGCTCCCGGTATCGAAGTCCGGAGCGAGGACGAAGACGATCGCCGGAGCGCCGCTCATCATGGCTATCTGGAGCGTGCCCATCAGTCGCCGCTGCCACTCCTCTCCCGCCTCGGCCACCGGGTTCTGGTAGATCAGTATCTTCCCGCGGGCCTCGGCCGGCGGCGGGCCGGCCTCCCCGGCGATGCCGGCGAAGTAGGCCGTCGTCTCGATGGCCCGGGGCGGTGGCACCATGAAGTAGTCCACGCCGTAGGTCGGGGGCGAGTCGCCACCCTCGACGCCCAGGAACGTGCTGTCCGGGTCGAGCCGGGTCGTAGTCAGGTCGAACGAGTCGATGTACGTGCCGTTCTCGCCCGCGGGCTCGAGCCCGAGCCCCCGGAAGTACGCGACCATGTAGTCCGCCGCCCGCTCCAGTTCCGGGCTCGGCGAGTCCCGGCCCGCCATCGAGTCGTGGGCCAGGACGCCGACCCGGTCCGCCACCTCGGCGACGGTGATCGTCGCGGCCGCCCCCTCCAGCGTCATGGCCGGTGCGGGCGCGTCGCTGGCCGGGGGGCCCGCCGGCGTGCACGCGGTGGCCAGGGCGGCGAGAAGGAATGGGGCGAGGACCCGGGTGGTCGGCCCCGTCGTGCGCGTGTTCATGTGCGGTCTGTCCCTTTCGAAATGATGCCCTGAGCCGGGCAGCTGTGACTCCGAGAGTAAAGAAACGCCGGGGCTCGGACAACCACGGGCGCGGGAGGGGGCCGCAGGACCGGCCGAATCCGGTGCGTGCCCCGATCCCGCCGGTGTCGCCTCCCGCGGCGTGGTCCCGCGTTCGCCGACGTCGCCCGAGCCCGCCGGGGCCGCCAGACCCGTGGGCACAGTCCGAACCGGGCGGCGGCCGTCGCGTTGACGGTGCTGGTGCCCGTCGCCATTGTTCGCCCCGGAACGACAACGACAGCATTGCGGGAGCGAATGGCCATGGTAGAGGTCCGGCACCTCGAGGATCACATCGGGCAGGAGATCGAGATCGCGGGCTGGGTGGAGACCACGCGGTCGCACGGGAAGATCGGGTTCGTGGTGGTCCGGGATGGCACCGGCGTGGTCCAGGTCGTGGTGCCGAAGAAGGAGATCGACGAGGCCACGTGGGAGGCCTTCGTCACACTGGCCCAGGAGGCCACGGTCCGTATCGCCGGGACGGTCCGCCGGGACGATCGCGCACCGGGCGGCTACGAGATGACGCTTACCGGCCTCGACATCATCGCACTGCCGGTCGACGACTACCCGATCCAGCCCAAGGAGCACGGCGTCGAGTTCCTCCTCGACCACCGCCACCTCTGGCTCCGGAGCAGCCAGCAGCGCGCCGGGCTCCGGGTCCGGGACGAGGTCGAGAAAGGCATCCACGACTTCTTCTACGACCGCGGCTTCGTCCGGATCGACACGCCGATCCTGTCCGGCGCCATCGGCGAGAGCGCCGGCACCCTCTTCGAGACCGACTACTTCGGCCAGACCGCGTACCTCGCCCAGACCGGACAGCTCTACGTCGAGGCCGCGGCCGCGGCGTTCCGGAAGGTCTACTGCTTCGGCCCCACGTTCCGGGCGGAGAAGTCGAAGACCCGGCGCCACTTGACCGAGTTCTGGATGTGCGAGCCGGAGGTGGCCTTCGCCGACTCTGACGACAACATGCGTCTCCAGGAGGACTTCGTTTCCTACCTGGTCCAGCGGGCGGTCGCGAACTGCGCGGAGGAGCTGGCGATCCTCGAGCGGGACCCCCAGGCCCTGGAGAACGTGAAGCCGCCCTTCCCGCGGGTCAGCTACTCGGACGCGGTGGAGTGGCTGCAGAAGGAGGGGCACGAGATCGAGTGGGGCGCCGACCTCGGCGCGCCCCACGAGGCCGCCATCAGCGAGCAGCACGACCGGCCCGTCTTCGTCTACAACTACCCGAAGCAGGCCAAGGCCTTCTACATGAAGGAGAACCCGGAGGACCCGCGCACGGTGCTCTGCAACGACCTCCTGGCGCCCGAGGGGTACGGCGAGATCATCGGCGGGTCCCAGCGGGAGGACCACTACCACAAGCTGCTCGGGCGGATCCGGGAGGAGGAGCTGCCCGAGGACGCCTACACCTGGTACCTCGATCTCAGGAAGTACGGCGGGTTCCCCCACTCGGGCTTCGGGCTCGGCCTGGAGCGGACGGTGGCGTGGATCACCGGGAAACGCCACATCCGGGAGTTCATACCGTTTCCGCGGATGATCAATCGGTTGTATCCGTAGGGGGCACGGCCGCGCGGAGCGCGGCCGCGCAAGAGGGCTCGCTGGGGCTCGCAAGAGGGCTCGCTGGGGCTCGCAAGAGGGCTCGCTGCGCTCGCAAGGGGGGCGGCTAGCGGATCCGGCGGGTCGATCCTGGCGGGAGAGGTGGGGACTTGATTTCAGCGTAGCAAACCACCGTCTTTGACGGTGGTAATGTCCCGTACGGG
>CAYMLW010000360.1:0-4598 GCA_964391035.1 uncultured Gemmatimonadaceae bacterium
ATCCTGGCCCGCGAGCTGACCGACGAGCCCGACGGGCCCATCGACGTCCTGGTCACCGACCACGTCGACTACAGCAACGGCTATGCGTTCGCCTTCCCGTCGAACCGGATCGTCCTCCATGCCCGGCCGGCCACGGCGTCGCCGCAGCTGGCCTACAGCCGGGACTGGATCGAGCTGCTCATGGCCCACGAGCTGGTCCATACCTTCCACCTCGACAGCGGCGGGACGATGGGCGGCCTGGTCCGTTCCGTACTCGGGCGGGTGCCCATGGTCTGGCCCCTCTGGCCCGCCATCGGGTCGCCCACGTGGAACGTCGAGGGGCTGGCCACGCACTACGAGTCGCTCCTGACGGGGTCGGGCCGGATCCCGGGCAGCTTCCACGACATGATCGTGCGGACCGCCGCCCTCGAGGACGGGATCCCGCCCCTCGACCGGGTCAGCGCGCCCCACCCGGCATGGCCCGGCGGCCAGCGCAGCTACACCTACGGCAGCCGGCTCATGCGCTACATCGCCGACCGCTGGGGCGACGGTGCCCACCGGGCCATCATCGACGCCACCAGCCGCTCGCTCCGCCCCACCTTCCTCGCCTTCGACCACGTGGCGGAGGGGGTCACCGGCCGGCGCTTCGACGAGATCTACGACGACTGGCGCGCCCAGACCGCCGAGAAGACCCGCCGCCTCGCCGACCGGCTCCGACGGGACGGGATCACCGAGACCGCCACCGTGGCCGGCGACGGGCCCTTCGCCCTCGCGCCCCGGGCCTCCCCCGACGGCGCCACCCTCTCCTTCGGCGCCCACGACTTCCGCTCCGACCCCGCCACCCGCCTGGTCGACCTGGCCACCGGCGACGTCCGCACGCTGGCCCGCCGGAACCAGGGCGGGACGCTCCTCGGGCCGGCCGCATGGCTCCCGGACGGCTCCGGCGTGGTGGTCGCCCAGCTCGAGCTGGCGGACCCCCACCGCGCCTTCAGCGACCTCTGGGCCGTGGACCTCGACGGCCGCGAGCGGCGCCTGACCCGGAGCGCCCGGCTCGCCCAGCCGGATGTCGGGCCCGACGGCCGCATCGCCGCCATTCGCAGCCGGGACGGTGCCCTCGACCTCGTCGTCCACGACCCCGGGACGGGATCCACCCGGACGATCCTCGAGGCCGCCGCCGGCGACGCCTACGACTCGCCCCGGTGGAGCCCCGACGGCCACCGGATCGCCGCGGGCCGCTACCGGGGCGGACGGGTCGACGTGGTCGTGGTGGACCTCCGGACCGGCGTCGAGCGCGTCGTCACCGATGACGATGCCCTCGACCTCGCCCCCGCGTGGTCCCCCGACGGCCGCTGGCTCGTCTGGTGGTCCGACCGCTCCGGCATCCCGAACATCCTGGCCGCCGACCTCACCGCCGCCGGCGCGCCGCGACCCCGGCGCGTCACCAGTGTCCTGACCGGTGCCTTCGACCCCGAGGTCTCCCCCGATGGCCGGACGCTCTACACGGCGGTGTACCACAGCGACGGCTGGCGCATCGAGGCCATGCCCTTCGACCCGGCGACGTGGCCCCGGGCCCCGGCGTCCGCCATGCCGTACCCGGAGGGGCTGCTGCCGGAGCCGGAGCCGGCCGCGGCCGTCGAGATCGGGTCGGCGCCGTCGTCGTATGGACCCTGGGAGACCGCGCGACCCAGGTTCTGGATTCCCAGCTGGGCGGTCCTCAGCCACACGGGCGGCAGCCTGGCGTTCGTCGGCGCCACGAGCTGGGGCGAGGACCTCGTCGGGCGGCACATCTGGAGCGGGGCCTTCGGCATCGACCCCCGGACCGGGCGGGTCCGGGGCAACGCCGCGTGGACCTGGCGCGGGCTCGGCAACCCGACCCTCTCCGCCCGCGTCCGCAGGAGCTGGGAGCACGTCACCGACCTCACCTTCGACGACGGCACGATCGAGGCGTTCTACCGCCACACCGACGAGGCCCGACTGGACGGCCACCTCTACCGGTCCAGGTGGCGCAGCGTCGGCTGGCTCCGCATCGGCGCCGGGATCGAGGCCCGGGAGACCCAGGCCTACGACATGGACCCAGCCGAGCTCGCGGCCCGCGAGGTCACCCTGCCCGAGCTGCCCACCCGGATCGGGCTGTCCGCCGGGCCCGGCTGGTCCAATGCTCGCTGGCACCCCTTCTCCATCAGCGCACAGGACGGCATCTCCGTCTCCGTCGGCATCGGCCGATGGTGGAACACCTCGGACGGCGCCACCGCATACGACGAGCTCGCCGGCCGCCTCGCCGGCTACCTCGGACTCCCCCTCTGGGGCTTCGCCGACCACGTCCTCGCCGGCCGCGTCGCCGCCGTCCTGCGCACCGGCGACGCCGCACCCACCCGTGCCATCGGCGGCGTGCCCGGCGGCGTGGACCCCCTCGGCGTCCTGGAAGGCGGACGAGCCCTCCCCGTCCGCGGGTTCGACTCCGGCGACCGGTGGGGCACCCGCGCATGGGCCCTCAATGCCGAGTGGCGGTTCCCCATCCACATGACCCCGCCGCCCGGTCTCGAGGGCGGGGCCGGGAGCGCCCACGGACCGGCAGGGGGCCGGGCACCCGGCGTCGTCGGCGTGCCCGGCGGGATCGGTCGCGGCGCCGGTGCCGGCATCCTCGGCCTCTCCCTGACCTCCGTGTCCGGGGCCCTCTTCGTAGACGCCGGCAACGCCTTCTGCTCCGACGACGAGCGCGCCGGACGGCTCCACGGCTGCGCCGCCCCCTCCGCCGACCCGCTCATCGCCGCCGGCGCCGAGTTGTCCGTCGACTTCGGCGCATTCCACAACGCCCGGATCCTCCTCCGCGCCGGCATCGCCCAGCCACTTCGGGGACCCGGCGACCTCGACCCCGCCGCCTACCTGAGCTTCGGCCCGGCGTTCTGACCCGGCCCGGCGCCCGGCAAGGGTGATCGGCAAGGGTGATCGGCAAGGGTGATCGGCAAGGGTGATCGGCAAGGGCGGTCGTCGCGGGCGGTCGGTCGCGACGTTCCCCTTCGGTGCTCCTTGCTCGCTCAGCGCGGGTTCGCGGCCCGGGCCGGGATCGTGGGCCATGCCGGCCCGCCGGCACGGCACGGTTCGGGGCCTCGCTCGCCAATGTCGCTTCTCCGGGGAACGTCGCGCCTCCCTCGCCGAGGCTTCACCAGCACCACCCCGCCACCCCACCACCCTCGCCGTCGCCCTCGCCCTCGCCCTCGCCGTCCGGGGCCGCCCCCCGGCCGAAGCCTGACCGCACCCCGGCCGAAGCCCGCCGACCGGCACCACACCACTCCGGGAGGCACAGGCCCCGCACACTCGACCCCCCACGCCCCAGGAACACCCCCCATTCCCGCCGTCCAATCCTCCGCATTCCGTTCTCCGGATTCCGCGCCCCGTTTTCGATTCCATTTCCCGTGCCCCGTGCCCCGTGTCCCGTGTCCCGTGTCCCGTGTCCCGTGTCCCGTGTCCCGTGTCCCGTGTTCTGTGTTCTGTGTTCTGTGTTCTGTGTTCTGTGTTCTGTGTTCTGTGTTCTGTATCCCCCTCTCCGTCCCTGTGGGAAATCCCGGCGTTGAAGGTGTGGATAATCTGTGGAATGCCCCGCGGCATCCCCTCGATCGGTGTGCACAGGGATGGGGAAAAAGGGCGGGGAAGGTCGCTCGGCCCGGGAGCGGTTCGCATGCGCGAGGCGGGCGGTGGGCGTGGGCGGAGCGGCACGGTTCGTGAAGCATAAGTACCTGACAATGAACGGCTTACACTGACCTCGGGAGACCCACATGACCAAGCGACCGGACCAGCACAACATCGACCAGGACGAGGCCGGCGCCACGGACTACAAGTTCCGCCGCAAGACCGAAGACGACGCGCGACGGGAGAATCCGGACGAGCTGCCCGCCAGCCAGGCGACGTCGGAGACGCCCAACGAGGCGATGGAGACGATCCGCCGGGAGTCCGAGAGCGGCCGGAAGGAAGAGCTGGAGCGGGCGCGGGAGCACACCGGGTCCGCCGGATCGGACGACGAGGAAGAGGAGGATCGCGAGGAGTGATGCACGAGACGACTGGAGCAGCGGGTACCCGGGGCGTCGGGCGGCGAGCCGTCGAAAGGGCCAGATGGCGGCTGCCCGGGCCGTAGTACGCGTCCCACCAGTCGTACTCGGGGATCAGGAGCAGACCCCGGCCCACCCCACAGCGCGCCCTCGCGCCAGACGACGTCGACGCTGCCAGCCCCGATGGGCACAGCCTCCACCCCGGCGGCGCAGGCTCCCACCCGACCCCGACACCCGCCGCGGCGGCCCGGGACCGGAGCGTCGCCAACGAACAGGGGTCCGGGTCCAGCCCGACCACGAGACCCGCGCCGAGCTGTGCCAGCCGCACCGTCGGGACGCCCGTCCCGCCCCCGATATCCGGGAGCCGCCTCGGGTCCCGGGCGCCACCACCAGCAGCGCCACCAGCAGATACACCCACCCCTTGATTCCAGCCCCACCCCCGACATCGATACCACGCGAAGCCGCGAAGCCGCGAAGCACGCTCGCTCGATGCCGCCTTCGCGACTTCGGTGTGTCAGGCCAAGCCTGGCCTCTCTTGTGAACTGAAAGGAGTTCACCATGTGAAGAGCCTGTGGG
>CAYMLW010000361.1:0-4596 GCA_964391035.1 uncultured Gemmatimonadaceae bacterium
ACCACGGTCGGCTCGCCGATCTCCGTGTCGATGAGCTGGGCGATGTCGTCGGCGAGGCAGCCCATGGTGAGGACGGGCTCGTTGTCGCGGGCGATGCGCCCGCCCACCCGTCGGCCGGTGCAGACCTCGCCCGGGAGGTCGTTGATCCCGGTGTCGCCGAAGCCCCGGAGGTCCGGGGCCAGGGCGCGCCAGCCGTGTCGGGCGAGTGCCGGGAGCTGGGGGTCCCACATGCTGCCGTCGAAGGGGAACCCGTGGAGCAGGACGATGGTCCCGCGGGGCGGGGTCCCGGAGGGCGCGGCGTGGCGCAGGTGCAGCTTCACGGCTAGAGGCCGAGGGATGCGCGGATGAGGGGATCCATCTTTTCGGGGCTCCAGGGCGGATCGAAGGTCAGCCGGATATCCGCGTGGTCGACGCCCTCGAGGGACTCGACTTCCCGCTTGGCGTCCGACACGATCTGGTCGGCCGCGGGGCACATGGGCGTGGTCAGGGACATGGTCACGTTGACGTGGTCCCCCTCCACATCCACGCCGTAGATCAGGCCGAGCACGACCAGATCGAGGTTGAGCTCCGGGTCCTTGACGTTCCGGAGCGCCTTCTTCACCGCATTCTCGTCCACCATACGCCTTCGCCCTTCACCGGCCTGGCCGGCGCTGAGTTCATCCTTCCGCCTCGTTCGGGAGTACCCCCGATCCTGGGCTCCGTTTCACCGGGCGGCAAGAGGCGCCATCGAACGCGGCTCTCGCGGCGGGATGGACTTGCCGAGTGGTTCACCATCGGACCATAATGAACAGGAGTCACCCATGGCCGCCGATCGGCCGTCCCGTTCGGTTCGCCGTCCCCGGCCGCGAGTCAGCCCGAGTCCATGTCCGGTGAAGCGACAGCCCCTGCGTCCCAGGCCATGCCCGACCCCGCGGGGTCGGGCGTGCCCGCCTTGAGAGCCACCTGTTGGGGGACGCGGGGGTCGGTCCCGAGCCCGGGCCCGGACACCGCCCGGTTCGGGGGCAACACGCCGTGTCTCCAGATCCGAGCGGCGGATGGCCGTGACCTGATCTTCGATGCCGGGACCGGGATCCGCGTCCTGGGCGAACGTCTCGAGGAGGCCCCCGGCCCGACGAAGCTGAACCTGTTCCTGACCCATTTCCACTGGGACCACATCCAGGGCATCCCGTTCTTCGCCCCGCTCCATGCGGTGGAGACGGTGATCCGGATCCACGCGGCGCGGCAGGGGGACCTCGACATCGAGACCCTGCTGCGGGGCCAGATGGGGCCCGTCTACTTCCCGATCCCCTACGAATCACTGGCCGCGTCGCTCTACTTCGAGCACCTCGAAGGCGAGCCCTGGCAGGACGGCGACACGACCGTTTCCGCCTACCGGGTCCGACACCCGGCCCACACGTACGGGTACCGCATCGATGCGGGTGGCGCCTCGGTCGCGTATCTGCCGGACAACGAGCTGGTGGGCTCGTCGTACGATGTCGATGGCCCGTCCTGGTATCCCGGGCTCGTCCATTTCCTCAAGGGTGTCGACGTACTCTTCCACGACGCCATGTTCACCGAGGCCGAGTACCCGGCCGTCGAGGGGTGGGGACACAGCACGTTCAATCAGGCCGTCCGGCTCGCCGAGGAGGCGGAGGTCGGGCGCCTGTTCCTCTTTCATCACGCCCCGGATCGATCCGATGACGAGCTGCTCCGGATCCTCGAGCGGCTCCGGTCCGATGGGGAACGCCGCGGCTCGGCATTGAGTATTGCCTCTGCGGCAGAGGGCGAAGAAATCCTGGTTCAGGGAGCTTCATCGTGAGAATCCGACACCTTCTGGTCCTTGCGGCCGTCGCGCTGTTCGTGGCATTCGGGCCTCCCGAGCGGACCACGCCCGAGAAGTGGGCACTGGTCATCGGGATCAGCGACTACATGCATTTCGGCGACGAGGTGGGTGGCGACCTGCCCGGCGCGGCCAATGACGCCCGGGCCGTCGCCGATGTGCTCATCAACCGGTACGACTTCGATCCGGACAATGTGAGGCTGGTCCTGGACCACGACGCGACCCGGGCGCGGATGGTCTCCGAGCTGACCGAGTGGCTGCCCTCCGTCGCCCGGCCGGGTGACCTCATCTGGTTCTACTTCGCCGGCCACGGCTCGCAGGCCTGGGACCTGAACCGGGATGAGCCCGACGGTCTCGACGAGACCGTCTGTCCGGCGGACGCCATGCGCGGGAACACGGAGAACGACATCCTCGATGACGAGATGGCCGTCTGGCTCGGCCAGTTCCCGACCGACAACGTGGTGGTGGTCTGGGACAAGTGCCACGCCAAGAGCAGTACCCGCGCCGTCACTCCCTTCGCCCGGCCCCGGTCCCTGGGACGGAACGTGCAGGAGGACGTCGCGCCGCCGCTCGGCGTGTCGATCGATCTGGACGCGCCCGCTCCCACGGAAGCGCCCGAGGACGGCGGCCCGCCCGACCCGGGCGTCCTCGAGATCGCGGCGTCCCAGGCCGATGAGGTCGCGCTGGACGCGGCTTTCCCGAACAGCCAGGGCGGCGGTCACACGTTCGGCGGCGCCTTCACCACGCCGTTCGTCCGCAACCTCTGGAACGCGCCGGCCGGGGCGAGCTACGAGGACATCCTGGAGCAGACCCGGGCCGACATGAAGCGGAGCCGGTTCCGCCAGGAGCCGAGCATCGACGAGAAGACGCTCAAGGACCGGCCCATCTTCTGGCTCGCCGCGGCCTCGGCGTCCACGGCCGATGACGTCGCGCCGGAGGTCGCCATGGTCGAGCAGCGGCCCCAGGTCGAGCAGCACCGGGTCGACGCGCTCAGCGAGGCGGGGGCCGCGAAGGCCGCCGCGGCCTCGGCGTCGCTGGTATTGAGCGGGTCGGCGGTCCGGGTCCAGCAGATCCGCAACGATGTGATCGTGCTGGCCGGCGGCTCCAGCGCCGGCGTCCAGGCCGGCTCGATCTACCGTGCGGGCGGCAAGCTCCTCGAGGTCGAGGAGGTCGATTCGGAGCGTGCTTTCGCCCGGCGAGTCGAGCGCGAGACCCGGGGGATCGGGGTCGCGCTGGCGGAGGAGCTGACGCCCGGGGCCCGGGCCGAGCTCGTCGCCTACCAGTACCCGGAGGCCCAACTCCGCGTCCAGATCGCCGATCTCGACCGGCGCACCCGGAACGCACTTCGTCGGCAGCTGCGCCGCATCTCCTCCCTGCAGCTGATCGACGACGACGCGTCCTTCGCCCACCTCCTGGTCCGGCCTCGCGGCGGCTACAACGTGGTGCTGAACCTCGACGGGTTCCCCCGCGACTCCGTGCCCGCCGGCGAAACCGGGGAGCTGGCCGAGCTGCTGCGCAGGGAGTTCGGCCAGTTCCAGCTCACTGAGCTGGAGAACCCCGCGCACCCCTTCGACCTCGACTTCGCCTTCGGCAATGGCCGGAGCGACCTCGAGCTCGGGGAGATGGTGTCGTTCCGGTTGCGGTCCGAGCGCGCGGGGTACCTGACCATCATCGACCTGGCGCCGGATGGGACCGTGGCCGTGATCTTCCCGAACCAGTGGGTCCCGGACAACCATGTCCCGGCGGAGACCACCATCGAGTTCCCGTCGCCGGAGATGAACCTCCGGTTCCCGGTCATCGAGCCCATCGGCCGGGGCGTGGTCCGGGCGTTCCTCACCGAGCAGCCGCTGGATGTGCCCTTCGGGGCGCAGGCCGAGGCGGCGGAGGCAGAGCAGATCTGGGCCGCGCTCCGGAAGGCGGCGGGCCGGTCGCCGGCCCGGGGCAGCGAGGCCATCCCGGTCGAGAACTGGGCGAGCGAAGCGATCGTGTACGAGATCCGGCGTCCCTGAACCCGCATGGGGCCCGATGGACCGTAAACGGGCGATCGTCGCAGCCGTCGTAGCCGTGATCTCCACCGTGGGGGCGTACGCGCTCACCACGGTCCAGTTCTTCGATCCGATCTTCGGCTATGCCGAGGACCGGACGCTGGGCTGGCGGCAGCGGTCCGTCGTCGAGAATCCCCGC
The DNA here is from genome assembly GCA_964391035.1 of uncultured Gemmatimonadaceae bacterium. Taxonomy (GTDB): domain Bacteria; phylum Gemmatimonadota; class Gemmatimonadetes; order Longimicrobiales; family RSA9; genus JAWVYT01. The sequence goes on from CAYMLW010000361.1 coordinate 4,004, forward strand.
GAGGCGAGCGAGATCCGGCTCGTCCTCCTCGACGAGGCCAGCGCCGAGGCGGCGCCGTACATGAGCCCGTTCCCGCGGAACGTACTGGCCGACCTCATCGAGGTGGCCTCCGCGTTCGGCGCCTCCGCCATCGGCCTCGACGTCTTCTTCCAGCGACGCTACCCGGAGCTGGAGGCACTCTTCGGCGGCGACGAGCGGCTGCGTGACGCCATCGAGCGGGCCGGCAACGTCATCCTCGCCGCGCCCCTCGTGCACACCGACAGCGGCTACATCGCCCGCCCGCCGGACCCCTTCTTCGCGGACGTGGCCGCCGGCATCGGCTACGCCGAGATCCCCACGGCCTTCGACGAGGTCACCGACGCCACCCTCTTCACCCGGACCGTGAGCCACGGCCTGGTCCCCGGCTTCGCCCTCGCCGTCTACGCCCAGTCCCAGGGCCTCGACATCGACTCGCTCATGGCGTCCATCGAGGCCAGGGGGATCCTGGACCTGCCCGGGTTGCCGACCCGCTACGCGACCCTCGAGCCGGATGTCCCCATCCACAACATGCGGATCCTCTACGCCGGGCCGCCCAGCCGCCCGGCCCGGGTCGA
>CAYMLW010000362.1:0-4559 GCA_964391035.1 uncultured Gemmatimonadaceae bacterium
ACTCTTGTCCCGTCTCCTGGTCCCCGACTCCAGATTCTCGATTCCCGATGGCCTCCGGGCGCAAATCGATCTACGCCGCCATTGTCGGCAATGCCCTGATCGCCGTAACGAAGTTCATCGCCGCCGGCATGTCCGTCAGCTCGGCCATGCTGTCCGAGGCCGTCCACAGCCTGGTCGACACCGGCAACGGGTTCCTCCTCCTGGGACTGCGACGCAGCAGACGGCCCGCCGACATCGCACACCCCTTCGGCTATGGCAAGGAGGTCTACTTCTGGGCCCTGGTCGTCGCCATGATCATATTCGCCGGCGGCGTCGTCGTCAGCATCTACGAGGGAATCAAGCACCTGGCGCACGCGGTCGCGATGGGGGACCCGACCCTCAGCTACATCGTCCTGGCCTTCGCCATGGTGTTCGAGGGGTTCGCCCTGACCGTGGCCTACCGTGAGTTCACGTCCGTCATCGGCGACACGCCGCTCTGGACCGCCATCCGACGAACCAAGGACCCCACCGCCTTCGCCGTGCTCCTCGAGGATTCGGCCGCCATGATCGGGCTCATCATCGCGTTCGTGGGCGTATGGGCCGGGTCCACCTTCGACAACCCCTACATCGACGGCACGGCGTCCGTCCTCATCGGCCTCGTCCTCATCGGCCTAGTCCTGATCGGCGTGGCCTGCATCCTCGCCTGGGAGAGCCGCGGTCTCCTGGTCGGCGAGGCCGGCTCCGCCGAGGACCTCGCCCCGGAACCTCGATTCTCAGGTTTCAGATCCGGGGTCTCAGGTCTCAGGCCTTAGGTCTTAGGTCTTAGGTCTTACATAGGTCTTAGATCTCAGGTCTCAGGTCCTAGGTCTTAGGTCTTAGGTCTTAGGTCTTAGGTCTTAGATCTCAGGTCTCAGGTCTCAGATCTGATGCTCTGGATCGCCTCCCGGCTGTACTGGTAGCCGATCTCGACGGCCCGGTCCAGGGAGTCGAACTCCATCATCCCGATGTCCTGGACGGGTGGCTGGAGGTAGAGGTCCGCGTCCCGTCTGGCGTGGGCGACGCGGTACGCGCTGCCGATCACGGTGCAGCGCAGGATGACGTCGCCGAGGCGGGGTGCTTCGACGGGTGGGCGCCGCAGGAGTCGGTCCCGGATCACGACCCAGGGTGACGGGAAGGCCTTCCCCTTGAACGACGGCTCGGTGGCGCCCGAGACGTCGACCGCGATGATCCTCCCGGCCCCGGCCTCCCGCATGACGTCGACAGGCAGGTTGTTCACCACACCGCCGTCCACGAGCAGGTCGCCGTCGTCGATGACCGGCGTGAAGGCGCCGGGCACGGTGGCGCTGGCGGTGACCGCGGTGCCCAGATGGCCCCGACGGTGCACCTCCATCCGGGCCCTGGTGATGTTGGTGGAGATGGCGAAGCAGGGGATCCAGAGGTCCTCGATCCGGGTGTCGCCGTACACCATGCGGGCGGCCTGTTCGGCCTTCCGCCCCCGCAGCACGGAGAAGACGGGCAACGTGAACTCCCGGTGGGGCGCCAGGTCGAGCCAGGCGGCCCGTCCCCGGTCGATCATCTCGCGGTCGCCCCAGCCCATGCCGACCTGGGCGGCCATGGCCGACCCGACGCTTGTCCCGCCGACCCGGTCGATCGGGATCCCGGCTTCCCGCAACGCCCGCAGGACGCCGATGTGGGCCCAGCCCCGGGCACCACCGCCGCCCAGGACCACGCCCACCGACCGACCGCACAGGTACCGGGCCAGGCGGGCGACCTGGCTGTGGCCGAGCCCCCGGAGGTGGTAGTGCTCGTCCAGCTCCCGGGGGTCCAGCCACGCCGCGGTGCCCCGTGGCAGGTCGGTGTCCGACGGGTGCACCAGCACCAGCGACCGGCGGGGCGCGCTCGCCCTCGGCCCCAGCCGGAGCAGCGCCCGCTCGATCTCCCGCATCTCCGGATCCGCCGTGGCGTCGGCCACCAGGAGGACGTGGTCGGCCCGGGCGATGCACCGGCGTGACCACGCCGACGCGTCGCCGTCCGCGAGGTAGAGGGTGTGCCCCGGCCCGTCCGTCGCCTCGTCCAGCCAGCGGGCCAGCCGCCTCGCGTCCTCGCCCTCCTCCGCCTGCGCCGCGCCCGGACCCCCGAGACGGGTGTCGATCTGGGCGCTGGACAGGGCCCGGACCGGACCATCGCGACCCAGCGCCCGGGCCAGCCGGGTCCCCAGATCCCGCACGTCCGGCGTCGGCGTCAGCGGGACGACGGCGATCTCCCGGGGAGGTCGTACGGCGGGGTCGTCGTATTGCCGACGCAGCCGGCCCACGACGGTGCGCATGATCTCGAGCGTCGCCTCCGGATGCTCCTGGAGCAGTTCCTCGAACCGGTCCTTCGGGAACCGGATCAGCTGGCTCTCGCGGATGGCGTATACCGTGGCGCTCCGGAGCTCCCCCGTGAACACGCCCATCTCCCCGACGCTCTCGCCCACCGTGATGTCCCCGACCGCCACGGGGTCGCCCCCGTTCTCCCGGACCGCCCGCAGGCGGCCGGCCAGCAGCAGGTACACCGCGTCGCTCGGCTCCCCCTCCGAGACGACGGCGTCACCGCGCCGGACCCGGACCCACTCCAGCGTTTCCACCAGCTCCTCGGCCCGGGCTTCGCTGATCGGGCCCAGCAGGTGCCGGAGTCCGGCCAGCACCTCGTCCCAGTGGGGAGGCCGCCCGGAGGGACGGTCCGGGCTCCGAACGTCCGGGTCCTGGCTCGGCATGGTCGGGGTCTCCCTCGCGGGCCGTATGGGCATCTCGTGGCATCGGGGTCGTGCCGTGGCCCGTCCGGGGTCACCCGTCCCGGTCACGGCCCTGTCGTTCTTCAGCGTTCCATCGTTTCGCACCCGTCCTCATGCTTGATACGCGTAGCGCCGGCCCGCAGCGGGTCATACGGCTCCTCGTCCTCCTCGCCGTCCTCGCGGCCTCGCCGGCCGCCGCACTCGATCGAAGGCACCTGGAGCGGCGACTCGGAACGCTCCGTTTCGTGGAGCCTTGAGTCCGCCGCCCGGGTTCGCCAGGTTCCCGGACCAGCGCGGACCCGAACCGACTTCCGAGAACGGACATGCCCATATCCCGGCACGGCACCTCGACGGACACCATCGCTTCCATCCGGACCCGATTCCCGGCCCTGGAACGGAAGGTCAACGGCCACCCCGTCGCCTTCTTCGACGGCCCCGGCGGGACCCAGGTCCCGGCCCCCGTGGCCGACGCCGTACGCGACTACCTCCTCCACCACAACGGCAACTCCGGCTGGAACTACCCGACCAGCCACGAGACCGACGCCGTGGTCGAGGCGGGCCGCGCAGCGGTTGCGGCGCTCCTGGGGGCGAGCCCCGACGAGATCGCCTTCGGCTCCAGCATGACGACGCTCACCCTCCGGCTCTCACGGGCCCTCGGCCGCGCCCTCGACGCCGGGGACCGCGTGTTGGTCACCGAGCTCGACCACCACGCCAATGTCGACCCGTGGAAGGCGCTGGCCGCCGAGCGCGGCGCGGAGATCCGGGTCGTCCGGATGGAGCCCGAAACCGGTCAGCTCGACATGGACGACCTCGCCGAGGCCGTTCGGGGCGCCCGCATCCTGGCGATCGGTGCCGCGTCCAACGCCCTCGGCACGCTCCCGGAGCTGCCCACCGCGATCGGCCTCGCCCGTGACGCCGGCGCCACCGTATTCGTCGACGCCGTCCACTACGCGCCCCACCACCTCGTCGACGTCCGCCACCTCGATGCCGACTTCCTGGCCGTATCGCCCTACAAGTTCTACGGGCCCCATTCCGGGGTGCTGTGGGGCAGACGCGACCGGATCGAGGCCCTCGAGCTGCCCCGGATCTCCGTCTCGGCCGACACGTCGCCCGAGCGACTGGAGACCGGCACCGCCGCATTCGAGGACATCGCCGGCATCACCGCCGCCGTCGAGTTCCTCGCGTCCCTCGGCGACGCCCCGGCCGCGCCCGACGCGTCGCCGGACGGATCCGACGCGTCGCTGCGACAGCGCCTCGAGATGGGCTACCGGACCCTCCACTCACTGTCGGAGCCAGCGTTCGAGCGGCTGTGGCAGGGACTCATGGCCATCGACGGCGTGACACTCTTCGGTCCGCCGCCGGGCAAGCCCCGGACCCCGACCCTCGGCTTCGCCATCGACGGCGTCGACCCGAGGGACGCCGCCGGCCGCCTCGCGGAGCGCGGCCTGTTCCTCAGCCACGGCGACTTCTACGCCGCCACCGTAATCGACCGTCTCGGCTACCGGGAGCGCGGCGGCATCCTGAGGGCGGGCTGCGCGGCGTACACCACTGCGGAGGAGGTCGACCGGCTGGTGGAGGGGGTGGCGGCGGTGGTGGGGACGGCCTGACGGGGCGGACACGGGGCGGACCAGGTTCCCCATTTCACACGTCGGCCTCGCCGCACCGTTGCATTTCACACGCCCGCACGACCATGAACCGCCCCCACGTCCTCACACTCCGCCCCCACCCACGTCCTCCTCCCTCTCCCCCTCCCCCGCGGCGGCATCCTCCTCGTCCTCCGCCGGGGCCGCCTCGGTCTCGCCCTCCG
>CAYMLW010000363.1:0-4554 GCA_964391035.1 uncultured Gemmatimonadaceae bacterium
CGGTCCCGGGCCCCGGTTCGCGCTCGATGCGGAGGCGGGCGAGGGCGAAAGGCGACCGGGCGCAGTAGCGGAGGAGCCGCTCGCGGCCGGCGCGGTCGGCGCCAAGGAAGCGGACGGAAGCGTCGAGGCTGAAGCCGCCGGTCCCCTGCCACCTGAGCATGTCGTCCACGGTGTGGGTCTCAAGGAGGCCGCGGCGGTGGAAGAAACGGAGGATGCGGCGCTGGAGGATGGGCGTGAGGGCCCGGGCGTCGTCGGCGGAGAAGTGGGTGGCCTCGTCGAAGCGGACATCGCCGTCCGGGGTTTCGGTGAAGACACCGTCGAGTGAGAGTGGGTTTGCGCCCTGATCCGGCCTGGTGGGGGCGGCTGGCGGAGTCGGCCGTCGGCGCTCACCTGGCCAACGCCGCGCTGGCCGGGGAACTCGAGCTCTACTACTGGCGCGAGCGGGACCGGGAGGTTGATCTCGTCGTCGAGGCGGGCGGCAGGCTCACCGCCATCGAGGTGGAGAGCGGCGCCGCTCCCACAGATCGTTCGGGGGCCGAAGCGTTCAGGAAGGCCTTCGGAGTCGATCGGTCCCTGCTGGTCGGCGGCGACGGCATCCCGATCGAGGAGTTCCTCACGAGGCCGCCGGAGGAGTGGGTGGCCGGCTGGGCCTCGGCGGCACCCGCCACGGCCCCGATGGCGAGCACGGATACGGAAACGGCCCCTCCCGGATCAGGCGCCGTCGGACTCGGAAGCCCCGCCGGTCTCCGGCGCCTCGGCGTCCTTCCGGACGGCCAGCCCGATGATGAACCAGAGGACGCCCAGGCTGATGAACACCGCAGGATCCTCCATGAACAGCGCGACAACCACGGACATGACGGCCACGATGAAGAAGGCGGCACCGGACTCGAACAGCTTTCGCATTGCGACTCTCCCTCCCGGCGCCCCATCACCGACGGCCCCGGGCAACCTGGTTCACGTCAGCTCGGCATGCTGCCGGGGCCGATCCACCACGAGCTTGCATCTGAAGCGCAACAAGTCCGCTTGCACGTATGCCGTCACCCGCTCCTCCCCGCCCGGGATCGGCGCGCTGGAGGGAAATCGCCGCGCTCCGGCGTAGAACAGTGATAGAGTCAGCAGCGTGGCCCCGACCTGAGCCAACCTCTTGCGCCGGTCTTCCGCCTCGAGAAGCACTTTCACGTGCCCTTGGGTTGCCGTCCACCTTCCGCGACGCTGGCGCGCATGTAGGGCCGCTTGAGATCCATCGCGACCTGGTAGACACCGAGCCCGCCCGCGCCGCCAATGAGCCCGGCCAGCACCGAACCGGCTGGCCCGGATCCCGGGGCATCCCAGCCGAGGGTCGCGTAGATAGCGGCCATGAATGCCGCCATCATCGCCCAGCATTGCCAGTGCCGTAGCGGCTTCAGCAGGGTCGCCTTCCACACGCGCGCCCGCTCCTCGGGCGGAAGCTCCCTCAGCTCCGGGACCGAGCGCCGGGTCCAGAAGACCGTGAACCGCTGCGGCGTCGCGGAGCCGGCCGACGGTTGCATCGTCCGACGGAGGAGCCCGGGAAAGACGGGGAAAAGCCCCACCCCGATCATGAAGAAGAGCAGTGGAATCCCGAAGTACTCGAAGAGCAGGAAAACGCCGAGCGACACCGCTAGCGCGGCGCCCACCACGCGCCACTCCGCCGCCGTGGGTTTTTCGAGCCAGGTCATGACGATCTCCTATCGACTGGGTCCAACGATCTCAGCGCACAAGGATAGGGAAGTTCAAACGACCTTTCGGCCGCATTCGGTACGATGGGTGGGTGGGGATCGAAGGATAGGAAGTTCAAACGACCTTTCGGCCGCATTCGGTACGATGCGTGGGTGGGGATCGGTGGGTCAAGGGTGTTGGTGAGGGGCGGGTGAAAGGGTTTGGGCACGGGTGCGGCGTTTGAGTCGCGGCGAGGGCAGGAGGAACGGCTTTCTCGAGTGGCGGCCGGACACGGCTCGGCCGTCAGGCACCGCGGGTCTGGTCGAAGTCGAGCTCGGGTACGGGCTCGGGGTCGGCCGGATCGAACGCGGGTGTCGGGTCGAAGTCGCCGTGGGGCACGGGGTCCACGTCAGCGACGGGATCGGCGTCGAGTGCGAGTGCGGCCTGGGGCGGAGCGCGTGCGGGGGAGAGCCGGGGTGCGGTGTGGGGAAGGTCGAGATGGCGGAGGATGGCGCCCGTGGGTCCAGGGTCGGTGAGGAACTGGAGCGAAGCGGAGGTCGCCGAAGGCAAGGCGAGGATGCGCATGTCGGACCCGGACTCGGGGCAGCGAAGGGGGGAGACCTCGTAGATGCGGGCGAGGAGCTGAGCCCAGCGGGAGTGGGCGGCGGCGCCGGTGAGGGTGGGGGCGGGTTCCTCGTGAGCGCGAGAGGGCATGCAGGACTTCGAGGGGTGAGAGGGCGAGGAGCGTGCGGCCGTCCGGGGTAAGCCGCGCGGGCTGGTAGAAGACCCGTCGAACGCCGACGGACCTGGACGCGCTCTGCTTGGAACCGGGTGCGGACCACGGGTATGACACCGTGATCGACCCCGAGGTCGGAGTCGAGGGTGCAAGAAGGGTGCACCGGCGCCTCCGGGGGCGGGGGAGTTCCCTGCGCGGACTCGTCCCGCCCCCCGGACCCCGCGCGTTTCGCGGAATCTCTCCCGTCGCATACGCCTCAGCGTCCCGATCACCGCACCGGTGATGGCACCGTGACTGCCCAGGACCATATTGATGGTCCCATGCGAGCCCGCGAAAGCCGTCCCCAGACCGCCTGCCGACCCGCCCTCACCCTCCTGTACGCCGCCATCGTCGGAGGTGTCGGCGCCGGAGCTCTCCCGGCCCAGGAGCCAGCGGACAGCTACGCCTCCGACCGCCCGGTGCTGGAGGTGCGGCCGGGTCTGGTGCGGCTGTTCGTGGGGCAGACGGTGGCGGTGGTGCCGGAGGTGCACGCGCCGGTGGACCCGGGGCTGGTGGCGCCGTCGGGGGGCGAGGAGATCGAGGACGCGCGGCTGAGCTGGGAGGTGGCGGACCCGTCGGTGGCGGGGGTGGCGCTGTCGGGCAGCGCCGGGGGCGTGGCGGTCCCATCCGTCGGAGACCGCTCGGCGAACGGGGTGGGCCCGGTGGACGTGACGGGGCTGGCGCCGGGTCGCACGACGGTGCGGGTGGTGTACGCGGGCGAGGACCTGGACGGGAACGTGGTGGAGGTGGCGCGTCGGATCACAGTGGGCCGCCCCTCCGCCGGGACGTGGTCGGACACGAGGCTCTGGCGGTACCACGCGAGCGCGAACGCCGTGTCGTGGCGCAGCGCGTTCCGGTAGCTGTGGAGCGCGCGGTCGTACAGTCCCTCCCGCAAGGCCCGTTCGCCCTCGAGGTACGCCCCCAGCGCGGGGAGCGACGCGGTGGTGCGGGCTCCGAGGCGGCTGAACCGGTCCACTGGCCCGGGATACAGCCCGGCGATCAGCTCCCGGGCCAGCTCCTCCGCCAGGTCGAAAAGCTGCGTCTCCTGACCGGGGCCGGCCCGGGCCTGGGCGGCGACGCTGCCGTCAGGGCGGTGAAGGGTCGCGACGAGCTCGAGCCGACCACCGGCCTCCAGCACGCTGCCTCGGAGCTGGAGCGGCTCGTTCCCACGGGCGGCGGGCCCCGCATGCCTTCCCGTGTCCGCGATCCGCAGCACCCCCGCCTCCCGGAGCCGGGGCCCGAGCGCGGCGGGGACGGCGTCGCGGAGGTAGGCGTATCCGGAGTCGGGCGTGCGCACCTCGAACGGGAGCACGGCCACGGCCGCTGCCTCCAGCGGCGATTCACCGATCGCGGCGTCGTGCGACGTCGCGGCGGCGTCGATCAGCGCGACAGTCCCGATGCTCGCCAGGATCACGATCAGGAGCGCGGCGGCGAGCGGCCATTCCGCGAACCGCGGCCCGCCCCACCAGCCGAGTCCCCGCGCGGCCGGTGCGGCGGTCCGAGGGGGAGCCGCCGCAGCAGCCGGTTCCAGCTCCTCCGCGGGCGGTGAGGGTGCCGGTGCGGGAGCCGAGGTCAGTGCGGCTCCCGCCGCCGCCGCGGTCGCTGCGTCGGGCTCCGGTCGCGCCGGCGCCGCGCGCCCCGGACCGGCCTCGCCCGCCGACTCCCGGAGTCGCCGGGCCAGTGCGCGGGTCTCGGGCGATGGCTCGAGCTCCAGGTCCGCCGCCAGCGCCGCCGCGAGGGTCTCGTATTCCCGGATGGCGCCGGCCCGGTCGCCGGCGTCCGCCAGCGTCGTCATCAGCTCCCGCCGGATCGGCTCGTCGTACGGCGCGATGCGCGTCGCGCGGCGCAGCGCCGTGCTGGCGCCGACGAGGTTATCGGACTCGCGCCTGCGCTCCGCGAGCTGCCGCGCGGCGTCCACCGCCGTGCGGGCGTAGTGGCGGCGCTCGTTCTCCAGCCACCGGTCGAACTCGGCTCCGCCCGCGTGGAAGCCGGAGAGAAGTTCGCCGACGTACAGCTCCAGCGCGTCCTCCAGTCGCCCCTCGCGCACGGCGACAGCGAAGTCCCAGGCGTCGCAGGAAAACTGGTCGGGATCCAGCCCGAGG
>CAYMLW010000364.1:0-4545 GCA_964391035.1 uncultured Gemmatimonadaceae bacterium
GCCGAGCAGGGTGAGCCGCTGATGCTGGATGGCGACGCGCTCCTGCGGCTGGCGGATGCCGGCGTGTCGGACGAGGTGATCGACGTGGCGGTGGCCGTGAGCTACCCCGACTGGTTCGTGGTGGGCAAGGAGGACATCGAGCGGGCCCGGGCCGATGACTACGATCGGTACCGGTACCGGGATCGCTACGCGTATCGGTGGGGCGGCTTCGGCTGGTGGCCCTTCTACTACGACCCGTGGTACGGCTACGGCTACGGGAGCCCGTACTACCGGTACGGCGGCTACTATGGCTACGGGTACGGCACCTTGGGCGGCTGGGGTGCCTGGGGCCGGCCCGGCGTGATCGTCGTGCACTCCGCGGACGACGACGCGTTCAGGAATGGCCGCGTGATCAAGGGCCTCGGCTACAGCAGCGGACGGTCGAGCGTGGGCGCCAGTGACAGCCGGGCCACCCGGCGGGGCAGCGGCAGCGTGCGGGCCGGCAGCGGCTCGTCCCGGGCCGTGAGTCGTCCGAGCCGGCCCAGCCGTGGCGGCTCCCAGGCCACCCGTCCGACACGGACGACGAGATCGCCCGCGCAAACGTCGTCCTCGTCCAGCAGCTCGTCGAAGGGGAAGGCCAAGCCGAGGGGTGGCGGGGGCGGGAACTAGGGCGGTTCCCTGTCGCGGCACCCGGGCGTCCCGTCACGATCGTGGCGGGACGCCCTGTCGTCTCCGGGCCCGACGCCGGAGAATCCGGCCTACCAGCGGAGGAGGACGGCCGTCGCGAGAGCGATGCGGCTGGGCATGCTGTCGAAGGAGTACGACAGAAGGTGGGCGGACAGGCCGAAGTCGCCGAACGGGAAGAGCCGTGCGCGGATCCCGGTGACGCGGCTCTCCCGGACGCCGAACATGGGGCCGATGGCCACGAGCACGGCCCGCTCACCGGTCCCGCGCGTCACCTCGACATGGCCGTCCTGAGCGGGGAGGAGGAGGCGGACGGTGGCGCGCAGGAAGAGGGCGTCGGCGTCTGGGGCCGACGTGTACGTCCCGCCGAGGCGCGCCGCCCAGCGCGAGAAGGGGCGCTCGAGGTCCGCGCCGAAGGCGTGGATGTCCGGACCACTGAAGCCGAGGTACCGGTACCCCAGCGAGGCCTCCCAGCCGGACGGGATCCCGTGACTGAGCGTGAGCCGGATGTCCTGTTCCGGGAGCACCTGAGCCCCCGGTACGATCCGGGTCCGGAGCCGGAGCTCGGTGCGGGCCACCGGGCGGAGGGTGCCGTCCAGGGCGACGCCGAAATCGGCATTGTTGAAGCGGTGTGCGCCGATCAGCTCCAGCGCGACGTCCCCCCGGGCGAGGCGGCGCCGGGCCTCGGCGCTCCACAGCCCCCAGTTGTTCCACGCATGGATGTTGGAATCGATGAACTGGCGTTCGAATCCCATGCGCAGCACCCAGCTCTCCTGGGCATCGGCGGGGGCACCGAGCACGAGCGGAAGGAGGGCCGCGGCGAGGGCCGCGGCGAGGGGTACGGGTCGGCGGGGTCCGTGCATGCCGTGGGTGGTCGGAGTCGGAGTGTCGTGGTATGGGTACTGCCGTGGCCACGCGTTGGCCAGTGGGTGGTATGCTTGTTGATCGCCGGAGAAAGGTCGATACTCACAGATGGAACGTTTCCTGAACCACCTGGCGGAGCGGGGCTACGAGGTCGAGGAACGGGCCGAAACCGTCTGGATCGCCAGCCACGATGACCTGCCCGCCATGTTCGTGGTGGAGGGCGCCGGCGGGTTCCTGCTGCGGGCCTATTTCGGCGGCCTCCAGCGTACGCCGAGGGAGTCGCCGCTCCAGCAGGCCAACCGGCTGAACCGGGCCGCCGTCGCGTCCCGCTTCTTCTACGACGACGACGACGACCTGGTCGTGGAGGCCTGGCACTCCATGATCTACGATACCGACGGCTTCGATGCCTTCCTCGATGCGTGGATGCGCGACCTGACCGCACTCATCACCGCACACCATTCCGCCCAGCGCCGCTTCGACGCCTGAGCCCACACAGCACAGAACACACGACGCCATGACGACGTGGATGCGCACTTCCCTCGCCCCACTCCTGATCGCCGGCCTCTGCACCCCCGCCGGAGCCCCCGGCGCATTCGGCCCCGCCGCGCTGGCGGCACAAGCGGACCCGGTAGCGCCGGGGGGCGACGGCCTCCCCGCAGTGCTGACGGCACAGACGAGCGCTCCGACAGGACCGCCACCGGTCGCTCCCGACCTGACCGCGCTGGTGGGTCCGGAGCCGAGCGCCCTGGTCCGGATCGTCGAGCGATTCGCGGCGGACCGGACGGCTCTCTATCGCCGACACGACGCGCCCTGGTCGCCGGACCGCCGGGAGCGGTTCCGCACCTTCTACAGCGGCTGGCGGGACGCGCTCCGGGAGCTGGACTTCGAGGCGCTCGGCGTCGAGGGCCGGGTCGACTGGGTCCTGCTGGACACGGAGCTGGAGTTCCAGCTGAGCGAGCTCGACCGGGAGGAGCGCCTCTTCGACCAGATGCGACCACTGCTCCCCTTCGCCGACCGGATCCTGACGCTGCATCAGGCGCGCCGGTCCCTCGAGCCGGTACGGCCCAGGCAGGCCGCGGTAGGGCTGACCGCGCTGGTCGAGGTGGTGGCCGAGGGGCGGGCGGCCCTCGAGGAGCGGTTGGAGGCGGACGAGCGCCCGACGGCCATCATCGGGCTGCGTGCGGCCGACGCCACCGCGTCTCTCGCCCGGACGCTCCGGAGCTGGTACGGCTACCACGCCGGTTACGACCCGCTGTTCACCTGGTGGGCGGAGCGCCCCTACGAGGCGCTGGCGGCGGCGCTCGAGGGGTACGAGGGCTTCCTGCGGCGCCGGGTGGTCGGGTACGCGGAGGGCGAGGACCCGCCCATCGTCGGCGACCCGATCGGCGCCGAGGGGCTGGCGGCCGACCTGCAGCACGAGATGATCCCGTACTCGGCGATGGAGCTCATCGAGATCGCGGAGCAGGAGTACGGGTGGTGCGAGGCCCGGATGATCGAGGCGTCCCGGGAGCTGGGCTTCGGCGATGACTGGCTCGAAGCGGTCGAGCACGTGAAGACGCTCCACGTTCCGCCGGGGGAGCAGCCGGCGCTGATCCGGGAGCTGTACGAGCAGTCGATGGCGTTCCTCGAGGCCCGGGACCTGGTGACGATCCCGCCGCTGGCCGAGGAGGTCTGGCGGATGGAGATGATGTCGCCCGAGCGGCAGAAGGTAGCCCCGTTCTTCCTGGGCGGCGAGGTGATCCTGGTGTCGTACCCGACCGACGCCATGGAGCACGGCGACAAGCTCATGAGCATGCGCGGGAACAACGAGCACTTCTCCCGGGCGGTGGTCCATCACGAGCTGATCCCCGGTCACCACCTCCAGGGGTTCATGAACGACCGCTACAACCAGCATCGCCAGATCTTCCGGACCCCGTTCTGGCACGAGGGCAACGCCCTGTACTGGGAGTTCCGCCTCTGGGATCTCGGCTTCCCCCGCGGGCCGGAGGACGAGGTCGGCATGCTCTTCTGGCGCATGCACCGGGCGGCCCGGATCATCTTCAGCCTGTCGTTCCACCTGGGACGGATGACGCCGGAGGAGGCCGTCGACTTCCTGGTCGAGCGCGTGGGCCACGAGCGCGCCAATGCCACGGCCGAGGTGCGGCGGTCCTTCAACGGGTCGTACCCGCCGCTGTATCAGGCCGGCTACATGCTCGGCGGGCTCCAGTTCCAGGCGCTGCACGGGGAGCTGGTCGGGAGCGGCAGGATGACGGAGCGGGAGTACCATGACGCCATCCTGAAGGGCGGACCCATGCCGGTGGAGATGGTCCGGGCCCGGCTGCTGGGGGTGGAGGTGGGGCGGGACTACGCGGCGGGGTGGCGGTTCTACGACCAGGACGCACGACAGGGACGTCGCACCAGTCGCCACTTTTGACCCGGTCGGCCATGGATATTGAAGGAAATGGGACGGGCGCAGCGCGGGGTATCCGGCCACGTGCAGGGGAGATCCCTCGAGCGACAGCCGATTCGCGGGCATGGCTGGATGGGCCAAAACGGGAGACTGGTGCGACGTCCTGCTAGATGCCGTCCTGCACGATGACCCCCGAACGCTTCCGCCGCCTCCAGCGCATCCTCGCCCGCCGGCAGGACGACCTCACCGTCCTCATGGACCGGGTCCACAAGCCCCACAACCTGGCGGCCGTGATCCGCTCCTGCGACGCCGTGGGCGTCCGCAGCGTACATATGGTCCCGGCCGAGGACTTCCAGGCCAGGTTCCGGCCGTCCATGGGGGCTGCCCGGTACGTCGAAGTGGTCCGCCACACTGGCCTGGCCGAGGCGCTGGCCGCCCTGCGAGAACCCGGCATGCGCATCCTGGCGGCCCATCCGTCCCCCGACGCCGTGGACTTCCGCACCGTGGACTACACGGAACCCTGCGCCCTCCTCCTGGGCACCGAGCTCGAGGGCCTGTCGGACGAGGCGGTGGGCGCGGCGGACCTGAGCGTCGTTGTCCCGATGCACGGCGCGGTGGCGTCCCTGAAC
>CAYMLW010000365.1:0-4538 GCA_964391035.1 uncultured Gemmatimonadaceae bacterium
AGCCGCCAGCCGCCAGCCGCCAGCCGCCAGCCCCACTCACATCCCCAGCTCCCGCCGGGCCAGGTCTGTGAGCTCGACGGGCTCCGGGTCATCGGCGACGGCCCGGGCGAGGTAGAAGGCGAGGCGGGCGATGCGGGCGGCCTTGTCGTCGTCGTTGGTGTCCGGCTCGTCGGAAGGCCGGTGGTAGTCGTCGTGGAGGCCGGCGAAGAAGAAGATGGCCGGGATGCCGAGCCGGGCGAAGGGCGCGTGGTCGCTGCCGCCGAAGTAGATGTCGCCGCCCTGGTGGCTGGCGAACAGCCCGATCTCCGGGTGGTCGCGGAGGATGTCCTCGACGAGCCGGCCCATGGTGGTGTAGTCCTTTCCGATGGCCGCCACCTGGCCCGGCTCGTTGCGGCTGATCATGTCCAGGTTGATGTTCGCGACGATGGCGCTGCGGGGCACGGTGGCCGCGTCGAGGAACCGGGACGCGCCGATCAGGCCCAGCTCCTCGGCGGCGGTGGCGAGGAAGAGGACGGAGCGGGCGGGCGGCGTCTCGAGGGCGGCCATGGCCCGGGCGACCTCGAGGAGTCCCGCGGTGCCGGACGCGTTGTCGTCTGCGCCGTTGTGGATCCCGTCGCCGGTGGCGTCCGCGAAGCCGACCCCGAGGTGGTCGTAGTGGGCCGAGACCACGACGTAGCTGTCCTCGAGCGTCGGGTCCGACCCCTCGACGATGCCGACCACGTTCGACGGCCGGGTGATGGTCACCGCCGGCGGGGCGTGGGTCCGGAAGGCGTCGGCGACCCGGGTCGGGCCGCCCTCCCGGAGCCCGGCCAGCGTCGTCCCGGCCGCCCCGACCAGCCGTTCGGCCGCCGCCTCCGTGATGAGGAAGACCGGGTCCCGGAACCATCGCTGGCGCCCGACGATCGGCGCCATGGCGGCCATCTCCGCCTCGTCGATCCCCGGGGAGACGACCAGCCCGAGCCCCGCCGGCCGGCGCTGGTTCAGCCCGGCGTACTCCGTGAACAGGGTGTCGATCCACGCCCGGTCGATCGTCGGGCCCGGGTGGTCCACGAGGACGAATGCGCCCGCGATGTCGAGCCCGGCGGCCGGCGTCTCGTCGGTTATGCTCCCGCCCCAGAGCAGGGGGCCCGTGGTGTCCACCACCGCCGGCGGGAAGAAGATGAAGTCGTGACCGTGGCTCAGCGACGGCGTCTCCAGCGGCGCCGGGAGCTCGACGAACGACTCGTCGCCGATGACCCCGCGGGGGATGTAGTCGAAAGGCTGGAGGTATCCCTCCGTCCCGCCGGCGACGACGCCCGCCGCCTCCAGCCGCGCGGCGATCCACATCGCCGCCTCGTCCTGCTCCGGGGTGTGGGTGCCCCGGCCCAGCGTGCTGTCGTGGGCCAGGGCGTCGATGCTCGCGGCGATCCGCTCCGCCGTGATCGTCTCCGCCGCCGCATCGATCGCCCGCTCCTCCGGCGTCGGTCCGGCGGGCTCGTCCTCGCACGCGGTGACCGCGAGGCCGAGACCGGCCACCGCGAGGAACGCGATGAAGGCCGCCGCCGCGGCCGCGGCGCGGGCCGGCCCCCCCGCCGCCGCGGTCGCGGGGGCAGGGGAGCGCGGGAATCCGAGGGGCCGTCGGAATCTCTGGATCATGGGCCGGTGCGGTGGCTGAGCTGCGTCGTCTATCCTACTAAACAACTGTCGAGCGCGCGTCGTTGTGACGGGGCGGTGGGCGCCGTTTCTGTCCGGCAAGGGAGGGGCGCGCCGTGTCCGCGGAGGAGCGCCTCGGTTTGCCACGCGAAGCCGAGCCGCGCCCGGCGAGGTCGAGACGCCGCGAACCCGGCCCGGCCGTCC
This sequence comes from uncultured Gemmatimonadaceae bacterium, assembly GCA_964391035.1. GTDB lineage: Bacteria > Gemmatimonadota > Gemmatimonadetes > Longimicrobiales > RSA9 > JAWVYT01. The sequence goes on from CAYMLW010000365.1 coordinate 1,837, forward strand.
AGGGCCGGGGGCGGTGGGCGCCGTTTCTGTCCGGCAAGGGAGGGGCGCGCCCCGACCCCACGAGCGCGATGCAGCGCCACGGCGCGTCCCGCCGCACGGGCCTGGAGCGGAGCGGTGAGGCGTAGTACCATTGTCCGCATGAACCTGCCCACGCCCCCGCGCCGATACAGCGACAAGGAAGTCCGCAAGCTCCTGGAGCGGGCGGCCGAGCTCCAGCACGATGACGCCGTGGCGCCGGCCTCGACGGGGATGACCCTCGACCAGCTCGAGTCGGTGGCCATGGAGGTCGGGATCGATCCGGCGGCGCTCCGCCGGGCCGCGGAAGAGCTGGAGACCCGTCCGGCCGGCAGACGCGTCGGCGCGGCGGTGGCGGGCGCCCCGCTGTCGGCGGTGGTCGAGCGGACGCTGCCCTTCGAGGCGTCGTCGGAGATGCTGGAGACGCTGATCCCCCTCATCCAGGCCCATTCCGACGTCTCCGGGCAGGGCGGCATGGCGGGCAGCACGTTGACCTGGCGGGCGTGGAACCAGAGCAGCGCCCGGGACCTCCAGATCCTGGTCGCCGCCCGGAACGGCGAGACCCGGATCCGGATCGAGGATCGGCACGGCCAGCTCGCGGGCGGGGTATACGGGGGCGGGCTGGGCGGCATCGGCGGCGGACTCGGCCTGGGGGTCGGCCTCGGCGTCGGGATCCCCATGGGCTCCGTCGCCATGGCCGCCGGCTTCCCGATCGTCGTGATCGGCGGGACCTACGTCGCATGCCGGGCCCTCTTCCGCGGCATAGTGGATCGCCGCGCCGACTCCGTCCAGCGGCTGGCCGACGCCCTGGAGGCCGAGCTGCGGAATTCGAATCCCCAGTCGTAGGCGGTCTCGTGGTCGGTACTCGCGTTCGTTGCTCGTTTCCCGTGACCCGGATATGACCATTTCCATGCGACGCCCCCACGCCGCGACCGCCGCGCTCCTCGCCCTCGTCGCCATCGCCACGCTACCGGCCCCTCGCCTGACCGCCCAGGAGCCCGACGCCGGGCCGACCCGGACCGCGGGTCCGGCCGCCGAGGTCGAGGGCCACACGCTCACCGTGACGAGCTGGCCGCCCGTGGCCATCGAGCTCGACACCGCCTTCGCCCACATCGGGTCCCGGACCTTCGCGCTCTACGACGTGGCCGCGGCCGAGACCCACGTCTTCGTCGATGCCGGCCCGGACCGCGTGGTCGATCGCCTCTACTGGGTCCAGGTCGAGGAGGCGCTCCCGGAGAGCGACCACCGCTACGACTACTCGCGCCTGCCCCGCTCCTTCGCCCGCGCCGGGCTCGACTTCGTGGCCGACACCCGGTTCGGCCCCGGCTACTCCCTCGACTCCGTCGACCGGGAGGGCGACACCGCCGAGGTCCTCCGCCTCCTGGCCAGCGCCGGCTACCGGATGCCCGCCGAGATGATGCGCATCCGGATGGTCACCCTCGACGACGAGCGACGCCGCGAGATCCTGGTCATCTACCTCGAGGACCTCGCCCGCCAGGACCTCTCCATCGCCGTCCTCGACGCCGCCGGCAGCGCCGCCTGGCGACGCATCGCCGACCGGCTCCAGGAGCGGGCCGTGAACGGGATGCGGATCGTGCGGACGGACCACGCCGGACCGAGCGCCGGGGGCGCCGAGGGGCTTGCCGGTGAGCCCGTCGCCGGTCATCCCGCCGGGGAGCCGGCCGCCGGGGAGCCGGCCGCCGGGGAGCCGGCCACGGCCGAGGCTGAATCACCCGCCGCGCCGGCCGCCGACCCGCCACCCGCCGCGCCGGTCGTCGACCCGACACCCGCCGCGCCGGTCGTCGACCCGACACCCGCCGCGCCGGTCGTCGACCCGACACCCGCCGCGGCCATCGAGCGCCCCGAGCTCGGCGCTTTCGCCTTCGAGCACGTCCTGACCATCGCCGCGCCGCCCGACTCCGTCTGGGGCGCCATCACCGGCGACCTCACCGGCTGGTGGGACCACACCTTCTCCGGCGACCCGGCCCGCTTCTTCCTCGAGCCGTGGCCCGGGGGCCGGTTCATCGAGCTCTTCGAGGACGGCTCCCGGGACGGGTTCCTGCACGGCACGGTGACCTTCGCCAAACGGCCGGAGACCCTTCGCTTCGAGGGGCCGCTCGGCCTCACGGGCTACGCCGTCCACGGCGTCTACACGTACACGCTGGAGCCCGTCGACCAGGGCACGCGCCTCACCATGTCGGTGCGCATGGCGGGGGAGATGGGCGAGGGGTGGCCGGAGGCGGTGGAGGGGGTGTGGCGGCACTTCCTCTTCGAGCGCCTGAAGCCGTTCGTGGAGGGGGCGCTGGAATAGGGGGTCGGCTGCGGGTCAATGCGTGTGGATCACTTCCCGCTCGCTGGCCACCAGGAACCGGATCCCGAACCGCTCGGCCAGCGTCCGGGCCCGGCGGACGGCGGCGTCGCGGCGGACGGCGGCGTCGCGGCGGACGTAGCGGCCGACGGGGGGCACGGCGGACGGGCCGGCCAGGCCGCGAGGGTCGGCGAAGAGGAAGTGCCCGGGTGGCGTGGTCGTCTGGCGAGGACGGGTGATGCCGAGCCAGCGACGGAAGGCGGCGCCGGAGGTGAAGTGCCAGCCGGTCGGCCCGGGCGTGACCCACGGCTCCTCGAGGACCCGGACCCAGTAGCCCGATAGCCGCCGCGGGTCGTAGAGATCCCGCTGGTCGGCCGTC
>CAYMLW010000366.1:0-4534 GCA_964391035.1 uncultured Gemmatimonadaceae bacterium
TCGGCGGTCCGCTCCCCGATCTCCGCGGCGGCCACGACCTCGAGGCCGTGATCGGCGACGAGCTTCCGGAGCCCGGGGTCCAGGCCGAGACCGGTCCCGGCACTCACGGGGTCCGCGCCCCTTCCCGGCGCAGGACCCGGCCCAGGTCCGCGAGGGCTTCCCGTGCCCGGCCCCGCCGGAACGCCGCCTCCCAGCGGGCGAGGGTGGCGGCGTCGGCGTCGAGGCGACGGGCCGCCCGGAGCTGCCGCCAGGACCGGGGCGTCTCCCGCAGGAGCTCGCGGAGCGCCCGGCGGACCCGGTCGGTGGTGGAGAGCGGGGGCGGATCGATCTCGTAGCTCCGGAGCCGGTACGCGCCCCGGCCGTAGAGGACGGCCCGGGACCGGACCCACTCCCGGGTGAGCTGGTCCTCCCGGACGATGTGCTCGACCACCGCGTCCGGGCAGTGCCAGGCCCGGTGGCCCGCCCGGGCGAGGCGGAGGAGGAGCTCGGTCTCGCTCCCCATGGCGTAGCTGCGCGCGTTGGGGCCGATGGCCTCATCGAAACGGACGCCCTCGTCGAACACCCGGGTCCGGATGGCCATGTTCGGGCCGAAGACCCGACGGGGATCGACGGGGCCCTCCGGCAGCGGCGGTCGGACCGAGAACAGGGGGTCCAGGGGGAGCGGTCGCAGCCAGGCCGGCGGGTCCGACGGCCACCGGGGCAGGATCGGCCCGCCGAAGACGGTGAAGTCGGGCTGCCGGTCGGCCGCACGGCGCAGGGCCTCGAGCCAGCCCGGCCCGGGCGCCACGTCCCCGTCGGTCAGCACCACCAGGTCGCCGCGGACCTCCCGTAGCCCCCGGTTCAGGGCCCGGTTCTTCCCCGGCACCGGCTCCACGACCCGGACCAGGTGCAGCGTCTCTGCGGCCCGCTCCAGCAGCGTGGCCGTGGCGTCCGTGCTCCCGTTGTCTACGACGACCACGCGCCAGCCGCCCGGCGGCTCCCGGACCTCGGCGAGGACCGCGAGCGTCACGGGGAGCGTCGCCTCGGCGGAGCGGACGGCCAGCAGCACGGTCAGCACGGTCGGGCTCCCCGGCGGCGGAGCAGGGCGGCCCGGGCCGCGTCCGCCTCGCCCAGCCGGAAGCCGAGCTCCCAGCGGGCCCGGAAGGCCGCCTCGTCGCTCGAGCCGAACCGGGCCCGGAGCGCGTGGATCGCCGCGCTGGCCGGCTCCAGCGAGGTCGTCCGGATCAGCTCGCCGAGGCCCGGCGGGTCGGCCCCCCGGACCCGGAGCCCGTACTCGCCACTGCCGAAGTGCCGGGCCTTGCGGAGCACCCACTTGCGGGTGAGCTGGTGGCGGCCGACCCGGTGCCGGACCACGGCGTCCGGACAGTGCCATGCCCGGGCGCCGGCCCGCTCGAGTCGGACCAGGAGCTCCGTCTCGTCGCCCTGCCCGTAGCGGGAGCCGGTGGGGCCCATGGTCTCGTCGAATCGGGCGGTGGCGAGGGCGCGACGCCGGATGGCCATGTTCGGGCCGAAGACCAGCCGGGGGTTCCAGGGCCCCTCGGGTCCGGGCGGGAGCAGGCCGTACGTGGGGTCCAGCCGGACCCAGCGGAGGATCCACTCGGGCGGCGGTGTCTCCCAGTCCGGGAGGACCGGCCCTCCGAAGATGTCGTGGTCGGGCTGGCCGTCCGCCGCCGCACGGTAGCGGCGCAGCCAGTCGGGACGGGGCAGTGTGTCGTCGTCCGTGAAGACCACCAGGTCACCGGCGGTCTCCTCGAGCCCCCGGTTCAGCGCCCGGTTCTTGCCGCGACGCGGCTCGTGGACCACCCGCATCGGCAGCCGGCGGGCGAAGTCCTCGAGGATGCCGGGCGTGGCGTCGGTGCTGCCGTTGTCCACCGCGACCATGCTCCAGCCGCCCTCGGGCGGGTCGAGGCGGACGAGGGCCTCGAGGGTGCAGGGCAGCGTGGTGGCCCCGTCATGGGTGGCCAGCAGGACCGTCAGCATCCTCGCCCTCCCGGCGGCAGGGCGACGAGGCCCGCGCGACGGGCCGGCCCGGGCCTCCTGCCCGCGCCCGCGCCGGCACCGCGCTCCACACCGGGGGCCCGGATCCGCTCGGCCAGCGCCCGTCCGTCCGGGCCCAGAGCGTCCAGGGCCCCGGCGATCCGGGCCCGGGCCGCCGGGTCACCGGCCACCCGATCCCGGGGCGTCGTGGCATCGAGGCGGTCCAGCTGCCCGACGACCCAGCCCTCGACCAGCTCGACCGGCGCCCCCGTCCCGGCCCGATCGAGGTACTCCCCGGCCCGGCCGTCACGACCCCAGAGCTGCTCCCGCAGGCCCGCCCGCAGCAGCGCGCTCCGGACCACCCGGTCCCCGGTGGACCGGAGCTCGTGGAGCCGGGTCGGGAGCCGGTCATAGAACCACCGGAGGCCGGGCTCCGGGTCGCCGCCGTGGCGGAGCGCCGACCAGACAAGCCAGCGATCGAGGTCGTCGCGGGTCCCGCCGTGCGACTGGCGCCCGGGCGGGACTCCGGCCGGAAGCCAGCGACGGGCGAGCCGGGCGTCCCGTGCCTCGACGGCCAGCCAGGCCAGGTCGCGGTAGATGGCGCGCCGGTAGGCACCGCTCCGGCCGCGGACGGGTGCCGGGCAGTCCTCGTGGGCGAGGGCCCGGTCGAGGATCCGGAGCCGGTCGGCGAGGAGCCCCGGCAGGTCGTGGAAGGTCCGGCCCGGGTACCGGCGGCGCCGGCCGAGGGGGGCGTCGACCTTCCGCATCGCGCAGCCCGCCAGGTAGAGCCGGAAGAAGTAGTCCCGGTCCTCGTTGATGACGATGCCGGGCGGGAACGCGACTCGCCGGGCCCAGGACCGTCGGACGAGGCAGTCGGAGGGGGCGAACGGGAAGCCGCGGAGCAGGCCGTTCGCGGTGACGCGGCCGGGGGCGACCCGGAGCCGGAGCGGCCGGCCGGCGTCGTCGATCTCGAGCCGGTCGGTGAAGACGAGTCCGGTATCGGGGTCGGCGTCGAGGGCGCCGACCAGGGCGGCGAGACGATCGGGCGACCAGGGGTCGTCTGCATCGAGGAAGGCCACGTACTCGCCCCGGGCCGCGTGCAGCGCCGTGTTGCGGGCCGCCGCGACCCCCGCGTGGGGCGCGCGCCAGAGCCGGATCCGGGGATCGCGCCGCTCCGCCCCGATCCCCGCCACCACGTCGCCGGTCCCGTCCGTGGAGCCGTCGTCCACCACCAGCAGCTCCCACGCGGCGAAGCTCTGGCCGAGGACCGAGCGCACGGTCTCGCCGATGTGGGCGGCGTGCTGATACGCCGGCATGACGATGCTGACCCGGGGCGGCTCCACGGCGCTCACATGGCCCTCCCGTTCGACGACAGCGGGACGCGCTCCAACACGGCGCGGGGCAGGAAGCGGGCGAAATCGCCGGCCAGCCCGGCGGCACCGGCGAGGCCGGCCCCGCTCAGGCGCGCCCCCTCCCGCAGCTGGGTGACGGCGGCGCCCGGCGCCCCGCGGACCAGGGCCCGGGCGGCGGTCCGGGCGGCGTGGCCCCGGTACCGCTTCCGGGCCCGGGAGACCACGGCGGAGGCGATGGACGGGGGCAGCCGACCGTGGAACGCCTCGATGCTGGCCCGGATCTCGACGATGTTCCGGCCGGAGCGGAGGAGCGAGGACGTGGCGGACCCCCGGTGCTTCCGATAGCAGGCCAGCGGCTCCGGGTGATACCAGATCGGGTAGCGGACGGCGATCCGCTGCCACATGTCCCAGTCCAGGACGTAGCGGAGGCCCGGGTCGAAGCCACCGAGCTCCTCGTACACGGCCCGGCGCACCACGATCGACGGCGTCTGGATCCCGAGGTACGTGAAGACGTGCTCCGGCCAGTCCCGGAGGATGCCGGCCTCGGTCATGGCCACCCGGGACATGGGGCCCAGGTTCCGGCCGGTGCCGTCGATCCGGTAGTGCTGGGTGAACGCCGCGCCAACCGACGGCCGGGACTCGATCCCCTCGCGGAGCCGCGCGTAGAAGCCCGGGAGCACCCGGTCATCCTGGTGGAGCAGGTGGACCCACTGTCCCCGGGCCCGGGCGACGCAGTCGTTCCAGCTCCCCGCGATCCCGAGTCGGCGACCCCGGGCGACCACCGCCACCCGGTGACCCCAGCGCTCCCGGACGCGGGCCCGGAGCTGCGGCTGCCCGGGCCCATCGACCACCACCTCGACCTGCATGGCCGCCGGGCCGGGATCCTGGGCCAGGACCCCGGCCAGCGCCTCTTCGAGGTAGTCCCAGCGAGGCCGGTAGGCCGGGATCATGACCGACCAGAACGGTCGGGGCGACTCGGCCGTGGACGGCGGAATGGACGGCGGCGTCACAGGCCCGCCTCCCGCTCGGCCAGCCAGGCCCGCTGCGCGGCCAGGAAGTCCGACGCCACACCGGCCAGCTCGTCGCCGTACAGCTCGAGCAGGCGACGCCGCGCGGCCACCCTCGCCGCACGGTCCGCCGAGATGCCGTCGGTCTCGTGGTACAGAACCAGCGGCCGGCGGATGTGGTGGAAGCGCGTCCTCGGG
>CAYMLW010000367.1:0-4531 GCA_964391035.1 uncultured Gemmatimonadaceae bacterium
CGGGCCGGGCGGGACGGGACCGGGAGCCCGCCGACTGCGTCCTGATCCACGCCTACGCCGACCGCTTCACCAACCAGTTCCTCCTCGAGCAGGCCCACCCCGACCGGAAGACCGTCGGCGCCGTGGCCCGGCTGCTCCGGATGGCCACCGGGGACCGCCTCGGCCTCGAGACCGGGACCGTCCTGCTCCAGGGCGATCTGTTCCGGCAGGCCACCCGGCTGGCCGGCGGCGCCCGGCGCCTCGAGGCCGTGCTCCGGCTCCTCACGGCCAACGAGGCGCTGGTCCGGGACGGCGCGGCCACCTCGGGCGCGTGGGTCCGGGTCATCGCTTCGGCCACCCGGGCGGCCGCCGAGCTGGCGGACGAGCCGATCGCCCGGGACCTCCTCGAGTCCATCCGCTCCGCCCTCGACCCGGCCATGGCCCACCGCTGGGCGCCGCTGCCGCCCGCGGATGTCCTGCCCTCGCTCCCGGCCGCGGATCGCCACCGGCTCCTCGACAGCCTCAAGGCCCGGGGCCTGGTGGACTGGCGGCCCCGGGGCATGGGCGCGGCCTACCGCCTCCTCGAGCCGATCCACCGGCCGGACCTGGGCATCGACTGGGACAACGAACGGGCCAAGCACCGGTCGGACCTGGACAAGCTCCGGAAGGTCCAGGCCTACGCGTACCAGCGCGGCTGCCGGCGCCGCTACATCCTCGGCTACTTCGGCGAGGACGCGCCGTGGAAGTGCCGGGGCTGCGATCGGTGCCTGCCACCGGACCGGCGCATCGTGCCGGACTGGCCGGCGCCCCGACGGCGGCGCGCACCCGGCCGGCGGCGGTAGCGGCGACAGCGGAGGCAGGGCAGGCCATCCCGCGGACCGCCAGCCGGATTCACGGCCTCCATGATCAGCGCGACCGGTCGTGCGCCGACTCGGCGTCCGTTCCGCCAACAGTCGCGGGATCATCCCTACTACCACGCCTAGCCTGGATACCGTGGCGTATCTGGGTCACGTTGTTCTTGGTGTGCTGCGTCGGCCGGTCCCCCGTGCACGGCCAGGGAGTTTCGACAGACCTTCGCGCGGGTGTGGATGCGAGCGGATCGCTTCGGGAGGACCGGCTGCGGGTCGACATTGGCGAGTCGCGACTGAGGTTTGACAGGGTTCGCATGGCCGTCGGTGCAATCGGGGCTACGGCCTCCCGCAGTGTCGTGCGCACCTGACTACCGAGCGGGCGGCTCCGGGTTCCCGCGTCAGGCCGGTCCTATTCGGGAAAGTCACGGCCCGCGCCGGAAGGCGGCTGTGCGCACACAGTGGACGCCGACCACGATCTCTACCGGGTCCCGCGCGACTGGGATTCGGAAACGCGCGCCGAGCGGGGAAGGGCCGGGATGTCCCGCTCGAGCTCGACCTGGGGCGCTCGGCCTGCGACGATCGGTCGGAGCCCCGCTTCAGCCGGACTCCGGGACGCCGGCGGTATCGTCCTGTCCCGACTTCCCTTTGCCTTCCGTCCGACCTACCTTCCTCCCAACCCGTCGGGGCCCCGTTGTCGACGGCGTACCACGAGAACGAGCGCGTCCATGCAGCCATATCTCACCGAGGACCACGAGCGACATCGCCAGGCGGTACGGGAGTTCGCGGAGACCGAGATCGCGCCCATCGCCGCGCAGCTGGACGAGGAGAGTCGCTTCCCCTGGGACAACGTCGCGAAGATGGCCGAGCGGGGCTGGTTCGGGATCGACGTGCCCGAGGCCTGGGGCGGGCTCGGCATGGACTACCTGAGCTATGTGCTGACCATCGAGGAGCTGGCCCGCACCGACGCGAGCCACTCGATCACCGTGAGTGCTCATTCCACCCTCGGCCTGTCCCCGATTCTGAACTTCGGCACCGAGGAGCAGAAGCAGCGCTACGTCCCGCTCCTCGCCGCGGGGAAGGTGCTGGGCGGCTTCGGGCTGACCGAGCCCGACGCGGGTTCCGATGCCGGCGGCAGCCGCACCACGGCGGTGCGCGAGAACGGCCATTACCGGCTGAACGGCAACAAGATCTTCATCACCCACGCCGGCGTGGGCGAGGTGTTCGTGGTGACGGCGGTGACGGATCGGGATGAGGGCGCCCGTGGCATCACCAGCTTCATCGTGACCAAGGAGACCACCGACCGGGCGGAGGCGGACCGGGTCGGCGTCGGCCACGCGACCGAGCTGGAGCCGTTCATGGACGGCGTCCGGGCCGCGAAGAAGGAAGACAAGATGGGCTGGCGCGCGTCGGACACGCGCGAGCTGGTCCTCGAGGACGTGGTCGTGCCCGCCGGGAACCGGCTGGGCGAGGAGGGCCACGGCTTCATCAACTTCATGAAGACACTGGACGCCGGCCGGATCGGCATCGGCGCCCTCTCGCTGGGCCTGGCCCAGGGCGCGTTCGAGGCCGCCCGGGACTTCGCCGAGCGGCGTCGACAGTTCGATCGACCTTTGCGCGACTTCCAGGGTATACAGTTCCGATTGGCCGACATGGCCACACAGATACAGGCCGCGCGGCACCTCGTGTACCACGCCGCGTGGCTGAAGCAAACGGGTCGCCCGTACGGCAAGGAGGCCTCCATGGCCAAGCTGTACGCGAGCGACGCCGCAATGGAAATCACCACTCGGGGCGTACAGCTCCTGGGTGGCTACGGCTACACGAACGACTATCCCGTCGAGCGGCACATGCGGGACGCCAAGGTCTGTCAGATTGGTGAGGGTACCAACGAGATCCAGCGTCTTGTGATCGCCCGTCAGCTCTTCGACGAAGCTCGCGGGGGGTGAGACCGTGACGTATGAAGCGAGAAATCCTGATCTCGTCCACGGCGCAGGAAGCGCGCGTGGCGATTCTCGAGGACGACCTCCTCGTCGAGTTCCTCATCGAGCGCCCCGACACGACCCGCATCGTGGGCGACATCTACCTGGGCAAGGTCCAGGCGGTGCTGCCGGGGATCCAGGCGGCGTTCGTCGAGATCGGCACCGATAAGGCCGCCTTCCTCCACGCTTCCGACCTCGCGGAGGAGGTCGACGACGACGAAGACGGGAACGGCGGCAACGGCGGCGGCAACCACCGCCGGAAGGGCCCGCCCATCCAGGAGGCGGTACAGAAGGGCCAGGAGATTCTGGTCCAGGTCACCAAGGAGCCGATCTCCACCAAGGGCCCGCGCGTGACCACCCAGATCTCGCTCCCCGGCCGGTTCGTGGTCTACATGCCCCAGTCCGACCACGTGGGCGTGAGCCGCAAGATCGACCACCGGGAAGAACGGGCCCGACTGCGGGACATGGCCAAGAAGAGCCTCCGGAACGACGATGGTGGGCTCATCATCCGGACGGCGGGCGAGGAGCTGACGCCCGACCTCTTCAAGCGCGAGCTGAAGACCCTTCGGGGCATCTGGAAGCAGATCCAGAAGAAGTCGAAGAACGCCAAGGCGCCGACCCTGGTGCACCGGGAGGCCGGCCTCACGCGCGGCATCATCCGCGACATCTTCACCGACAAGGTCGATTCTCTGACCGTGGACGACCGCGAGGTCCACGGCGAGATCAAGCGCTACCTCGACGGCATCGATCCGGACCTCATGAAGCGGGTCCACCTCTACGACGACGCGCTACCCCTGTTCGACAGGTTCGGAGTGGAGGAGGCCATCCGGGAGGCGTTCCAGCGGCGCGTCGACCTGCCCTCGGGCGGCTACCTCATCATCGAGCCCACCGAAGCGCTGGTCTCGGTCGACGTCAACACCGGTCGCTACACCGGGAAGAAGGACCCGGAAAAGACCATCCTGAAGACCAACCTCGACGCCGCACGCGAGGTCGCCCGCCAGCTCCGACTCCGCGACATCGGCGGCATCATCGTGGTCGACTTCATCGACATGGAGTCGAAGTCCCACCAGGACCGGCTCCTCCAGGAGCTGCGGACCTACCTGAACCGCGACCGGGCCCGGACCCGGGCGTTCCAGGTCTCCGAGCTCGGCCTCATCGAGATGACCCGGCAGCGCGTCCGGCCCAGCCTGTACTACTCGCTGACCCAGCCCTGCGCCCACTGTCAGGGCGCCGGCCGCGTCTTCACCCCCGAGACCGTCGTGCGACGCATCGAGCGCTCCCTCTTCCGCGCCGCCGCCAACGGCGACGACCGCCGCCTCGCACTGCGCGTCCACCCCAGCGTCGCACTCCACATCCTCGAGCAGGAGCCCGAGTTCCTGCGTCGCCTGGCCAGCCAGCTCGAACTCAACCTCGGCATGCGCGACGATCCGCTCATGAAAGCCGACGAGTTCCGCATGCTCGCCGGGCCGGCCGGGCGGGACGTGACGGAAAAGTACGCGGTGTAGGGCGCGGCCTGCGGCCGCGCAAATCGGGCGCTTGCAGCGCCCAACTCGTGCGGCTCGCGCCGCACAAATCGGCCGCTCGGGCGCCCAACTGGCGGGGCCACGGCCCCGCAACCCGGTCGCTGGCGCTCCCAACCCGGTCGCTGACGCTCCCAACCCGGTCGCTGGCGCTCCCAACCCGGTCGCTGGCGCTCCCAACCCGGTCGCTGACGCTCCCAACCCG
>CAYMLW010000368.1:0-4511 GCA_964391035.1 uncultured Gemmatimonadaceae bacterium
CCGGCCCCATCGTGGGAGGAAAGCTGGACCCGGCCTTCCTGAAGGTGGCCATCGCGTTCATCTTCATGGGCGTCGGCGTCCTCATGTTCCTCACCCTGGCCCTCTGACCCTAACTTCCTCGGTACACCCTTGAGCGCCGCCCATGGTCCTGTGAAGTGAAGCCGGCGTGCGCGGTCTCGCCTGGCCCGTGTCCGGGAACCGTCGGTTGGTCAGAACAGTGACAGCTTCACGTACCGCCCCGGGTTCTCTTTGAGGTCCCGGACCAGGGCGTCGAGGTTGCCGGCGGTGGCGACCAGCCGGTCGTAGAGGGCCGGGTCGTTCACCAACCGCCCGGCGGTGCCCTGTCCCCGGTCGACCTTCGCGAGCACGTTCTCCAGCGATGTGGTGACCCGGCCCAAGCTCTCCGAGAGGTGGACCAGGTTGGCCGATGTGGCCTCCAGGGCGGCCAGCGTGGGCGCCAGCTCCTGCGGCTCGGTGATGTCGCGCAGGTTGGCGGTGGTCGCGGCCAGGTTTTCCATGGTGGCGCTCAGCTCCCGGGCCTGGCCGTCCATCAGGCCCCGGGCTTCGGTCAGCGCGTGCTGGAGCTCCGCCGTGGCCATGGTGATGTTGTCGAGGGACGCATGCACCTGCTCCACGGTGCGGGGCGCCAGCAGCTGGCCGGCCCGGTCCCCGAGGGTCTCCATGGTACCGGCCAGATCGGTGCCCACCCGGCCGGAGATGGTATCGCCGTCGCGGAGGGGCGGGGCGGTCGGTGAGCCGCCCTCGAGCACGATGGACTGAGCGCCGAACACATCCACGGGCTGGAGTCTCGCGGTGGCGTCCGCGGAGGCGGGGACGGGACGGTCGAGCCGGGCGCGTACGAGAACGCCTTCCCGCTCCCCGAACGTCAACTTCTTGACCTCTCCCACCGGCACCCCCCGGAACAGGACCGGGTCACCGCGCTTGAGCCGCTCGGCGGAATCGAAGTGGACGTGGAGGGCGGAGTTGTCCGCGGTGAGGCCGCGTCCGGTCAGCCAGAGGAACATGCCGGTGAACACGACGAGCGCGGTGAGGGCCAGGCCGCCGATCCTGGCCACGTCCCGGCCTCGGGCGAGACTGTCCATCAGGCCGCCTCCGGGACCGGGGCCGTCAGGCCGCGGAACCGCAGAATGAACGGGTCGTCGGAAGTCATGAAATCCGCGGCGGACCCGTCGAAGCGGACCTCACGTTCGGCCAGGAGGATCACGCGGTCCACCACGGGCACCACGAGTTCGATGTCGTGGGTCACGACGAGGCTCGTGGCGTCGCAGGCGTGTCTGGCGTCCACGATCACCTGGGCGATGCCCGCCACATTCTGGGGATCGAGCCCCGTCGTGGGCTCGTCGTAGAGCAGGTAATCGGGATCGTTCATCAGTGCCCGCGCGACCCCCACGCGCTTCCGCATGCCCCCGGACACCTGACCAGGCAGCCGATCCAGTATGGCCGGTGTGAGGTTCACCGTGTCCAGCGCCTTCTCGACCCGACGGGGGCAGAAATCGGGGTCGGTCTCGCACCGCTCGTCCTCGAGCGCGAGGCGCAGGTTCTGGCGGATGGTCAGCGAGTCGAGGAGTGCCGCGTCCTGGAACACGTACCCGACCCGCCGTCGAAGCTGTTTCAGCTCTCCGTACGACGTTCCGGGGACGGAGACACCGTCCACCCGGACATCCCCGGCATCGGGCATCTCCAGGCCGACGATATTCTTGAGGAGGACGCTCTTGCCGGCACCGGACGGGCCCAGCAGGGCCACGATCTGGCCGGTCTCGATCTGGATGTCCAGACCGGCCAGGACCGGCCGGCCGTCATAGGCCTTGCTCAGGCCCTCGATCTCGATCATATACGTACCACTTTAAGAAGAGGTGCGAGGAGACTATCCAGGACCAGGATCGCCGTCAGCATGGCCACCACGCCGTGGGTCGTGGCCTGTCCCACGCCCGTGGAACCGCCACGGGCCTGAAGGCCGACGTAGCTGGCGATGAACGTGATGGCGAAGCCGAATACGGTGCCCTTGATCAGGGCGAAGAAGAGCGGGAAGTCCCGCATGTAGAACTTGACGCCGTAGATGAACTCGGGACCGGTGACGGGCGTCACCAGGATGGCCGCACCGTATCCGGCCAGCAGCGAGGCGCCCAGGGCCAGGGCCACGAGCATCGGGGCCGCCAGTACGCCCGCGAGGACCCGGGGCAGGACCAGGTAGACGACGGGCTCGCGCCCGATCATCTCCAGGGCGTCCACCTGCTGGGTGACCTTCATGGCCCCAAGCTCCGCCGTGATCCGGGCCCCGACGATCCCGACCAGGGCGATAGCCGTCAGGAGAGGCGCCAGCTCCGTGATCACGCTGGCGGCCACCACGCTGCCGATCACCCACAGGGGCAGCGCCGCCTGGAACTGGTAGCCCGTCTGCTGCGATGTCACTGCGCCACCCAGCGCGGTGAGGAAGAGCACCAGCGGGAGCGCGCCCAGGCTCTGGCGCCGGAGCTCGGTGGCCAGTAGGCCGAGCCACTTCCGGGGCTCGCGCAGGGCCCGAGCCATGGCCCCGAGCAGCAGCGCACTCCGCCCCAGGTGCCCCAGCGCTCGCCGGGCACGGCCCCGGTTCGTCTCCCCTTCGGTCATGTTCGATACACTCACATTCCTGGTCGCGGCACGCCGAGCCCCGGACCTCGGTCGAGGCACATGGCTGGCCTTGTCTCGTCCCCCAACCGTGTCCGGTCTCGAGTTGTTCCCGGGTGAGGCTCCTCTACCGGAACAGCGGTTGCAGCGCGGGGCACGAACCATGAGACCGTGCCTGCGCCATCTGGCGGGGTCGGGGCAACGCCGGCACCGGCCCACCAATCCGCCGGGCACGCTGAAGACTTTTCAGGATCGACCAACTCCTGTCCCCCTCGCCGGACGGCCGTGCCGGGCCATGGTCGAGATCGACGTCCCGGACGTCACCGAGGGGCCCTGGATCAAACGGTACGACGGGGCCTACTTTGTGTCTTACGCGTACCAGCTTCCCGGGAAGATCGCATGCGCCGCCGCCGCCGAGGTCAAAGGGCCGTACGGGTTCCGCCGGTCCGGGGCCGTGGAGCCGCCGGAAGGGGCGGTGGGAACCGGGTGACGGCGGTAGCGCCTCGGAGCGTGGCTGGGTCTGCTCCCGACGTCCGCTCCGCCGTCACGGGTCGTGGTGCGGTGGCCGCCTCCGTCGAGAGGCGGTAGTCCATGGACGGATCGCTCATCGTCCCTCTGGGCATCGCCCTCGGGCTCGGCCTCCTGGTAGGGCTCCAGCGCGAGCACGCCCAGGGGCGGATGGCCGGGATCCGGACCTTCCCGCTCATCACCATCTTCGGGGTCCTCGGCGGCGCCGTCGGTGAGGAGTACGGGGCCTGGGTCCCGGCCGCCGGGCTCCTGGCCATGGCGGCCCTGCTGGTGGTGGCGAACGCGGCCCACATCCGGGACGAGGACGAGCCCGACGTGGGCCTCACCACCGAGGTGGCCGCTCTGGTCATGTTCGGCGTGGGTGTGGCCCTGGCCCTCGGCCTGACCACGGCAGCGGTGATCACCGGCGGCATCGTGGCCGTGCTGCTCCAGGCGAAGGAACGCCTCCACGGCATCGTGGACGCACTCAGCGACCGGGACGTACGGGTGATCTTTCAGTTCGTCCTGGTCTCGCTGGTCATCCTCCCCATCCTCCCCAACCGGGACTTCGGGCCCTACGAAGTCCTGAACCCCTTCGAGATCTGGCTCATGGTGGTCCTCATCGTGGGGATCAGCGTGGGTGCCTGGGGTGCGTACCGGGTTCTGGGCCGCCGCCGCGGGCTGGCCCTCACAGGGCTCCTGGGCGGCCTGATCAGCAGCACCGCCACCACAGTGAGCTATGCCCGTCAGGCCCGGGAGGGGCACCCCCCGGGCGCGGCGGCGTTCGTGGTGATCATGGCGTCCGCCATCGTGTTCATCCGCGTGCTCCTGGAAGTGGCGGTGGTGGTGCCCGGCTCCTGGACGGCGGTGGCCCCGTCCATGACCATCATGCTGGCCGTCCTCCTGGCAATGGGATGGCTCCAGTGGAGGGAGGTGGGGCAGGGAGACTCCGACGACGGTGACTCCCCGGAGCTGGACCGGGACGCCCCCTCCGAGCTTCCCGCCGCCGTAGCCTTCGGGCTCCTCTACGCCCTCGTCCTCCTGGCCGTGGCCGCCGCCCGGGAGCATCTGGGCCAGGAGGCGATCTACGCCGTGGCCTTCCTCTCGGGGCTCACCGATATGGATGCCATCACCCTCTCCACGGCCCAGCTCGTCCGGGCCGGCCGCCTGGACGTGGATACGGCCTGGCGCGCCATCCTCATCGGGGGCATGAGCAATATCGTCTTCAAGGGCGGGGTGGTGGCCGTGATGGGCGGGAAGGCGCTCAGGTGGCCGGTCTTCAAGAGCTTCGGCGTGGCGTTGGCGGTGGGGCTCGGCATCCTGCTGCTGGGGTGATCCCCTGCACCGAGTGAGGTCACGCGGTCAGGCCCGGGCCAGCA
>CAYMLW010000369.1:0-4500 GCA_964391035.1 uncultured Gemmatimonadaceae bacterium
GAGACCATCGGCGAGCTGGACGCCGCCTTCCGGGAGCTGGCCGCCGATGACGATGTCGCCGGGCTGGTCATCACCGGCGAGGGCGACAAGGCATTCGTCGCCGGGGCGGACATCGAGGAGCTGGCCCAGATGGGCCCGATCGACGGGATCGGCGTGTCCCGGAAAGGCCAGGAGGCGTTCCGTCGGCTCGAGCGGATGGGCAAGCCCGTGGTGGCCGCGGTCAACGGGTACGCCCTGGGCGGCGGCATGGAGCTGGCCCTGGCGTGCCACCTCCGGGTCGCGTCGGAGAAGGCCCGGTTCGGACTGCCCGAGGTCAAGCTCGGCATCATCCCCGGCTACGGCGGCACCGTCCGGCTGCCCAGGATCGTCGGCCGGGGCCGGGCTCTCGAGCTCATCCTGACGGGTGAGATGATCGACGCCCGGCGTGCCCACGAGATCGGCCTCGTGAACCAGGTCGTGGCGCCCGAAGAGACCCGGCCCGCCGCCGAGGGGCTCCTGGACACGATCCTGAAGAACGGCCCCATCGCGCTCCGGTTCGCCCTCGAGGCCGTAGACCGCAGCCTCGAGACCGGCATCGACGAGGGCCTCGGCCTCGAGTCCCACCTCTTCGGACTCCTCGCCGCGACCGACGACATGCGGGAGGGGATGGGGGCGTTCCTGGAGAAGCGAGCGGCCGAGTTCCGCGGCCGCTGACGCGCCCGCGGCCCTCGATCGCCCGCTTCTCCGGCTCGGCCTGCGGCCTCGCAAATCGCCGTCTCCCGCGGCAACTGGCTCGGCCTGCGGCCTCGCAAATCGCCGTCTCCCGCGGCAACTGGGGCGGCCGCGTTCGCGTCCGCCCAACCGCCGCTTCGCGGCAAACTGGCTCGGCCGCTGCGCGGCCTTCGCAAACCGCCGCTTCGCGGCAGCTGGCTCGGCCTTCGGCCTCGCAAACGAGCTCGGTCGCGGGCCGACCTCGCTAAGGGCGCGCCTCAGTGGCGCGCCGGGCAAACGCCTGCTCCCATGGCGGGCTGGTCGGCTCGGGCATCGGACTGCGGGTCCGATCGCTCCCCGCACTGCCGTTCCGGTGGGGCTGCACCGGTGGGCGGGCGGGGGCGGCCCTTGGGAGGCCGAAGGCCGAGCGGTCTGCGGTGGCGTCGCCGCAGGCGACCCACCGCGGTTTGCGGACGCCCCGCAGGGGCGGAGCGGTTTGCCGAGAGCCGCCGCAGGCGGCACGAGCGCGGTTTGCGAGCGCAGCGAGCCAGTTTGCGTGGCCCGGAGGGCCGCGCCGTTGTGCCGCCAGGCACGAGATGCCGCGAAGACGGCGAGTTGGGAGGCCGCGTCAGCGGCCGACCCAGTTGCCGCGGGAGACGGCGATTTGCGCGGCGCGGGGCGCCGCGCCGCGCGTTGCCACACGCGCACACGCGCGTTAGATTTCAAACTGATGCAGCAGCCCCCACCCTCTCTCGTCTGCCGCGAATTGCGTCTGCGACAGTTCCGGAACTTCGCGGAGCTGGACCTCGAGTTTCCTTCCGAGGGCGTCGCGGTGATCGGACCGAACGGGTCCGGGAAGACGAACCTGGTCGAGGCGCTCTACTACCTGGAGATCTTCCGGTCGTTTCGGGGCGCGCCGGACAGTCAGCTGATCCGGTTCGATCAGCCGGCGTTCCACGTGCGGGGGCGGTTCGAGGAGCCGGCGACGGGGGACGGGCTGGAAGTGACGGCGGCCCACGATCGCAGCGGTGCGAAGAAGGTCACGGTCAACCGGGCCGAGCCTGAGCGTCTGGGCGACGCGCTGGGCCGGATCGGGATGGTGGTCTTCTCGCCGTCGGACGTCGCGATCATCGCGGGCCCGCCGAGCGAGCGACGTCGCTTCCTCGACATCGTGCTGTCGCTCAACGCGCCCGGCTACCTGGCGGCGCTCCAGCGGTACCGGCATACGCTCAAGCAGCGGAACGCGCTGTTGAAGGAGCGGTCGCCCGCGGCGGCGCTGGAGCCGTGGACGGAGACGCTGGTGGACGCGGGGGTGGCGGTGATGCGGGCCCGGGCCGGGTGGCTCCGGGACCAGGGGCCGGGCTTCACGCAGCGCTACGAGCGGATCGGCGGTGAGGCGGCGGCGCGGCTCGAGTACCGACCGAGCGTGCCCGGCTGCGAGGCACCGGAGGCGGACATGGCGCCGGCGTTCCGTGCCGAGTTGGATCGACTGGCGGAGCGGGAGGCGGAGCGAGGCACGACGCTGCGGGGGCCGCACCGCGACGAGGTCGGCTTCATCCGGGAGGACGACGAGGCGGGCCGGGACCTGCGCGACTTCGGCTCGGGCGGCCAGCAGCGGACCGCCGCCGTTTCGCTCCGACTGGTGGAGGCGGCGGCGATCCGGGAGGCCCGGGCCCGGGCGCCGATCGTCCTGCTGGACGACCTGTTCGCCGAGCTGGATCCGGGGCGCAGCGAGCGGGTGCTGGAGCAGCTCGACGAGGAGCCGGGCCAGGCGATCCTCACGGCGCCGAAGACGTCGGATATCGAGGTGCGCGGGGGCATGCTGTCCCGGTGGCGGATCGCCCGGGGCCAGATCGTGGCGGCGGCATGATCGAGCATCGAGTTTCGAGTTTCGAGTTTCGAACATCGAGGGGCGAGGGGCGAGGGGGACGTCGAAGGCGAAAGGGAGGGAGACGGGTGAGCGAGGAGCGGCGCAGGAAGCCTCTCGCCGTGAGTGAGGTGCTGGCCAGCTACCTGGAGGACTCGGGGCTGGGCGAGCGGCTGGAGCAGGTGAGTGTGCTGGACGACTGGGCGGAGCGCGTGGGCGAGGGCATCGCCGGCGTGGCGGACCCGCTGCGGCTGGCGGACGACGTGCTCTTCGTGGGTGTGAAGTCGAGCGCCTGGCTCATGGAGTTGCGGATGATGGAGGTCGAGATCCGTCGTCGTCTGAACGAAGGTCGGACCCGGGGCCGGATCGAGAAGATCCGGTTCGTCCTGGAGGGCGGGGAGCCCGAGGGCCCGAGGCCGGGCCGGTGGGGCCGTAGATGAGCGGCCGGAGACGCAACCTGCGGGGTCCGAGAGGGTATTAGGAACGGCTCGTGGTACGGGCCGCGATCACGAGATTACTCGAACGCTGGAACCATGGTCAAGAAGCCCAGGAAGAGCGACTACACCGCCGGACAGATCCAGGTACTGAAGGGCCTGGAGGCCGTCCGCAAGCGGCCCAGCATGTACATCGGGTCGACAGCGGCCCGGGGCCTCCATCACCTGGTCTACGAGGTGGTGGACAACTCCGTGGACGAGGCCATGGCCGGGTACTGCGACGAGATCTCCGTCGTATTGAAGGACGACGGCTCGGCCTGTATCACCGATGACGGTCGCGGCATCCCCGTGGACGTGCACCCGACCGAGGGCGTACCGGGCGTGGAGCTGGCCATGACGACGCTGCACGCCGGTGGGAAGTTCGACCGTACGACGTACAAGGTTTCGGGCGGTCTCCACGGCGTGGGCGTGAGCGTGGTCAATGCGCTGAGCGAGTGGCTGGAGGTCGATATCAAACGGGACGGCCAGCGTTACCAGCAGCGGTATGAGAGGGGGCTCAAGAAGACCGAGCTGGAGACGGTCGGCAAGGTCAAGAAGAGCGAGAGCGGGACCACCGTCCGGTTCAAGCCGGACCCCGAGATCATGACGGAGCTGCGGTTCAATTTCGACACGCTGTCGAACCGACTGCGGGAGCTGGCGTTCCTGAACCGGGGCCTGCTGATCCGCCTGGTGGACGAGCGGGTCGAGGGTGAGGACGCCGGGCCGATCGTCGAGGAATACCGCTATGATGGTGGGATCATCGAGTTCGTCGGCTACCTGCGGGGCGCGCGCCAGGCGCTGCACCCGGAGCCGGTGTACATCGAGGAGGTCCGGGAAGAGGCGGAGATCGAGCTCGCCCTCCAGTACGACCAGGGCTACAACGAGAGCACGTTCACCTTCGTCAACAACATCAACACCCACGAGGGCGGCACGCACCTCACCGGGTTCAAGGCGGCGCTGACCCGGACGATCAACGACTACGCGAAGAAGAACAACCTGCTGAAGAAGGACCTGGAGTCGCTGTCGGGCGATGACGTCCGGGAGGGCCTGACGGCGGTGCTGAGTATCCGGGTCAAGGAGCCCCAGTTCGAGGGCCAGACCAAGACCAAGCTGGGGAACAGCGAGGTCCGGGGCGCGGTGGAGCAGGCGGTGAACGAAAGGCTGGCCAGCTTCCTCGAGGAGAACCCGAAGGTCGGGAAGGCCATCATCGAGAAGGCGGCCCAGGCGGCGCGGGCGCGGATGGCGGCCCGGAAGGCCCGGGACCTGACGCGTCGCAAGAGCGCCCTCGAGGGGAGCGTCCTGCCCGGCAAGCTGGCGGACTGCTCGATCACCGACCCCAGCGTGTGCGAGCTCTACCTGGTCGAGGGTGACTCGGCCGGCGGCACGGCCAAGCAGGGACGGGACCGGTCCTACCAGGCCATCCTGCCGCTGCGGGGCAAGATCCTGAACGTGGAGAAGGCGCGTCTGGAC
>CAYMLW010000370.1:0-4484 GCA_964391035.1 uncultured Gemmatimonadaceae bacterium
ACGTATTCATCACGCCGAGCTACGCGGGCAGCGTGCTCCTGACCACCAATCTGACCGGCCATCCGACGGCGGTGGTCCCCGCCGGCTTCGTCGATGGCCACCCCACGAGCATCTCCTTCGTCGGGGGGCTGTGGCGGGACGACGCGGCGGTCCGGCTGGCGGCGGCCTACCAGGCGGCGACGGACTGGCACAGGCGGGCTCCGGCGGGATTCGCGTAGGGGCTCGCTGGCGCTCGCGGGGGGCTCGGCTGGCGCTCGCGGGGGGCTCGCTGACGCTCGCGGGGGGCTCGCTGACGCTCGCGGGGGGCTCGCTGGCGCTCGCCCTGCCCACGAGCGGAGCGAGTGGCCCCGCGGGAGCGAAGCGACCGCCCCCCGTGAGGCCGAAGGCCGAACCCCCCGGGGGCGGCGGGGAAGCAGGGCGGGAGAATCCTGGCGTTCCCGGCCCGGGCTGTTGCATATATTGGAACAACCCCCCAGCCCGCGCGCCGACGACGGCCCACAACCGCACCATCGCCATGGAGGGGGTCCCATGCGCATCCGCGACATCCTGAGGGAGAAGGGCGACCGTGTGATCACGATCCCGGCCGAGCGAACCATCCACGAGGCCATGCACGCCCTGGTCGTGCACGGGATCGGGTCCCTCGTGGTCTGGGGCAGCCCGGTCGCGGGGATCATCACGGAACGCGACCTGCTCGAGTTCGCCACCCGCCGGCCGGAGGATCTGAACCGGGTCCGGGTCCGGGACGTCATGACCCGCAACGTCATCGTCGGCACACCCGATGACCGGCTCCAACACGTCATGGACGTCATGACGGAGAACCGGATTCGTCACCTGCCGATCGTCGAGGAGCGTCGCCTGGTCGGGCTGGTCTCGATCGGCGATGTGGTCAACGCGATCCGGAAGGACGTGGAGAACGAGAACCGCTCGCTCCACGCGTACATCGAGGGCGTGTACGCATAGGGCGGGCCCCGGGGACGGGGCCCGCCATGTGTACCGAGATGTCAGGGTCGGCCGCTACCGCTCTTCGTCGCCGCCGCCGGTGAAGAAGACCAGGCCGATGTCGAAGCGCGTGGTGGTGTTGTTCGCGTCCTCGAGGTCCTGGGTCTGATCGTTGAACTCGAGCTCGGTGAACTCGCCGGACGTCACGTTGATCGCCGCGTCCAGGGCGAGCGAGCCGAACAGGATCTGGAGGCCGACGCCGCCGGTGAAGCCGCTGCCGTTGGCCTTGAGGGTCGAGTCGCCGTAGTCCATCTGGAGCCGCTGGATGGTGTAGGCGGCGTTGATGTAGGGAACCAGGGCGGCGAGGGGCAGGCTGAGCCGGGCGCCGATGTCGAGGTGGATCAGGTCCGGTGCTTCATCGTTGCTCTCGTCGTCTCCCGACATCGAGGCCCAGGACACCTTCGCGTACGGCGCGATGGCGCCGAAGCCGTAGCCGACGATACCCGAGAACCCGTAGCCGGTCTCGGTGTCGGAGTCCTCGTCGATCTCGCCGATCTCCTCCGGCGAGTAGGCGGTGCCGTTCAGGTGGCCGCCCAGGAAGAGGCCGTCCTGCGCCAGCAGCTGAACGGGCACGAAGAGGAACAGGAGGCCCATCGCGAGGCCCAGAATCGCACGCTTCATCACGCACTCCTTGGTGACAGGATCATGCGGCGGGTGTGTCGCTCGCCGGGTGCAGGATCGTGAAGCGAAGCTATACTCCGGCATCGGCACGGTCAACGACTCCCTGGCCCGCCGTCATTCTCCGCGCAGCGCGACCATCGGGTCCACCCTCGCCGCCCGGCGGGCCGGCACCCAGTGGGCGAGGGCCGCTACGGCGGCCAGGAGCCCGAAGGCCGCGGCGAAGCTGACCGGGTCGAACGCGCCGACGTAGAGCACGCTGCCGAGGGCGCTCCCGCCGGCCACGGCCAGTCCAGCCCCGATGAGGCCACCGATCCCGACCAGCAGCATTCCCCGGCGCAACACCACGGCTACGACGGTCCCCGGCTCCGCGCCCAGCGCCTTCCGGACCCCGATCTCCCGGACCCGGCGGCTGACGGCGAAGGCGATGACGCCATAGAGGCCGACGGCGGCCAGGAGCAGGGCGAGGACGCCGAAGAGGCCGATGAGCCATGCGCCCGCCCGGATCGGGAAGGTGCGCACGGCGGCCAGGTCGCCGAGCGTGCCCGTGTCGAGGAAGACCAGGTCCGGGTCCAGCATCCGGAGCTCCCGCTCGAGGGTCGGGACCAGCCGATCCGCCGGCGTGGCCGTTCGGACCAGGTAGTTGGCGAAGAGGACGTCGCGCGCGACCGGCCCGGCCCCCGGCGCCGCGAACTCGTCGGCGGTGAACGCCCGCCCCCGGGCCGGGTCCACCCCCAGGACGTCGAAGTAGTTGTCGCTGACGATCTCGCCGACCACCAGCTCCGAGCTGCCCCCGATGGAGAGGTTCGCGAAGAAGTTGGCGTGGGCCGCGAGCCCCGACAGCGTGGTCGCCTGCTCCCGGTAGTCCAGGTAGTTCGGGTACGACAGCGCGTCGTGGGACCGGGACGTCTCCGAGTGTCCGTACACGTTCACCAGCCGACCTGGCTCCTCGACCGGCAGCGGCCGGTACAACACCGCGCTGACCATGCTGAAGATCGTGGCGTTCACGCCGATCCCCAGCGCCAGGGTGATCACCGCGACGGCCGTGAAGCCGGGCGAGTTGCGCAGCCCGCGGAGGGCGTAGCGGAGGGTCCGGACCAGTGCGTCCATGTCGGATCGGGGTTGGGGTCGGGGAGCGCCTGTCGGTGTCAGGGCTCACCTACGAGCCGACAGGCGGACCAGGTTTCACTTTTCACATTTGCTGAACGTGTGACCAGGTCCGGATGTTACACGTGTCCCCGCCGGATGGCCGCGGCCTCGGCCGGGCCGTGGTAGAACCAGGCGCCCGCCGCCGTGGCGAGCGGCACGGCGACCACGGTGAACGCCACGCCGACCCAGTACATCCGGACCGTGGCAAGCCGCTGGAGCGTGTTCGCGAAGAACGGAACGAAGTAAGCGAAGAGCCAGACGGCGAGGCCGACCTTGATGGCGGTGGTCGGGCCGGGGCCGAGACGGGCGCGCACGCCCACATAGAGCCAGATGGCGGCGAAGCCCATGACGAAGGCCAGTACCACGAACACCGCCATGCCGGCAGTGCTGGGCGGCACCATGGCGGTGCGGGTCATGATCTCCGCCCGATCGGCGGCCAGCAGGACCGCGTAGAGGATGCCGTCGAAGATGTTGATCAGCAGCCCGGTCACCGCGCCGGCGGCGAGGAACCGCCGCACGCTGAGTCGCTCGTCCATGAATCGCCTCGGGGTAGGGGGGGTGAGTCGGCAGCACCAAGGATGTACGGGGGCTCCGGACATCACAATGGCCTTGGCGCGATTGGCCGCCCGCCCGGCTCACAACGCCGCCTGTCGTCCGCGTTTGTGCGATGGGAAACCAGGTCCGCGTCGGGGGCGCTACCGCCTCAGCGGCTTGATCTTCCGTCCCGCGGCCGAGTCCGTGACGAGCTGGTCCATGCGTCGTTCCCGGGTGTCGGCGCGCTTGGCGCTCGTGACCCAGTGGATGCACGTGCGACGGTAGCCCGGCGGCTGGTCGTCGAACCAGGCGGCGGCATCGGGGTTCGCGTCGAGGCGGGCCCGGAGCCCGCCGGGGAGCTCCGCCGGGCGCTCCCGCTCGTACGCCGCCTCGCCCGTCCTCTCCGGGTCCCGCCGCTCCCATGCCTCGCGACCGGCCGGCTCGACCAGGCCCCCGGCCTCGAGCTCCGCGTACATCTCCACGTTCTTCCGGCTCCAGTGGCTGCCGGGACGGCGTGGCGTGAACCGGATCCGGTACGCCTCGTCATCGATGGATTTTCGCAGCCCGTCGATCCAGCCGAAGCAGAGCGCCTGACGCACCGACTGCTCCCAGGTGATGCTCGGCTTCCCCGTGGCCTTCTTCCAGTAGCCGACCCACTGCACGTCCTGCGTCTCGTGGTGCTCAGCCAGCCACGCTCGGAACGCGGCCGGAGTCTCGAAGAAGACGACGACATCGCCCTCGACCTTCATCGTGTTCGTCACGTTGCCTCGCTTCCGGTGCCTTCCGCGGCTCACGACACGGCTCGAGCGCGTTTCGCGGCCCGGGCGCGTGCTTTTCGGCTTCCTCGGTCCGGTCCCTGGGCGGCGACCGCGTGACCAGCGAGTCGACCAGGGACCGGGTCGCGGCCGCCACCCCGTCGACCGCCGTATCGAAGGCGGCCTGAATGGCCCGCGACGGCTTCCGGTAGCCGCTCACCTTGCGCACGTACTGGAGCGCCGCGGCCCGGACCTCCTCGTCGGTGGCCGGCGGCTCGAAGTTGAACAGCGGTCGGATGTTGCGGCACATGGTCTTATCCTGATTCGAGGGGCAGGAAACACCACCATGGCCCCCAGCCCGCGTCCTGGCCAGGGGAAGGCCGTCAGCCGCCAGCCGCCAGCCGTCAGCCGTCAGCCGTCAGCCGCCAG
>CAYMLW010000371.1:0-4461 GCA_964391035.1 uncultured Gemmatimonadaceae bacterium
CCCGGGTGCCCATGGACGTGGCGCCGTACGTCCGGGCCGCGGGCAACCCGATCCGCATGGCCGGCCTCAACGGGGTGGGGCTGCGCCGACGGGGCTTCAGCGACGAGGTGCGCAGCGAGCTCAAGCGGGCCTACCGGATCGTTTTCGGGTCCGACCTGACCGTCGCCCAGGCCCTCGAACGGGCCCGGGCCGAGCTGGAGCCGTATCCGGAGGTCGACAGCTTCCTGGGCTTCTTCGAGGAGACCGAGCGCGGAGTGACCAGGTGAGCGACGACATCCGGCTCGGTGTCATCGGCGTGGGGAGCCTCGGCTTCCACCACGCGCGTATCGGGCGGGAGCTGCCGGTCCGGTTCGCCGGCATCCACGACACGGACACCGATCGGCTGGACCAGGTCGCCTCGGCGCTGGAGGTGCCGGCGTTCCCGGAGCTCGACGCGCTCCTCGATCGCTGCGACGCCGTCGTGATCGCGGTGCCTACCAGGGCCCACGAGACCGTGGCGCTGGCCGCCATAGAACGCGGCCTTCACGTCATGATCGAGAAACCGATCGCCCCGTCGCTGGAGGCCGCCGCGGCCATCGTGGACGCGGCCGCCGCGGCCCGCACCCTGGTTCAGATCGGCCACGTGGAGCGGTTCAACGGCGCGATCCGGGCGGCCGAGCCGTTCCTGGACGAGCTGCTGTTCGTGGAGAGCCACCGCCTCGCCCCGTTCGGGCCGCGCGGGACCGACGTTGCCGTGGTCCTGGACCTGATGATTCACGACTTGGACCTCGTCCTGAGTCTGGCCCGTCGGCCGGTCACGGGCATCGCCGCCGCAGGCATTCCCGTGTTGACGCCGCGGCCGGACATCGCCAATGCGCGCATCGAATTCGAGGGCGGGGGGGTGGCGAACCTGACGGCCAGTCGTGTATCCATGGAACGACTGCGGAAGTTCCGGTTCTTCCAGCCGTCGGGCTACCTGAGTCTGGACCTGGCCGCGGGGCGAGGCGAATTCCTGCGCCTGAGGGACGGGATTCAGCTCGAGCCCGGGAGCCCTGTCAGCGGCGAGAGCCTGCTGGGCGTGGTCGAGCGGGTCGAGCTGGTGGGAGATGGCGCGGAGCCGCTGCGCATCGAGCTCGAGGCGTTCCTGGCGGCCATCCGGGGCGAAGCGCCGGTGAAGGTGTCGGGCGAGGATGGCCGGGAAGCTCTCGCGGTCGCCCTGGAGATCGTGGACCGAATCGAGGACCATGTCGCTGCTACGAATCCGACGCGAGCGTAAGGCCCAGTCCATCGGCCCGTTCCGGCCGCCCCGGCTCACCAAGCTGATCGCGGGTCTGATCCTCGTCTTCCTGGCCCTCTGGTACCTGTCCGGCCTGGGGTGATGCCCCACGACCCCACGGTATTCCTCTCCGCCGGCGAGCCCTCGGGGGACATGCACGGGGCCGCCGTCGCCCGCGCCCTCCGGGAGCGCTGGCCCGACGCGCGCCTCCTCGGTCTGGCCGGCCCCGAGATGCAGGCCGAAGGCGTCACGCCCATCGTCCCGTTCGACCGGCTCTCCGTCCTGGGATTCGCCGAGGTCGCCCGGCACCTGCCGTTTTTCGTTGGACTCATGCGACGCTCGGTGCGCACGCTGGCGGCGAAAGACGTGGACCTCGTCATCCCGATCGACTATCCTGGCTTCAACCTCCGGCTGGCCCAGAGGGCGTCGAAGAGAGACGTGCCGGTGCTGTACTATATCGCACCGCAGGTATGGGCCTGGCACCGGAGCCGCGCGGCATGGTTGGCCCGGGCCGCGGACCGGCTGGCCGTGATCCTGCCCTTCGAGGAGCCCGTCTTCGCAGAGTACGGCGCCGACGTCCGGTTCGTCGGCCACCCGCTGACCGACCGCACCCTCGACCCGCCGTCCCGCGACGCGTTCTGCGACGCCCTCGGCCTCGACCCCGACCGCCGCATCCTCGCCCTCTTTCCCGGCTCCCGGACGCAGGAGGTGGAGCGGCACCTGCCCATCTTCCTGGAGGCCGCGCGTACCGTGGTCGAGGCCCGCTGGCACGTGCAGCCCGTGATCGCCCGGTCCACCAACGTGGCCGAGTCGGCGTACGGCGAGTGGGAGTACCCGTTGACCGTGGACGGCGAGGCGCTCCTGCACCACTCCCACGCCGCGCTGGTCAAATCCGGGACGACCACGCTCCAGACGGCCCTCGCCGGCGTACCCATGGTCATCGCCTACCGGACCCACCCGATCACCTTCTGGATCGCACGGCGCCTCGTGGAGGTGGACCACGTCGGCCTCGTCAACCTGGTCGCGGGTCGACGCGTGGCCCCGGAGCTGCTCCAGGACGAGGCCAGCCCGGCCGGGCTGGCGCATGCGCTGCTCCCGCTGATCGACGAGGGCCCGGCCCGTCGGGAATCGCTGGCGGGGCTCGAGGACGTGCAGGCGGCCCTCCAGCGCTCCGGGTCGGCGAGCGCGGCGGAGCGCGTGGCGGCGCTGGCCGCCGAGATCCTGGAGGGCGAGTGAGGGGCCTGCGCTACTGGCTGGCCGGGACTCTCGGCCGCCGGCTCGCCGATGCCCTCATGGCCACGGTCCGTTTTCGCGTGGAGCCCCCGGATCGCTATCGACGCTTTCGTGAAGCCGGCGAGCCGGTCATCTTCGCCGTCTGGCACGGGCGTCTCCTCCCACTGACGTATCATCACCGACACCAGCGTATCACCGCTATCATCAGCCAGTCGGAGGATGGGGAGTACATTGCCCGAGTGGTCGAGGGCTGGGGGTACGAGACCGTGCGCGGCTCGACGAGTCGGGGCGGCGGCGCCGCGCTACGGGGACTGGTCAAAGCGGCCCGCGGCGGTCGCTCCCTGGCCATCACGCCGGACGGGCCGCGGGGTCCGAGACAGCGACTCCAGCCCGGAGTCATCACCATCGCCCAGCTCACCGGGCTCCCGATCGTCCCTTTGGCGTGCGCCGTCTCCCGGGCCTGGTGGCCGGGAAGCTGGGACCGCTTCTGCGTGCCGAAGCCGTTCGCCCGGGTCCGGGTCCTGTACGGGCACCCGCGACGCGTGCCCCGGGACGCTTCGGACGAGGAGCTGGAGCGTCATGCCCGGGAGCTGGAATCCGAGATGAATGCCATGATCGATGAGGCGGACCGGGATGGCGGACCCGACCGATAGCGACACGCTCCTGCACCGGCTCTGGGACGGCGAGGGCGGAATCCGGGCTCGACTCCTGGGGGTCGCCCTGAGCCCCGCCGAGCTCGCGTTCCGGGCGGCGGTCCAAGCGCGGGACGTCACTTACCGTTCGGGCATCGCTGCGGTCGAGGCGCCCGCCGTCCCCGCCATCAGCATCGGGAACATCACCGTAGGCGGGACGGGGAAGACCCCCCTGGTCCGGTGGGTCGTGCAGCAGCTCCTCGCCCGGGGCCGGACTCCGGGCATCCTCCACGGCGGCTACGGCCAGGACGAGCCGATGCTGCACCGCCGCTGGTTCCCGGAGCTGCCCGTGATCGCGAATCGCGACCGGCTCGCCGGGGCCCGTCGCGCGCTCCAGTGGGGAGCCGACATCCTGGTCCTCGACGACGCCTTCCAGCACCGTCGGCTGGGGCGGGACCTGGACATCGTGCTGGTGGCCGCCGAGACCTGGACACGATACGCCCGCCTCCTGCCCCGCGGTCCGTTCCGTGAGCCGCCCGTGGCGCTGCGACGGGCGGACCTGGTCATGGTCACTCGCCGGACGGCGGGGGCATCCGAGGCCGCCCGCGCGGCGGCGGAACTGGCGCGCGTCTCACGGCGGCCCACCGGCCGGGCACACCTGCGACCCGGGGGCTGGCTGGACAGCCGGTTCCGGCCACACGAGGGGCCGCCTGCGGAGGGCGCGGTCGCCGTCGCCGGGATCGCCAGGCCGGACGACTTCTTCGCGCAGGCGAAAGGGGCCGGTGCACGGCTGGTCGACGCATTCGCGTATCGGGACCACTACGAGTACGATCGGAACGCCGTCGCTGCGCTGTTGGCGGCAGCGGCCGGCCGCCCTATCGTCACCACAGCCAAGGACGCCGTGAAACTGATCCCGCTGATGCCCGATGCGGATCTGTGGATCCTGGAACAGGAAGTGGCCTTCGAGGACGGGAGGGACCGCGTCCTCCGGGCACTGGAGGAGGTAGTGGCATGACACAGCGGGACACGGACGTCCTGGTCATCGGCTCGGGGATCGCGGGGCTCACATTCGCGCTCAAGGTGGCCGACCAGGCGACGGTCACCGTGGTCACGAAGAAGCGGCGCGCGGATTCGAACACGAACTACGCTCAGGGCGGCATTGCGGCGGTGATGGGCAGTGCCGACAGCTCGCAGCTGCACGTGGCCGATACCCTCCGGGCCGGAGCCGGCCTCTGTCACGAGGACGCGGTCCGGGAGCTGGTCGAGGACGGCCCCGAGCGGGTGCGAGAGCTCATGGCGTGGGGCGCGGAGTTCACCACCGAGGACGGAAAGCTCTCGCTG
>CAYMLW010000372.1:0-4459 GCA_964391035.1 uncultured Gemmatimonadaceae bacterium
GCCCGAGCGCCAGTGCCTTCCGGGTCACGAAGCGCGTCTGGGGCATGGGCCCCTCGAAGGCGTCGACCAGCAGCAGCACCCCGTCCACCATCCGCAGGATCCGCTCCACCTCCCCGCCGAAGTCCGCGTGGCCGGGCGTGTCCACAATGTTGATCTTGTGATCGCCCCACCGGATGCTCGCGTTCTTCGACAGGATCGTGATGCCCCGCTCCCGCTCCAGCGGGTTCGAGTCCATCACCCGCTCCGCGACCTGCTGGTTCTCACGGAACGTCCCCGCCTGGCGGAGCATCTGGTCGACCAGCGTGGTCTTCCCGTGGTCGACATGGGCGATGATGGCGATGTTACGGAGCATCAGATCTATGACCTAAGAGCCAGGAGCTATGTGGTTCGCGGCACAGCCTCGTCCGCGGTGGTTCGGGCTGCGTTCACGGTACGGCTGCGCTCGACGCGCGACCCGCGTTCGCGGCGAACCGGCTGCACTCGCGTCGGCCACAGCACTGGTGATACCACCGAAGCGTCCTGGTGTTTCGCGAGGACGTCGAAGGGGGGACTTCCGTGTGGGGCCTT
The DNA here is from genome assembly GCA_964391035.1 of uncultured Gemmatimonadaceae bacterium. Taxonomy (GTDB): domain Bacteria; phylum Gemmatimonadota; class Gemmatimonadetes; order Longimicrobiales; family RSA9; genus JAWVYT01. The sequence goes on from CAYMLW010000372.1 coordinate 568, forward strand.
CCGTGTCGCTGCCGTCCCGTCCGGCTCAGGCCCCGGGCACCACCCGGTATGCGATCGAGCGGGTCCGGGGGCCGTCCCACTCGGCCAGGAAGAGCTTCTGCCACGTCCCGAGCACCAGCCGGCCGCCCTCGATCAGGAGCGTCTCGCCCGGCCCGGTGACCAGCGTCTTGAGGTGGGAGTCGGAGTTGCCCTCGGCGTGGCGGTAGTCGCCGTCGCGGGGGACCAGGCCCCGGAGCGCGACCACGATGTCGCGGCACACGTCGGGGTCCGCGCCCTCGTTGACGGTCAGCGCGCAGGTCGTGTGCAGCGACCAGAGGTGGATGACGCCGTCGGTCACGCCGGAGTCGCGCACCGCCGCCTGCACCTGGCCGGTGATGTCGAGGAGCTGCTCGCGCGTGTGTCGGTTCGGACCTCGATGCGGTTGGACATGATCTAGGACCTGGGATCTGGGATCTAGGATCTAGGATCTGGGATCTAGGATCTAAGTGGCTCGCGGTCTGTGACCGCTCGCAGGGGGGGCGGCTGCGTTCGCGGCGGTTCGTCACGTTCGCGGCGCGTTCCCATGCACGACGGCTTTCGGATGGCGTCGCCCCGCACCCGCGTCATTCTAGCGGAATTCTAGCGGGGGAACGCCAGCTTCGCAGGCATCTCCACCTTCTTCGGCCGGGATGACTTCGTTCTCCTCGTCGTCTTCAGCCTCGTCCTTTCGGTCGGCCGCACGCGCAGCCCATTCCGCGAAGCCGTGAACCAGGCGGCGGACCTCATCGAGCTGTCGGTACAGCGCGTCGTGCCGCTCGGGGGTCAGGCACCCCAGGTCACGAGCCAGCAGCAGCCAGTACTCGAGCTCGCTCAGAGAGCCGCTGGCGATATCCGCGCCATGCCGGAGCTGGGCAAACGACCGTTTCCCACACGCCTCGGCGAGGTTGGCCGGCACCGACGCCGCTGCCCGCCGCGTCTGCGACACGAGGCCGAACCTCTCCTCCGGTGGATACTCGCGCGTGACCCGATAGACCGCGATCACCAACGCGTGCGCCTTCTGCCAGGCCAGCAGATCGCTGTACGGACGCACACTCCCTCCCGTTCGCCGTGGTCCTCCAGCTTGCGCCAAACAACGGGGCAACAGAATGGCCGGCTGGGACGACCTCGGCCGAGAGCCGGATCGAGGACCCGAACTGAGAGTTCGCCGGAATCGTGAAAAGACCGGAAAGACCGGAAAGACCGGAAAGACCGGAAAGACCGGAAAGGCCGGAAAGGCCGGAAAGGCCGGAAAGACCGGAAAGGCCGGAAAGGCCGGAAGTCCTGGAGGTGCCCCCCCGCGAAGGTCACGCTCCGCCGCGAACCCCGCCTCCACCGGAACCACCTAGATCCTAGCTCTTAGGTCTCAGATCTATCTGCACGATCGGCTCCGGCTCCACCTGCACGGTCACGTGAGTGATGTCGAACCGGTCGTGCATGCGGTCGTGGATCGCGTCCAGCACCTCCCGGGTCCGCTCGACCTCGGCCACCCGCACGTGGCCGCTCATGGCGAAGAACCCGCTCGTAAGGGTCCAGACGTGAAGGTCGTGGACGGTCTCGACGCCGTCGATCCGACAGATCTCCTCCCGGATCTCCTCGAGGTCCAGGTGCGCGGGCACGGCCTCGAGCAGCACGTCCAGGGACTCCCGTACCAGCTTGTAGCTGCTGACCAGGATGAGGGTGCCGACCAGGACGGAGATCAGCGGGTCGGCCAGCGTCCAGCCGGTGGTGACGATGACGAGGGCCGCGGCGATGGCCCCGACCGAGCCCAGCAGGTCGCCCAACACGTGCAGGTACGCGCCCCGGACGTTCAGGCTGTGAGCCGAGGACCGGTGCAGCATGAACGCGGCCACCACGTTAACCACCAGTCCGCCCACGGCGACGGCCAGCATGAGTCCGCCGGCGATCTCCACCGGCTCCCGCAGCCGCTCCCATGCCTCCCGGAAGATGAAGAACGACAGGACGATGAGCGTGGACCCGTTCAGCAGCGCCGCCAGGATCTCGATCCTCAGGTAGCCGTAGGTCTTCTCCGCGGTGGCCGGTCGCTGGGCGAACCAAAGGGCGAAGAGGGACAGGGCGAGAGCCGCCACGTCGGTGAGCATGTGGGCGGCATCGGCCAGCAGCGCCAGCGAGTTGGACAGGAGCCCGCCCACGAACTCCACCACCATGAAGGACGCGGTCAGGGCCAGGACGACTATCAGCCTCTTCCGGCCCGCCTCCCGGGCATGGGCCGCGGCGTGACCGCCCGGGCCCTGATGCTCGTGCTCGTCCGCGCCCGGCTACCCGGCACGGTGGTGTCCCTGGTCCATGGCCCGGACGCCGTCCCCCGGGTCCGACGACTCGGTCATGAGCCCTCCAGGCGCTCCCCCCGTACCCGCCCGCCCACCACGATCCGGTGCGGCGAGCCGGCGTCGTGCTCGACCCGCAGCCTCAGCTCGCTCGGGTGCCCCATCGCCTCGCCCTGTCGGATCCGCAGCTCCGCGACCGGGTCCACCAGTCGTTCCCGGGCCAGGTACGCGCCCAGCGACGCCGCGGCCGTCCCCGTGGCCGGGTCCTCGTCGATGTCGACCGCCGGCGCGAACGACCGGGCCCGCACCCGCCCGGCCTCCTCGTCCAGCACGAACGGGTAGAAGACCACGATGTCCCCGGGCTCGCCCAGCGACCGGAGCCGGTCGAAGTCGGGTCGCATGGCGTCCAGCGCCTCGATATGCGCCACTGGCAGCAGTGCGACCCGGATGCCCACGTCCTCCACCGCCGCCACCGGCCGTGATGCCAGCACCTCCAGCGGCAGCCCGACGGCCGCCGCGATGGCCTCCAGCTCCAGCGGCACGTCCACCCGCCGGGCCACGGGCATGTCCATCCAGACGACCACGCCATCGCCGTCCCCCTCGACCCGGCCCCGGACATCGCCGCCGGGCGCGGTCGACGCGACAGCGGCGGGCAGCGCCCCCAGCCGGCCGTCCAGGGCGAGGGCGCCGAACGCCGCCGCCGTGGCATGGCCGCACAACGCCACCTCGCCACCCGGCGCGAAGTAGCGGAGCCGGTACGGGGCTCCCGCCGGAGCCGCAGCGGGCGCGGCCCTCGGCGGGGACCCGGCCTCGGGGGCAGTGGCGGGCAGCCTCACGAACGCCGTCTCCGACAGCGGGTTCAACCGCACCGCCGTGCGGGTCATCTCCTCATCCGACAGCGCCGGCGGGTCCAGCACCACGCCGGCGGGGTTGCCCCCGGTCTCCGACCCCGGCACCGGGAACGCGGCCATGCGCCATTCCGCCGGCGCGCCGGTGGCCGTGTCGGGGGCGTCGACCTCGGGTCGTCCGTGATCGCGTCGCGTGTCTTCATTCATCGGTCTGCTCTCATCCCGGCATCGGCCAGCTCCCGGATCAGCGACGCGACCTCGCCGGGGTCCCGGAGCCACCCCACGGCCCGGCTGTCCGACGGCGGCGCCTCGCCCACCACGATCCCGCCACCCCGGTCCCGGACCACCTCGAACGCGTCCTCGTCCGTCCGGTCATCGCCGATGAAGATCGCCGGCAACCCGCTCACCCCCGTCTCCCGCTCCACCACGTCCAGCAGGAACTCCGTCGCCCGGCCCTTGTGCCAGTCCACGTCCGGCCGCACCTCGAACACCTTCTTCCCCTCCGTCACCCGGAGACCCGGCCGCCGGCAGTGCTCCTCGATCGCCGACCGGACCCGGGACTCCGCTCCCGCCCGCTCCGCCCGGCGATAATGGATGCTCAACGTCCATTCCTTGTCCTCGACCTCCGTGCCCGGCTCATCCGACAGCGCCGCCTCCAGACCCCGGATACACGATTCCAGCTTCGGCCTCGCCTCCGACGCCGCCGGGTGCACCCGCTCCACCCCCGGGCCCTCGATCTCG
>CAYMLW010000373.1:0-4457 GCA_964391035.1 uncultured Gemmatimonadaceae bacterium
CAGCGGCCGCCTCTGGGCCGAGCGCGACGCCGACCTCCGGGCCGACACCCAGCGCCTCGCCCGGGAGCTGCCCGACAATCTGTTCGGACGCGACGTGTGGGAGGCCTTCGAGCCCGCCACCCGCACGTTCCTCGCCTCCGCCGAGGCCGTCTTCCGCGCCCGCCGCGACGACCCCGCCTTCGACTTCTCCGGCCCCGCCGTCGAGTACGCGAAGGCCGTGGAGACCGAGCTGAACGCCGTGGTCTTCCCCCGGCTCCGGCAGCGGCTCGAGGGCGGGATGCTGAAGGACCGGGAGGTGACGGTCGACGGCCGCCGCCTGGACCTGGGGCAGCGGGTGTCGCACCAGTCGCTGGGGGCGATCCTGCGGCTGCTGGCGGAGGACGAGGTGGTCGGGCGCGCGCTGGGCCGGGCGTTCGGCCACGAGGATGCCGGCTGGCTGCGGAGCACGGCGCCGCGGGAGCTGAAGGGCATCGTCGAGCTGCGGAACCCGGCTGCGCACTCGGAGGCGGTGAGCCGGGAGCGGGTGGAGAAGGTGCGGGTGCAGGTGATGGGCGTGGCGTGCGAGGGGGTGCTGGTGCGGCTGGCGCGGGCGAAGGGGTAGGAGATTTCAGAGTCCAATACGAGCTGTCCCACCCAACCATGGCTGTGCCCCGCCATGGGCGCTTCCGTTCTCCTGAGGGTTGACTTTGATATGTCATATCGGACATACTTAGGAGGGCCGGGGTGCCCGACAAGCCGCTCGTGTGGTTGAGAGGAGAGGTCAAGAGTCCACCGCTTTCGAGCGCGGCACGTCTGGAGGTAGGGGTTCTGCTCCGCAGGCTGCAGCGAGGCGAGCGGTTGACCATGCCTCACTCTCGGCCCCTGCGCTCGGTGGGACGACGTGTGCACGAGCTGCGGTTCACGGATCGAGGCCGCGCCTGGCGGATCGTCTACCGGATCGATCCGGACGCGGTGGTGATCGGGGACGTGTTCGAGAAGAAGGGCCAGCGGACGCCGAAGCGAGTAGTGGAGGGGTGTCGCAGCCGATTCACCCGCTACGATGAGATCGTGAGGAACGGATGAAAGAGAGCCAGCGGTCGCGCCTCATCGAGGACGGGTGGAACGTAGGCTCCGCGGCCGATTTCCTGGATCTGACCCCGGAGGAAGCGGCTTACATCGACCTCAAAGTGACCCTCGGCGAAGGAGTCCGGCGGGAACGGGAGCGGTCCGGCCTGTCGCAGACCGATCTCGCCGAGCGGCTGGGCTCCAGCCAGTCACGGGTGTCGAAGATGGAGGCGGCGGACCGCAGCGTCAGCGTTGACCTCATGATCCGGGCGCTGCTGGCGCTGGGCGCCAGCCGCCGGGATTTGGCAGCGCTCATGGAGCAACCCTGCGAGAGTTGATCGAGCAGATCGTGCGCTTCCGGGACGCACGGGACTGGGCTCAGTTCCACTGGGACGAGTTGTGAAGCTGCGAGCTACAGTCCCAACGAGCCATGGATCTGCCCCGATCACTCCAGCACCGTGCTCCTGGAACCGAGCCCGGGGGCGTGCCGCTAGAATGAGACGGAGTGTGCTGATGGTACGGGTGCGCCGCCTCGATCCTGTCCCGATCCGCCTCCGCGCAGTTCTCGTACTGGAGGTGCTTCATGCGCGGGTCTTCGAAGTGGCACGGTCTTCACGAACAGCGGGAAGAAGAAGTCGAGGTCGTGGCGTTGCCGGATCGACCAGGCGGCGTTGAACTCGTCCTGGCAGGCGGGGGACCGGACCATGGCGCACGGGGGCGAGCAGTCGCCGTCGAGCGTCCGGGTCCACGCGCGCCGGGTGGAGGCCGAGCGGGCCAGTGAGGATCGGCCCCGGGGCGGGCAGCCGGAGCGCCGCGGTCGTCCGTCGTCGCCCGCGGAGCGACCGGCTCGTGCGGGCGTACCTGTTCGAGGCGCTGGACCAGGGGGAGCGGCCGGAGCAGAGGGCGCCGGTGGAGGACGCCCGGTCGTTTCTGGCGGCCACCGTCGAGGCCGCTCCCCGGGGCAGGTTAGGTTGTCCGCAGACGATGCAGCGAAACGCACCGGGAGCACCGTGAAATCCGTCGAGGCCGACCGCCTCCTCTTCTCCGCCACCGACCTCTCCAACTACCTCGCCTGTCCCCACCACGCCGCCCTCGACCGGGCGGTGCAGGTGGACGGGCTGGGGAGGCCGCCGTGGTTCGATGACCCGGCCCTCGAGGTGCTCCAGAGGCGTGGCGAGGAGCACGAGCGACCCCGCGCAGCTCGAGCAGCCGCAGCAGGGGACGCACCCGCCGGGCTCCGACGCCTCCGCCCTCGAGCACCTGCTCGGCGGCGCCCGCACCATGCCGCCGGAGCAGGGGCTCTTCCTGGCCCGGACCTGGAGGCTGCACCCCGACCTCTGCGCCTTCACCTCCGAGGTCTACTACGACGAGCGGCTGCGGCCGCAGGCGGGCGAGGGGCTGGAGCGGCAGGTCGTGGGTGAGCCGGACGCCGGACGTGGACGGACCGCGAGGGCGAGGAGAAGCCGCTCGGACTGGACGACATCCTGGTCGTCGCGCCGTACAACGCCCAGGTCTCGGCCATCGCCGCGCGGCTGCCCGACGGCGCGCGGGTGGGGACGGTGGACAAGTTCCAGGGGCAGGAGGCCCCGGTGGTGATCTACTCGACGGCGTCGTCTACCCCAGACGACGCGCCCCGGGGCATGGGCTTTCTCTACAGCCCGAACCGGCTCAACGTGGCGACGTCCCGGGCCCGCTGTCTGGCCGCCATGGTGGCCAGCCCGGCACTCTTCACGCCCGAGGCGCGGACGCCGGAGCAGATGCGGCTCGCCAACGGGTTCTGCCGGTTCCGCGAGCTGGCGGGGGTGGTGGAGAGGCAACCATGCGAGAGCTGATCGAGCAGATCGTGCGACGGGTCTGCTCGGCCGCGGCGGCGTGGCCGCGAGAGGGTGTCCATGTCGATGCCAGGGCGGGCGATCGAGACGGTCTTGTGTGTGACCGTATTGTGTTGATAGGATACGAAAAGATACGATTCGTGTACCGGGGGCGATCATGGGGCAAGAGAAGACCACACGCTTCAATGTCCAGTTGGATGAGCGGCATGCGATGAAGCTGCACGCGCTGGCCGAGAGGACCCATGTGAATCCCGGCACCCTCGCGCGTTCGCTGCTGACGACGGCCCTGGAGGAGGCTGCACCGGATCCTTCGTCGATCGTGGAGCTGCTCGACGCCATCCCCGGCGCGTACGAGCGGGCGCGGCAGGGCCTTCGTGAGACGCAGGCCGGTCAGGGGATCCCCCTCGACGAGCTCTGAAGCCGTGGCGAAGGTGATCGTCGCCCCGACGGCGGCGGAGGATCTCCGGCTGCTGATCGAACGGCTCCACCTTCCCGGCGACACGCGCTCGCGGGTCCGGGACAGACTGAGCCAGCTGGCTGATTTCCCGGAGAGCGGTGAAGAGCTTACGGGCCGCTGGCAGGGGTTCAGATACATACTGGGCCCGTGGCGCTGGATGCTCGTCGTCTTCGCCTACGACCCGGAGTCTGATCAGGTCAGCATTGTCACCATCCAGGATTCGCGCACGGCGAGATCCGCCAGGTCCGGATAGCGCCAGACCCCCGATTTCTAGATAGCGCCTCTCCAATGGCCAGCCACTGGATCACCACCTACGAAGACCGGCTCCTGGCTCGGTACCTCGAAGAGCATCCGGGCGAGCTCTTCCTCGAAGTGCCCGTGGGGCAGGGGGGAGGCGGCCGAGGCCCTCGTCGGCTGGACGGGCTCCTGCTTCCGGGCGCCCGATCCGTGGTACATTCCCTCGACTCCTACTCTGCCGAGGAACTGGACCGGGCGGTACGGGGCCCGTTCGGCCGAGTTCCGCGAGGCCACGTGGGAGCGATATGCCTCGGCGTTTGCGGAAGAGCGTAGGGGAGAGGGCGAGCCTTCCTCGGAAGCCCCGCCGCACCATGACTAGCAGCCGGAGCAGGTGAGCCATGCCGATCCGTCTCTCGGGTGACCCCGACCCCCTCCTGATCTCGCTGTACCGCTGGGCGCATCACCAGCAGGAGAACTTCACCACAGAGGCCTTGGTCAGAGTCCTGCACGAGCTGGTCGCCCGGGAGCCCGATCGCGCAGTCCGATTCCTCGACTGGTTCACCGACTCGCGGGCGTTCTCGGAGCGCGCCGGCGACAGCCCGATCACGATTCGATCCCAGGCCTGGACCGAACAGCACGGGATTCCCGACATCCGGATCGAAGCCGACGACCTGGATGTCGTCGTCGAGGTGAAGCTCGACGCCGGGCTGACACGCGCCCAGCTGCGTCCGTACTCCGCTCACATGCAACTACGGGGAACGGATCCCGGCCGACGAGGTGCTGCGGGAGGCTCGGGAGTGGCTCCGGGATTCCGGCCCCGGCGATACGGCGACCAACCCATGACCACGACGGGGAACTGGCAACGTATCCTGAGCTCCCAGCAGCTC
>CAYMLW010000374.1:0-4438 GCA_964391035.1 uncultured Gemmatimonadaceae bacterium
TTTCCTCTTCAGTTTCCGGAGATGATCGATCGCGGTCCGGGCGGCGATCCGGGAGTACAGCGAGCTGCTGGGCGAGGCGTCGGCGGGCCCGGATCGCGTCGGGGGTCGGGACGCCTCGCCGGGGGCATCGCCGGGCCCGGAGCCGCGGCCGGAGGAGTCGTGATGGCCCGCTGGCCGGCGTCGCCGCTGCTGCGTGGGGGTCGGGTCTGGCTCGGTCTGCTGTCCGTCCTGGTCCCCGTGGCCCGGCGGGAGGCGTGGCTGGAGGAGTGGGAGGCGGAGCTGTGGCAGCTCTGGCGTCGGGCGGGCCGGGCGCCGCGGCGGTACGGCGGCCGGGGAGTGGCGGTGGCGAGATACCTGATCGGCGCGCCGTGGTCGGCGCTCTGGGAGCTGAAGGAGGAGTGGATGGGCGATCTGTGGCAGGACGTGCGGTACGGGGCCCGGACGCTGGCGCGGTCGCCGGGGTTCCTGGTGGTGGCGGTGGTGACGCTGGCGCTGGGGATCGGGGCCAACACGACGGTGTTCTCGCTGGTGAACGGGCTGCTGTTCCGGGAGCCGGCGGGCGTGGCGTCGCCGGACGGGCTGGTCCGGATCGGGCGGGGCCATCTCCGTCCCGACGCGGCCGGGCAGGAGAACGGGCGATTCGACAACTGGTCGTACCCCGTCTACCGGGACTTCCGGGAGCGGGCCGACTGGTTCAGCGGGGTGGCGGGTTTCGCGAGCGCGGGCTCGGTGATCCTGGGGACGGGGCTCGACGCCGAGGCCGTGCCCGCACAGATCGCATCCGACAACTACTTCGACGTCCTCGGCGTGGGCCTGGCCCGGGGCCGCGACTTCGTCCCGTCGGAGACGTCATCGCCCGGCGCGGGCCCGGTGGCGGTCATCTCCCACGGTCTCTGGCAGCGGCGGTTCGGCGGCGCCGAGGACGTCCTGGGCGCGCCGCTCACGGTCAACGGCCGGCGCTTCGAGGTGATCGGCGTGGCGCCGCCCGCCTTCGCCGGCTCCGACATCCTCCGGGCCCCGGCCGACGTGTGGATCCCGACCAGCATGATCGAGGTGGCGTACGGCCCGGGCGCCGCCTCCATGCTCGAGCGCCGGGGCTCGAGCTGGTTCTGGGTCTTCGCGCGCCTCGGCCCGGACGTGACCTTCGCCCGGGCGGCCGCGGCCACCGCGGAGCTGTACGCCCGCTTCGACGAGGAGCACCCCGACCTGGCGGGCCAGGGCGTGAGCGTGGTCCCGGGCATCGGGATGACCCCCGGCGACCGGGCCGACGCCGCGGCCATCAGCCGGATCCTCCTGGCCCTGGTGGTCCTGGTCCTCCTCATCGCCTGCGCCAACCTCGCCGGCCTCGCCCTCGCGCGGGGGACCGGCCGGCGTGGCGAGATGGGCGTCCGCACCGCGCTGGGCGCGAGCCGCCCCCGGCTGGTCCGCCAGCTCCTGACCGAGGCGGTCCTGGTCGCGCTCCTCGGCGGCGCCGCGGCGCTGGGCCTCACCTGGCTCGCGTCGGGCCATCTCCACGCGGTGGTGCCCTACGACCTGTCCGTGGGCCTCGCCCCCGACGGCGCCGTCCTCGGCTTCACCCTGGGCGCCGCCCTCGCGGCGGCCGTCCTGTTCGGGCTGCTCCCGGCGCTCCGGGCCTCCCGGACGGACATCCGGGACGCCCTGGCCGGCTCGTCCCGCGCGGTCCTGGGCCGCGGCACCCGTCTGCGGCGAGGGCTCGTGGCGCTCCAGATCGCCCTATCGTTCGTGCTCCTGGCCGGGACCGCCGTGATGCTCCGGAGCCTGGACGCCGCCCGCACGGTGGACCCGGGCTTCGCGGCGGACCGGGCGGCCGTACTCGACCTCGATGCGGGCATGCGATCCGGCTACGACGCCGACGCGGGCCGGACCTTCTACCGCCGGGTCCGGGACGAGGCCGCGGCGCTCCCGGAGGTCGAGGCGGTCGGGCTCGTCGCCGAGCTCCCCGTCGTCGACTTCCAGTCGAACCACACCCCGTACGGCCTCGACGAGACGCCGGGCACGCCGCGGCCCGAGGGCACCCGTCCGCCGCCGCCGGTCCTGTCGAACTACGCCGACGCCGGCTACTTCGACGCCATCGGCCTGCCCCTGGTCGCCGGTCGCGCCTTCGAGCCCGGCGACACCGGCGAGAACGCCCCGCCGGTCATCGTCATCAACCGGACCATGGCCGAGCGGTTCTTCGGCGACGAGGACCCGGTGGGCCGGATCCTGCCGATCCGGGCCGACCCGGACTGGGAGGTCCCCACCCGCGTCATCGGCGTGACCGGCGAGCTCCGGAACCGCTCGCTCCGGGGCGACCCCGTGGCCCAGTACTGGATCCCCTTCGACCGCCACTACCGGGGCGACATGACCCTCGTGGCCCGCACCGACGCCGATCCCGGCGCCCTCGCCCGGCGCCTCGCGGGCGTGGTCGAGGGCATCGACCCGGGCATGCCCATCCTCCGGACCGGGACCCTCCGGGCGCTGGTGGGCGGCACCCTCGGCGAAACCCGCATGGTCTCGATCCTGATCGCCGCCTTCGCCGCCATCGCCCTCCTCCTGGCCGTGGTCGGGCTCTACGGCGTCATGGCCTTCAGCGTGGCCCGCCGGACCCGGGAGCTGGGGATCCGGGTGGCCATCGGCGCCACCGCCGCCGACATCCGCAGGATGGTCCTCGGCCAGGGGCTGGCCGTGGCGGTCATCGGGCTCGGCGTGGGGCTGGGCCTGGCCCTCGCCGGGCTCCGGCTCCTCCAGGGCCTCCTCTTCGGGACCCGGCCCGCCGACCCCCTCGCCCTCGCCGCCGCCGCCCTCGTCCTCCTGGCCGCCGCCCTGGCCGCCGCCCTGGTCCCCGCCGTCCGGGCCACCCGGATCGAGCCGGTCCGGGCGCTGGCCGACGAGTGAGGCGCGGCCTCGGCGCTGGGGGCGAGTGAGGCGCGGCTTCAGCGCTGGCGGAGCGGGGCCAGCGGGAAGACCAGCCCGTCGCCGACCCGGTGGTCGGGCGGCAGGTCGATGGGCAGCCGGCCGGTGATGGGGATCTCGCCGGCCAGCGCCCGGGCCACGGACTCCTGGGTGACGGCGGTCCGGTCCCAGGCCAGGAGGCAGGTCGGCGCGTCCGTGAGCTGGCGGAGGAGGTACGGGTCGCCGAAGGACAGGACGGGGGCGCCGCGCGCGGCGAGGTCGGCGGCGAAGCGGGCGACGGGGTCGGGCAGGCCGAGGCGTCCCCGCCAGGGCGCGGCGCGGCTGAAGCTGGCGAAGAGGGCGAGGTCGGCGCCGCCGGCGAGCCACCGGACCCAGCCGAGCGTGGCGTGGTCCGCGTCCCGGGAGAGGCGGACGGCGCGGACGTACGCGCCCCGGTCGATGAGCTCGCCCTCGAGGACCTGGCCGGCGCGGTGGCCCCGCCGGTCGTCGTAGACCACCAGGAGGACCGACCGGCCCCGGAAGCGGAGCGGCAGCGCGCCGGGCGCCGCCCGGGGCACGGTCAGCGACCGCTCCGTGACCCAGCGGCTCCAGAGGGCGTGGTCGACCCGGCCCAGCGGCGTGGTGCGTGGCGGGCGCGGGGTCCGGTCCCGGGCCAGGCCCGCCGCCGCCTTCGCCGCGAGCACCCGCCGGACCGACGCGTCGATCCGGGCCTCGCCCAGCCGACCGTCCCGGACCGCCCGCACCACCGCCGCCACCGCCGCGACCTCGTCGGGCGGGATCAGGAGGACGTCGGCACCGGCGGCGAGGGCCCCGACGGCCACGGCGCCGGCCCCGCCGGGCGCCACGCCGTCCATGTGGAGCCCGTCGGTCACCACCAGCCCGTCGAACCCCAGCTCGTCCCGGAGCAGCGCCGACTGGATGACCGGCGAGAGGGTGGCGGGGCGGGGGACCCCGGGGTCCAGCGCCGGGACCGCCAGGTGGCCGGTCATCACGCCGTCCACGCCCGCCCGGATGGCCGCGGCGAAGGGCGGCAGCTCCACCGCGTCCAGGCGCGTGCGGTCGGCGGTCAGGACGGGGAGCGCCAGGTGCGAGTCGGTCTCGGTGTCGCCGTGGCCGGGGAAGTGCTTGGCCACCGTCAGCAACCCGGCGCTCCGGGCCCCCTCGATGAACGCCGCCACCCGCTCCGACACCGCCACCGGGTCGCTCCCGTACGAGCGCGTGTTGATCACCGGGTTCAGCGGGTTCACGTTCACGTCCGCCACCGGCGCCAGCGCCACGTGCACCCCCGCCGCCCGGGCCTCGAGGGCCGTGATCCGGCCCGCCTCGTACGCCATCCCCGGGTCCCCCGCCGCCGCCAGCGCCATGTTCACCGGCAGCACCGTCGCCCCCTCGAGACGCGCGCCCGGGCCCCACTCCAGGTCCGCCGCCACCAGCAGCGGTACCGCCGCCCGCTCCTGGAGCTCCGCCAGCCACGCCGCCATCTCGTGTCCCGGGCCCGCCCCGACGATGAACCCGCCCACCCCCG
>CAYMLW010000375.1:0-2096 GCA_964391035.1 uncultured Gemmatimonadaceae bacterium
GCCGCAGCCGTTCGGCCCGACGATGGCCGTAACGCCGTCCCGGAACTCGAGCTCGGTCCGGTCCGCGAAGGACTTGAAGCCGTACAGGTGGAGCTTCTTGACCTTCATGAAGCGATGACCGGCTCGCCCGTTCGCGTGACCAGCTCCGCCTCCACCCCGGCGTCGCTCAGGATCTCCCGCATCGTCGCGGCAGCCGCCTCCGTCTCGTACGCCCCGCCGTACACGCGGAACCGGATCGGCCCCGGATCGTAGCGGATCGCCACCACATAGGCCGGGACCTCCATGCTGGCCAACGAGTCGACCCGGGCGGCGGCGACGGCGGGCGAGCCGTACTCGCCCAGCTCGAACGCCAGCGGGGTGTTCTGGATCGCCCACGACTCGGCCGCCGTGATGTGCCCGGCCTGGACGAGCCCCGCCATCAACCGCTCCGCCGACTCCCGGTCGCCCACCGGGCCCGCCAGCAGCCGGTAGTAGACGACGCCCTCGACGTCCACCGGCGCCAGGTAGAACTCGACCCCCGGCTCGGCCGACCGCAGCGCATCGACCCGCTCCATGCCCGCCGCCAGCGCCGGGTAGGCCTCCACCGCCACCGAGATCGGCAGCGGCGTCTCCACGGGCTCGCCTCGCTCGGCGGGCGCCGGCTCCGACTCCCCCTCCCCCGCCGCCTCGGCCGCCGTCGTCGTGGACGCCGGGGCGGCCAGGTACTCCGTGTAGACGAACCACGCACCCGCCACCAGCGCCAGCACGAGCAGCACCCACAGCACCGGCGACACCGCCCGCCGCTCCTCCGACCCGGACCGCACCGCCGGCGGCTCGCCCCGCTCCATCCCGACCGACTCGTCCGACGCCCGTTGCACCCACGGCTCATCCCGCGCCGGCTCCTCCGGCGACCGGTCCCGCTCCACGGCCGTGACGGGCTCAGCGCCGGCCTGGCCGGCACGATCGACGCCGGCGAACTCGTCCGCCAGCGCGGCTCCGAAGGCGTCTTCCGCGCCGGGATCCTCGCCCGCCACCAGGCCCTCGTCTTCCTCGACTTCTTCCGCCCGCGACGGCTCCGTCGGGTCCGTCACCACCGGTGCGGCCGCGCCTGCCGGCTCCACGGCCGCGACCACGTCACTCCAGGGATCGATACGGTCCCGGTTCCGCTCGATGCTGAGCGGGTCTCCGATCAGAACCACCCGGCCCAGGCGTCGGGAGAGAGCCTCGAGCCCGGGAGTGGCCGGCGTGGCGAAGACGAGCATGCCCACCCCCTCGTCCGTCAGCCCGGCGGCGAGGGCGGTCCAGCGGTCATCGTCCAGGAGCGCAGGGTCGTCCGGGAGGTAGGCGCCGACCGGGATGAAATCGAAGGACCGGCCCGGCGGGCGCGTCCGGACGCGGTCGGGCGATGCGCCGTACAGGAAAAGGTCGGCCATGCCCTCCGCGTTGTCGACCTCGAGGAGGGCGTTCAGGCGCGGCTCCCCGCCGCTCGCGTCCGCCAGCACCGTCGGGTGGCCGGCGGCCGCCCGGCCTTCAGCCAGGGCGATGGCGGTCTTCGCCGCTGCGTCGTCGTCCGGCCCAACGAGAAGGAGGATGGGGGGCTCGAGCTCCGTCAGGACCGCGTCCAGTCCCGGCGGCGTCGCGGCCGCCCCGGGGTCGAGCTGGATCGCCTCCGGAATGCGCTCAGGACTCATTCGGACACTCGGTTATGGGTCGGGACTGGGGAGACGCTCAGCGGCACGCCCAATGATACGCCGATCTACGACTCCAGCGCCAGCAACGGGGCGTCGCCCCAGAGACGCTCCAGCTCGTAGAAATCCCGGGCCGCGGGGTGAAAGACATGGACGACGAAGTCGATGTAGTCGATCAGCACCCACCGGCCGGCCTGAAGGCCTTCCACGTGGTTCGGGCGTACGTCGGCCTCGCGCAGCACCTCGATGATGTGCTCGGCGATCCGCCGGACGTGGAGGTCGGACGTGCCAGTGGCGAGGACGAAGAAGTCGGTGGCGCTGGACAGGCCGCGCAGGTCGAGTACGGCGACGTCCCGACCCTTCCGGTCCAGCGCCAGCTCCGCGGTCCGGCTCACCTCCTCGGTCAGTGCCGAAGCGTCCAGAGGCGGC
>CAYMLW010000375.1:2106-4421 GCA_964391035.1 uncultured Gemmatimonadaceae bacterium
GCTACTCCTCCTTGATGACCCAGACCTTCACTTCGGGCCGTACTTCCGCGTGTAACTTGATCGGCACGTTGTAGACGCCCAGCGTCTTGATCGGGTCGTCCAGCTCGATAGCGCGCCGGTCCACCTCGAAATCGATCTCCTGCTCGTTCAGGCGGTCCGCGATGTCCGCGTTCCCGATCGAGCCGAACAGCTTCGACTCCTCGCCCGCACGGGCATGGAACGTCAGCTGGAGATCCTCGAGCTGCGACGCCCTCCGCCGGGCCTCCAGATACTCGCGGCGCGCGCGCTGCTCCGCACGCTCCCGCTCCTGCTCCAGCTGTCGGATCGCCGACTCCGTCGCCTCGTATGCCAGGTCCTGGGGCAGCAGGTAGTTCCGGGCGTAGCCGGGCTTCACCGAGATGATCTCGCCCGCCTCCCCCAGCTTCTCCACATCTTCCCGAAGGATCACCTTCACCGTCTTCATTTTCGACTCCTTCAGCCTTCCTCGTTCGCCGTCCCGCGTCCGGACCTCAGGTCCAGCCACGTATCCGTCACTCCCAGCAGCAGCGTCCCCGCCACCACGATCGGGTACAGCAAGACCCCCACCACGCCGAGGACCAGGAGCACGGGCAGCTGCGGTCCCGTCATCCCGACCACCAGCGCCGTCAGCACTCCCAGCCCTCGCAACGCGTAGAGGGCGCTCATGAAAAACAGCAGGTTCGACCCGACCCGTTCGCCCCAGCCCGCCAGTGGGAGGATCGTTAACACCAGCCCGACGATCAACACCCAGAGCAGCGGGTCCGGGAACCTGAACTGGGCCAACCCGCTGAGCGCCTGGCCTCTCTGCGTCAGCCGCCGGTAGCCCCACCAGCCCACGCCCAGCGCCGACAGCGACGCCACACCGACGAAGGCGGGAAACAGCCGGGCCGGCACCGTCGCCGCCACCTCGACCACTTCCTCCGCGTTCGCCAGCCCGCCGGGCCAGCTCCCGGCCATCGCCTGCGCCACCTCCCGAAAGTGGGAGGCGATCATCCAGTCCAGCTCGGCCCAGCGGCCCAGCGCGGCGATCATCACACCGGCCGTGACCGCAGCGGCTCCCGTCGCCGCCAGTCCCCGGACGAGGAACGGACGCGACGGCCAGAGCAGCGCAGCGGCCACGAAGTACGCGCCGAGGACCAGGCTCCAGCCCCGCTCCACCGCCCAGAGCGGGCCGTGGGGCCCCGCGAAGCTCAGCACCACCAGCACGGCCGCGAACAGCAGCAGCGACAACCGTCGCGGGGGCAATGCCACCAGCAGCATGGCCAGCGGGAGCATCAGGAGCTGGAGCGGGTCGACCACCGAAAAGGTCAGGACGACCAGGATCAGTCCGAGGACCGTCGGCCAGCCCGGTCCCCTGTCCAACTCAGTCCTCGTAGACGTACGTGTACGGGACCAGCGCCAGGTACCGGGCACGCTTGATCGCCGTCCCCACCTGCCGCTGGTGCCGGGCGCACATCCCCGTCATCCGCCGCGGCAGGATCTTCCCCGCGTCGGTCATGAACCGGGACAGCGCGTGCTCGTCCTTGTAATTGATCTGCCGGATCCCCGACTCGCAGAGCGGGCACGGCTTCTGACGTCCACCAGCCATTCTAGTCCTCCTCGTCCTCGTCTTCGTCCTCATCATCGTCGTCATCGTCCTCCCGGGGCTCCCGGGTGGCGATGGACATCGGAGCCGTCGGCTCCCCCTCGCTCAGCACGATGAGGTACCGGACCAGGTCGTCATCCAGCTTCAGCATCCGCTCCAGCTCCGGCAGCAACTCCGCCTCCGCCGTGAACTGAACGACCACATAATAGCCGGCCGTTTTCTTGTGGATGGGATAGGCGAGCTGTCGCTTGCCCCAGTGGTCGACGGCCGTGATCTCGCCGCCGTTCTCGGTGATGTGCCGGTGGTACGTCTCCAGCTTCTCGTTGACCTGGTCCTCGGTGAGGACCGAGTCGAAGATGTAGACGATCTCGTACTCTCTCACGTCTCTCTCCCTCGGGCTCGAGGCCCCGCCTCTCGGGCGGAGCGGGATCAAAGAACCTTGAAAGGTATGGGGATGAGGGGCTAGCGTCTAGCCCTGTCGCTTTGCGGGCCCGGCTGCGCCGGGCAAGAGGGCGGCGCTGCGCAAGAAGGCGCCCCCCCGGGGCGCAAGAGGGCTCGGCGTTCGCCTCGCAAGAGGGTCCGGCTGCGCCGGACAAGAGGGCGCCCTGATGGGCGCAAGAGGGCTCGCTTCGCTTCGCAGGCTGCGAGCAGCCGGGTGGCGCGGCGTCAGCCGCCCTCTTGCGGCGTCAGCCGCCCTCTTGCGGCGTCAGCC
>CAYMLW010000376.1:0-4412 GCA_964391035.1 uncultured Gemmatimonadaceae bacterium
CCCGTACGGGACATTACCACCGTCAAAGACGGTGGTTTGCTACGCTGAAATCAAGGAGAACGAGCGATGCGACGCGCATTGTGGCTCATAGGGGCGCTGGCGATGGCGGTCCCGCTGGTGGGGCAGGAGGATCAGGCGAGGATCGGGAGCGTGCGGGAGGCGCTCATGATCTCGGGCCGGCTGGCGGGCACGGCGGGGCCGGAAAGCCTGAACTGGATCGACCGGGGCGACCGGTTCACCTACACGGCCCGGAGCCGTGAGCGGGGGCCCGAGGTCCTGGTCTACGACCCGGTCAACCTCACGGCCCAGGCCCTGTTCGCCCCCCGGCGACTCACGCTGCCGGGTACCGAAGAGCCGATCCAGTACCGTTCATTCGAGTTCACGGATGACTCCAGGCACATCGTCTTCCAGACCAATTTCCGGCCCATCTACCGCAATTCGGGGCTCGCCGACTTCTACCTGTACGCGCTGGCCACCGAGGAGCTGCGGCTCGGCGCCAGGGACGCGCGCACGGCCGACCTCTCGCCCGATGGCACCCGGCTCGGCTTCGAGCGCGGCGGCAACCTGTTCGTGGTGGATCTCGCCACCGGTGCGGAACGGCCGCTCACGGACGTCGACGGCGACAGCATCTTCAACGGCGTCTTCGACTGGGTCTACGAGGAGGAGTTCGGCTTCGCGCAGGCGTGGAAGTGGAGCCCGGACGGGCGCCGGATCGCCTACTGGCAGACCGACGAGCGGGGCGTGCCGGTCATCCAGCTCACGGACTGGGAGGAGCAGCACCCGGACTGGTTCCGCATCAACTATCCCAAAGTGGGGGACGAGAATCCGGAGGTCCGGATCGGCGTGCTGACGGTGGACGGGGACGGCACGCAGTGGCTGGACGTGGGGATCGAGGAGGAGCACTACATCCCCCGGATCTACTGGACCAGCGACCCGAACACGCTGGCCGTCGTGACGCTGAACCGGCCCCAGAACCACCTGCGCCTCTTCTTCTTCGACGTCCGCACCGGGGAGCGCCGGCTCGTGATGGAGGAACGCTCCGACGCCTGGATCGATGTCTTCGACTTCTTCGCGGGCGTGGACCACTACTTCTACTTCCCCGACGGCACCGACGAGTTCTTCTGGGTCAGCGACCGGGACGGGTACAACCACCTGTACCGGTACTCGTACGACGGTGAGCTGCTGAACCAGGTGACTCGCGGCGACTGGGTGGTGACCCGCGTGGAGGGAATCGACTCCGAGTCCCGCACGATCTACTACACCGGGA
Organism: uncultured Gemmatimonadaceae bacterium; assembly: GCA_964391035.1. GTDB lineage: Bacteria > Gemmatimonadota > Gemmatimonadetes > Longimicrobiales > RSA9 > JAWVYT01. The sequence continues at coordinate 1,268 of CAYMLW010000376.1, forward strand.
CGGAGGAGAGCTCGCTCGAGCGACACCTCTACGCCATCGGGTTCGACGGCTCGAGCAAGCGTCGACTCACCGGGACCCGGGGCACCCACCGGATCGATATGGGGCCGAACGCCCGGTACTACATCGACCGCTGGTCCAACACCGAGACGCCGCGCCAGGTCGAGCTGTGGGCCACCGAGGATGGCGGCCGCAAGCTCGTCACCATCGAGGACAACCAGGCCGTCCGGGACTACGTCGCGGACGTCGCCTACTCGCCCATGGAGCTATTCGAGTTCACCACCTCCGATGGTGTCACCCTCGACGGCTCCATGATCCGGCCACCGGAGTTCGACCCGTCCCGGGCGTACCCCCTCCTGCTGTCCGTATACGGCGGCCCCGGGTCCCAGGGCGTCTACGACACCTGGGCCTCGAACGGCTGGCAGCAGTACCTCGCCCAGCAGGGCTACATCGTGGCGAACGTGAACAACCGGGGCTCCGGCAACTACGGCCGCGACTTCATGGAGATCGTCTACGGCGAGCTCGGGAAGTGGGAAGCCCTGGACTTCGCGGAGGCGGCCGGGTGGTTCGCGTCGCAGCCGTGGGTCGACGGCGACCGCATGGCCATCCACGGCACCAGCTACGGCGGGTTCATGACCCTGGCCACCATGCTACGGCACCCCGGTGTCTTCGCCCTCGGCATGTCCAACTCCCCGGTCACCGACTGGCGGCTCTACGACACCATCTACACCGAGCGCTACATGGGGCTGCTGGCCGACAACCCGGACGGTTACGAGCGCACGTCGCTCCTGGAACGGGCGGACCAGCTCGAAGGCTACCTCCTCCTGGTCCATTCGGGGCTGGACGAGAACGTGCACCCGCAGAACACCATGCAGATGCTCACGGCCCTCGCCCGGGCGGGGAAGGACGCCGAGCTCCGCTTCTTCCCGCCCGGCGCCCACGGCGCGGCCTTCGACTTCGCCAGCTACATCACCATGACGGAGGTCTACACGAACCTGCTCTGCGAGCACGTCGCCACACAGTGCACGCCCATGGACCTGAACCAGTGAGGCACAGAGAGGCGGCTGAGGAACTGCCCACACGAAGTCACGGAGGGACGGAGACACTGAGGGACGGCCTTTCAGGTCGTCCCTCGCTCTTTGGCCACATTCGTCGCAGATTGCCGAGCGTCAGTGCACACTGATCGATCGCGGTCCGCTGTTGCGCGGGCGGCATGGAGAGCCGATGCTGAGGAGTGGGTCGGACCCGACCCGCGTGGGCCGGGCTTCGGTCGCGGCTGGCCGATGGCTGGCCGGCCGGCCATCGGGCCCGGCCCGGCTCTGCGTCTCCGTTCCTCTGTGTCTCCGTGCGGGAAGGAAGATACTCCGTGACCTCTGCAACCTCCGTGACTTCTTTCCACAACATTTACAGCCACGGCTACGCCCGGGCCGCCGTCTGCATCCCCCGCGTCCGCATCGCCGACCCGGCCTTCAACCTCGAGGCCACGCTGGACATGGCCCACCGCGCCCATGACCAGCACGCGGGCATCGCCGTGTTCCCCGAGCTGGGCCTGACCGGCTACAGTAACGACGACCTCTTCCAGCAGGACGCCCTCCTCGACGCGACCCACCACGCCATCGACGGGCTGATCCGGGCGAGCACCGATCTCTGCCCCGTCCTCCTCGTCGGCGCACCCCTCCGCTTCGAGGGCAAGCTCTTCAACTGCGCCCTCGTGGTCCACCGGGGCCGCCTCCTCGGGATCGTGCCCAAGACCTACATCCCGAACTACCGGGAGTACTACGAGAAGCGACAGTTCACGTCGGGACGGGATGCCGTTGCACGCCAGGTCCCGGTCCGCGGCGAGACCGTCCCCTTCGGTCGCGACCTGATCTTCGACGCCACCGACCTGCGGGGGCTGTCCCTCCACGTCGAGATCTGCGAGGACCTCTGGGCGCCCGTGCCCCCCAGCACTTACGCCGCCCTGGCCGGCGCCACCGTCATCGCCAACCTGTCGGCGAGTAACATCATCATCGGCAAGGCCGACTACCGGAAGGACCTGTGCGCCTCCCAGAGCGGGCGCTGCATCGCCGCGTACATGTACGCCGCCGCCGGACCCGGCGAGTCCACCACCGACCTCGCCTGGGACGGCCACGCCCTCATCTACGAGAACGACGAGCTGCTGGCCGAGGGCGAACGGTTCAGCGACGACCCCCACGTGGTGGTGGCCGACCTGGACCTCGAGCGGCTGGCCCAGGACCGCATGCGCATGACCACGTTCAACGACGCCGTAGGCGACCATCTCGAGGGCGTCCAGTCCATGCGCCGGATCCCCTTCACCTTCGACCCACCCGCCGGCCGGATCCGCCTGCGGCGCCCCCTGGACCGCTTCCCCTACGTCCCGAGCGAGGCCCGGGAGCGGGACGCCCGCTGCTACGAGGCGTACAACATCCAGGTCCACGGCCTCATGCAGCGCCTGCGGGCGACGGGCATCGCGAAGATCGTCATCGGCGTGTCCGGCGGCCTCGACTCGACCCACGCCCTCATCGTGGCCGCCCGCGCCATAGACCGTCTCGGGCTGCCCCGGTCCAACATCCTGGGCTACACCATGCCGGGATTCGCGACCAGCGATGTGACCCGCGCCAATGCCTGGAAGCTCATGGAGTCCCTCGGCATCACCGCCGAAGAGATCGACATCCGGCCCTCCGCCCGGCAGATGCTCGCGGACATCGGCCACCCCTTCGCCACCGGAGAGGAGGTCTACGACGTCACCTTCGAGAACGTCCAGGCCGGCGAGCGCACCTCCCACCTCTTCCGCCTCGCCAACCAGAACGGCGGGCTCGTCCTCGGCACCGGCGACCTCAGCGAGCTGGCTCTCGGCTGGACCACCTACGGCGTCGGCGACCAGATGGCCCACTACAACGTCAACGCTTCCGTCCCCAAGACCCTGATCCAGTACCTGATCCGCTGGGTGGTCGGGCAGAAGGAGTTCAGTGACGAGACCAATGCCGTGCTGGTGGACATCCTGAACACCGAGATCTCGCCCGAGCTCGTGCCCGGGGACACCGACGCCGTCGGGCCATCGCAGAAGACCGAGGAGATCGTCGGGCCCTACGAGCTCCAGGACTTCCACCTCTACTTCGTCAGCCGCTACGGCTTCCGGCCCAGCAAG
>CAYMLW010000377.1:0-4412 GCA_964391035.1 uncultured Gemmatimonadaceae bacterium
ACAGCCCTTCCCCTTTTTTGACTACGATGTTGCATTATTTATGCAGATCCCTGTACTATGAACGACGTGCATGCCAGGGTGGGAGCGATCGCGTGAGATACACCGACAGGGGCCGGACCATGCCGGGGCGGGCGCCGACCCGGGCCACGCCACGGCGGGCCGGGCCGGGGTGGGCCACGCCTCGCCTGGCGCTGGCGGCCCTCGCCGTCGTCCTCGTCGGGGCCTTCGCCGCCGCCCTGCCGGGCCCGGCAGGCCTCGCCGCCCAGACGGTGGAGCGGGACGCCGGGAGCCTGCGGATGTGGGGTCGCGTGGTGGACGACGCCAATGGCAGCGCGCTGGCGGGTGTGACCGTGGTCCTCGAGCCGGAGGTGCTGGGCGCCTTCCCCGGCGCCGCGGCGGGCTCCGGCTTCACGGCGGCGGCCCGCACGACGCGCACGGATTCGGCCGGGGGGTACCGGTTCGACGGGCTGGCTGCCGGGCCGTATCGCCTGTACGCGACGCGGTACGGCTACCGCCCGTTCGCCATCACGGTCGAGCTGGGTCGCTCGAATGCGGCGGTGTCCGTGGGGCTCGAGGCCCAGCCCATCGCGATCGAGGCGGTGCACAGCCGGGCGCAGGGCGCGGGCCCGTACGTGGCCGCCGACCCGTTCGGCCCGGAGACCGAGCTCGAGCGGGTGAGGCTGATGATCGCGGACCTGCGTCGTCGGCGGTTCCTGTCGACCGATGTGCACGAGCTCACCCACGCCGACGTGGTCGAGGGCATCACCCTCGGCGAGCCCGACCTCTTCCGTGCGCTCCAGCGGCTCCCGGGCGTGACCACCCGTAGCGACTACACCGCCGCCCTCTGGACCCGGGGCGCGCCGTGGTCGGAGACCCGGGTCTTCTTCGACGGCATCCCGCTCTTCAACCCGCTCCACGCCCTGGGCATGATCTCGGGCATCAGCTCGACCACCGTGGGGACGGTGTGGTTCCACCCGGGCGTGCGGTCCGCCGGGATCGGCGAGGGCGCCGCCGGGGTGGTCGACCTGCGCAGTCGCCCGGCCACGGGGACGGGGAAGCTCAACCTCCAGGCCGACGCGTCGCTGGCCACGGCCGGGGTCAGCCTCGACCAGCGGGCCTTCGACGGGCGCGCCGGCTGGATGCTCAGCGGGCGCCACAGCTACCTGGACTGGCTGGCCGACCTGGCCCGGCGGGCCGCCGGCAGCGAGACGCCGTTCCCGTACCACTTCAGCGAGGTCGCCGGCCGCGTCGACGCCCGCCTCGGCGGGGGACACGCCGTCGAAGCGAGCTGGCTCTGGGAAGGCGACCGGCTGAACGGCGCAGCGACCCCCGCCGACCCTCTCCGGGCCGACTGGGGCAACGCCCTCGGCCGGGTCACCTGGTCGGGCGACCTCGGGCCGTACACGGTCCAGCACACGGCGGGCGCCAGCCGTCACCACGGCCAGGTCCGGCTCGACCCGGTGGCCGAGTATTCCGACAGCGAGGACAACTTCCGCAGCGAAGAGGCGCTCCGGCGGAGCGAGACCGGCGTGGACTACGTCGTGCTCCGGGGCGCCCTCTGGCCGGAATCCGGGACCCGGGGGCCCACGTGGACCGTGGGCTACGAGCTGGGTCGCTACGGCGTCCGCTACCGGGGCCCCATCCCTCTGGGGGTGCCCCGGGCCGATGCCCTCTCGGTCGCGCCGTCGGACGAGAACCTCCACCGGGGCGAGGCCGGGATCGACGGGCTCTGGACCGCCTGGCGGTCGTCGCTCCCGATCCTGGCGCTCTGGGGCGAGCGGACCTGGCGACCCACCGACCGGCTGACGCTGCGGGGCGGGCTCCGGGCCGAGGCGGGCGGCGAGGTCCGCGAGGCGTCGCCCATCCGACTGGCCCCCCGCCTGGTCCTCCGCTACGACCCGCTCCCCGAGGTCTCCCTCTCCGCCGGCCTCGCCCGCGTCTTCCAGTACGCCCAGACCGTGGCGCCGGGCGGCGTCCAGCTCGCGAGCCTCGTCTCCACCGACGCCTGGCTGCTGGCCGGCGAGGGCGTCCCGGCGCTCCGGGCCGACATCGTCACGGCGGGCCTCGAGGCGTGGCTCGCGCCGGACCGGATGGCGTCGATCAATGCCTTCGCCCGGCGTGGCAGAGGCGAGGTGATCCCGAACCCCGAGCCGGGCTCCATGGTGGCCCGGTCGCCGTTCCTGGTCATCGCCGGGAACGACGCGGTGGGCCTCGAGGCCTCGGTCCGCCAGCTCGCGGGGCCGGTCACCGGGTCGCTCTCGTACAGCCTGACCCGGTCCCGGGTCCGGGCCCGGGGCCTCGAGTTCCCGTCCGGCGCGGACCGCACCCACGTGCTCAACGCCACGGCCATGGTCCGGCCGCTGGAGTCCGTCCGGGTCGGCGCGGCGTTCACCGCGGCCACCGGTGTCCCGTTCACCCGTTCGATCTCCGAGGCCGACGTCTGCGAGACCGAGCCCGGCTGCGACCCGGAGTCGCTCCCGTGGGCCGGCCCGCCCAACGCCAATCGCGGCCCGACCCATGCCAGCCTCGACCTCCTCGTCGACTGGGCGCTCCGCGTCGGCGAGATCCGGCTCGGGGTCTACGGCCAGCTCCGCAACGCACTCGGCCGCGAGAACGCCACCGTGTACGCCGGCACCGGGTGCATGGTCGTGGGCTGCTCCATCGACGACGTCCGCAACACCTACGAGCAGGGCGTGCCCCGGCTCCCGGTCCTCGGCGTCCGTGTCCAGTACTGAGACGGATGCCGAGCCGGCGATGGACGCGGACGAAGCGGTGAGCGCCGAGGAGCCGATGGGCCCGGACGAGACGATGGGCGCCGAGGCGACCATGGATCCCGAGGCGGTCTTCGCGCGGTATCACGCGCCGCTCTACCGCTACGTGGCCCGGCTCACCGGCGACCCGGAGCTCGCGGCCGACGTGGCGCAGGAGGCCTTCGTCCGGCTCCTCGAGCGGGAGCCGCCGCCCCGGCAGCCCCGGCCCTGGCTCTTCCGCGTCGCCACGAACCTCGTCCGGGACACGGCCCGCACCACCAGGCGACGAAGGGTCCTCGCCCACGACGGCCGGGCCCGCGGCGCCCACGGCGATCCCCCCCGGTCGCCCGGGTCGACCGTCGACCGCGACACCGCCCGGGAACGGGTGCGCGTCGCCCTCGACGCGTTGTCAGAAAAAGAGCGACAGGCGCTTCTTATGCGCGAGGAAGGGTTCAAGCACAGGGAGATTGCCGAAGCACTGGGAACCACGACGGGCAGCATCGGCACGCTCCTGCGCCGCGCCATCGGGAAGGCCGCGGAGCATCTGAAGACGGAGGAAGGACCATGAGCAGCACCACGGAACGGCACCTGACGGACGCGGAGCTCCTGCGCGTCCTGGATGGCCAGAACCGGGCGGGTCGCGACGAGGATGCGAGCCCCCGCGGCGATCGCGGCACTCCCCCCGGCGATGGCATCGTCGCCCGCCCAGCCGACGAGGCCGCCTTCGATCCCGTGGCCCACGCCGCGGCGTGCGACCGGTGCGGCGATGCCCTGGCCACGCTCCGGGCCGAGAGCGAGCTGGTCACGAGCTGGCTCGAGCGGGCCACATTCGAGGAGTCCGGGCCCTTCGCCCGGGACAGCCGGGACAGCCGGGTCGCCGGGCCCGCCGGGGACGCCGAAGGTGCCGGGCCCGCCGGGCCGACCCCACCGCCGACGGGCCGGTTCGGCGCCCCGGTCCGCCCGCCGGACAACGCCGCGTGGACGCGGCACTCCGGCCCCGCCTCCCGGCCCCGCCTCCCCGGCGCCGGCGCGTTCCTCAAGGCCGCCGCGGTGATCCTGCTGCTTGCGGCACCGCTGGCCGCGTTCCCCGGCGTGCGCGCCTGGGTCGCGGACCGGATCGTCTCGACGTCCACGACGGAATCCGTAACGCCGGACCCGGTCGATGCCGTCACCCTCCGCTTCACGCCCGCGCCCGGCGGCTTCGAGGTCCGGTTCCCGGCGGGGACCTCCGGGCTGCTGGCCCTGGACCGGTCCGATGGCGAGGACGCGGAGCTCCGGGCGCTGGGCGGGACGCCGGAGACGGTGGTGACCGCGTCGTCGCTGGAGATCCGCAACCACGCGGCGGCGCGCTACGAGCTGCGGCTCCCGCTGACCGTGACGGGCGTGTGGGTCCGGGTCGGGGAGCGGGCCGTGTCGGTGAGCGACACCCAGATCGGGCGGGGGACGGTGGTGGAGCTGGGGCGGTAGATCGACCTTCGACCGCTCGCCCTTCGCCCTCGCTCTTCGAGGGCAGCCTCGCCGGACGGCCTGACGGCTCGCCAGCGGCCGCCGCCCTACCGGCCGCCTCGAATCGGCGCGCCGCCGTCGCCGAGCGTGCGAAGCGCGAACGCGCGGAGAACGCGAGGCGATCGAATCCCGCGAAGCGGGTCCGCCGGAGCGCAG
>CAYMLW010000378.1:0-4401 GCA_964391035.1 uncultured Gemmatimonadaceae bacterium
CGCCTCCCGCTGCCCCAGGAGGAGGTCGAGATCCGCCGGACCGTGTACCGGGAGGGCGGCAGCGACTACGAGCTGAACCGGGAGGACGTCCGGCTTCGGGACATCCTCGACCTCTGTCGGGACACGGGGCTGGGCGCCAACGCCTATGCCATCATCGAGCAGGGGATGGTCGACTCCCTGCTCAGCGACAAGGCGGACGAGCGTCGGCAGGTATTCGAGGAGGCCGCGGGGATCGGGCGCTACAAGGACCGTCGGAAGGTCGCGAAGCGTCGCCTGGACGCCGCGGAGGCGGACCTCTCCCGCCTCGATGACGTCATCTCCGAGATCCAGACCAAGGTCCGCAGCCTGGCCCGGCAGCGGCGTCGGGCCGAGAAGTACACCACGCTCCGGGATCGGCGCCTCGCCCTCGAGGTCACCGTAGCCGGGCTCCAGCTCGAGCTGTTGACCGAGTCCCTGTCGGACGCCGAGACGCGACTGGCCGAGCTGACGGAGTCACAGCCGACGGCCCGGGCCGAGCTCAGCACCGCGGAAGCCGAGCTCGAGGGCCGCCGGCTGGAGCTGGCGGAGATCGCCCGGGAACGGAGCGCCCGTGCCCAGCGGCTGGACGAGCTGAACCGTCAGGTGGCCCGGCACGAGCGGGAGCTGGCGGTGAGCGAGGAGCGCCGGAGCCACGCCGTCCGTCGCCTCCAGCGGATCGAGACGGAGCGGGCCGAGACCCGGGAGCGGGTGGCCGCGCTGCGCGACGAGATCGACGTGCTGGAGGAAGAGCTGGCGTCGCGGAAGGGCTCGGTGGAGGAGTTGGCCGTGCGGGTCGAGCAGGCCCAGGTCCGGCAGCGGGATCTGCGGGAGGAGCTGGCCGTGGCCCGGGAGGCCGAGCACGACACCCGGACCCGCCAGGAGGAGCTGGCCGACCGGATCGCCCAGCTCAAGGCGTCGGCCCGGGCGGGGCACGTTCGGGCCGCCGACGCGGAGGAGCGGGCGGAGCGGCTCGAGCTCGAGCGGGAGGAGATGGAGGCGGAGCTGGCCCGGCTCGAGGAGCAGGGCGACCTGTTCGCCAACCGGGCCCGGGAGTTGAGCGACTCGGAGGCCGGGGTCCGGGAGGAGCTCGAGGCCTGCCGGGACCGGGTCGGGGCGCTGCGGGAGGAGGAGCTGGAGTCCCGGCGAGCCTTCACGGAGGCGGAGGATCGCGAGAACCTGCTGGCCGCCCGGGTCGCCGCCCTCGAGGCGCTGGAGAAGGAGTACCACGGCTTCGGCCCCGCCGTGGCCGCGGCCCTCGAGGCCCGGGAGGAGATCGACGGGCTGATCGGGCCGCTGTCCGAGCTGATGGACCTTCCGGATGAGCGGGCGGCCGCGGTCGAGGAGAGCGTCGGCGCCGTGCTCCAGGCGCTGGTCGTGGAAGACGACACTGCCATCGACCGGCTCCGTCACTGGGCCGACGAGAACGGCCCCGAGCAGGGGGTCCTGGCGCTCCTCCGCGAGGCCGACCTCGACCGGGTCCGCCAGCTCCTGGACGCCCTCGAATTCGCCGGTGAGCCGGCCTCCGAGCCGGTCCTCCTCGGCCGTCGGGAACGGCTGGCCGCGCTCCGGACCCGTGCCGAGGAGGCGAGCCGGGACCGGGACGCCCTGGCCGCCGCCCGGGCGAGCATGGCCGCCAAGGTCGAAGAGACGGAGGCCGAGGCGCGCGCCATGGAGGAGGAGGCCCGGAACCTCGAGCTGGAGCTCCGTCGCCTGGATGCCGATGAGGCCGCCCGAGCCGGCCAGCGTGCCCGGACCGAACGGAACCGCGACGAGCTGGAGCAGCGGCGGGCGGGGTTGCGGGCATCGGCGGAACAGGCCCGGGCCGAGGCCGCATCGGCCCTGGACGAGGCCGGGGAGCTGGAGGAACGGCTGGCGGTGCTGCAGGCCCGGCGTAGCGAGGCCGCCGGGACGCTGGCCGAGCGGCAGGGGGCGTGGGAAGAGGTCCGGGACGAGGTCTCGGAACTGCGCATCGCCCATGCCCGCGAGGAGGTCGCGCTGGCGGAGCTGGACCGCCGCCGCTCGAGCGCCGAGAGCTCCCTGTCGCACGGGGAGACGCGCCTGGAAGCCCTCGACCGCGAGGAGGCCGAGCTCGAGGAGACCATCGGCGAGCTCGAGGGCACGCGGGAGAAGGCGGGCGAAGAGCTCGAGGGGCTCTTCCAGCAGCGGGACGAGGTGGCGGAGCACCTGCGGGGCTACGACGAGCGGCTGGAGGACTCGCAGGAGGCAGCGGAAGAGCTGGAGCGGCAGGCCAGGAAGCTTCGTAGCATCGCCGAGACCACGCAGGAGGAGCGGCACGGTCTCGAGCTGCGCATGGCGGAGGCCGCGGCGGCCGAGCAGCGGATCCGGGAGCGACTCGAAGTCGAGTGGAACCGCCCGTTCGACCAGCTCCTGGAGAGGGTCGAACCCGTCGAAGGCGAGTTGGGCCCGCTCCGGGCCGAGCTCCAGCAGGTGGTTTACGATCTCGATCGCCTGGGCCCGATCAACATGCTGGCCATGGAGGAGTACGACGAGGAGAAGGAGCGGCTCGACTTCATCGAGGAGCAGCGGACGGACCTGGTCGAAGCCCGGGACGACCTCCAGCGGGCGATCCGTGAGATCAATCGGACAGCCAAACAGCTCTTCGTGGACACCTTCGAGAAGATCCGGGAGAACTTCCGGATGACCTTCCGGACGCTCTTCGAGGGCGGCGAGTGCGACGTCTGGCTGGAAGACCCGGACGATCCGCTGGAGGGTCCCATCGAGATCTCCGCGTCGCCCCGGGGCAAGCGGACCCAGCGGATCCACCTGCTCAGCGGCGGCGAACGGGCCCTCACATCGCTGGCGCTCCTGTTCGCCATCTACCTGGTCAAGCCCAGCCCCTTCTGCGTCCTCGATGAGGTCGATGCGCCCCTCGACGAGGCCAATATCGGTCGGTTCCTCGCCATGCTGAACCGGTTCAAGGACGGCACCCAGTTCATCGTGGTGACCCACAACCCGCGGACCATGGAGGCGGCGGACTGGATCTACGGCGTCACCATGGAGGAGCCCGGAATCAGCTCGATCGTGGGCGTCCAGCTCGACGAGGCCGTCGCCCAGGCCGGCGCGGCGTAGCACACGTGCAGATCACCGTCCTCGGGTCCGGTACGGCGGCGCCGGAACCCACCCGCGTCTGCAGCGGCTACTGGGTCCGGACCCCGGCGACCCGGCTGCTGCTGGACTGCGGCCCGGGCGTGGTTCACCGGCTGGCCGCCCTGGGGCTGCCGTGGCAGCGTCTCGACCACGTCGTCCTGAGCCACTTCCATACCGACCACATCGGCGACCTGCCCGTGCTCCTCTTCGCCCTGAAGTGGGGCGTCCGGGAGCGACGCAGCGCGCCACTCACCATCTGGGCGCCCCACGGCATCCAGGAGCGGCTCAGGGCCATGCGCGCCGCGTTCGGCGACCACGTGGCAGACCCCGGGTTCCCCGTCCTCGTCCGGGAGGTGACGCCCGGCGACGCGTTCGAGGCCGGCGACATCGCCATGGCGGCTGCCCGGACCCATCACACCGACGCGTCGCTGGCCTACCGCCTCGGGGTCGGCGGCGCCCGGCTGGGGTACACCGGCGACACCGGCCCTACGCCCGGGCTCGGCGCCTTTCTGGCGGGATGCGGACTCCTGATCGCCGAATGCTCGCTGCCCGACGACGAGGCCATCGAGACGCATCTCAGCCCCGGCAGTCTCGCTGTCCTCGCCCGGGAGGCCGCGCCCCGTCGACTGCTGGTGACCCACGTGTACCCGCAGCTCGAGCGCCTCGGTCCGGTCGCGCGGATCCGGGCGGCGGGTTGGACCGGGGAGACGATGCGGGCCGTCGACGGAGTGGAGCTCGAGGTGGAGTCGGAGGTCGAATGAGGGGAGCGCGCCGGCGGCCATGGACGCCCTGCCGCGCTGTCCTTAGCTTGCGGGGCGCGACTGACCGGTCGCGCGCTTCTGAACGTGGAATGCCGGAGTAGACGATGCTGGTCGTGATGAACCACGACGCCGCGGACCAGGACATCGACCGCGTGGTCGCAACGATCGAAGAGATGGGGTACGGAGCCCGCCCGATTCCGGGGAAACAGCGAACGGCCATCGGTCTGGTGGGCAACGACGGCCGGGTGGACGCCGACCGGCTCGAAGCGCTGTCCGGGGTCCAGCAGGTGATCCAGGTCACGCGGCCGTACAAGCAGGTCTCGCGGGAGTGGCGCCAGGAGCCCACGCGGGTCGAGCTCGCGAACGGGACGGTCATCGGCGATGAGGCCGTGGCGATCATGGCCGGGCCGTGCTCCGTCGAGTCGGAGGCCCAGATCCTGACGGCCGCGCACCAGCTCCGGGAGGCCGGCGCCACGATCCTCCGGGGCGGCGCGTTCAAGCCCCGGACATCGCC
>CAYMLW010000379.1:0-4400 GCA_964391035.1 uncultured Gemmatimonadaceae bacterium
GTCGTTGACCCGGCCCTCGGCCGAGTGGAGGAGCGACTGGAGCGTCTCGGTGTCCCGGTTGATGGGCTCCGGCGGGCGGGCATCGAAGCGGAGCGGCCCCGTCGCGCCGTTCTCGCTGCATACGAGCCGGCCGAAGCCGCCGAGTTGGTGCCGGACCGCCTCCGGCGAGAGCATCAGGCGGTCCGGGGCGGGCGGGTCCGTGGCGCGGCGGAGCTCGACGGCGTGCAGCTCCAGGAGCTTCTCCCAGGCCCGGTCGTACGCGTCGTCGTCCTCATCGTGGAGCTGGAGGAGGACGGTTTCCCGGGGCAGGACGTCGAGGAGCGAGCGGTGGGCGGCCCCGCCGTCGCCGGCCATGCGCAGGTCGACGGGGAGCAGGTCGACGGCGTCGAGCTGCTCGGTCGAGCGCTGGTCGAGGACGTCGAATCGGCGGATCGACGTGATCTCGTCGCCCCAGAACTCGATCCGGACCGGGTCCTCGGCGCCGAAGCTGAACAGGTCCAGGATCCCGCCCCGGGACGCGTACTCGCCGACCTGCTCCACCAGCCCCACCCGCTCGAACCCCATGGCCTCGACCCGTTCGGCCAACCCGGCCGGCCGGATCTCCTGGCCGATGGTCAGGGTGAGGCGCAGGTCGGCCAGAGCGTCGGGGATCCGCTCCCGTTCCTGGACGGCCCGGGGCGTGGTCACGAGGACCCGGATCCGGCCCGCCAGCAGCGCCTCCAGCGCCTCGACCCGCTGTCCGCTGACCTCGACGTGGTGCTCCTCCGCCTCGAACGGGAGCGCCTCCCGCTGCGGGTAGAGCGCGCTCGCGCCGTCGAGCAGCGTCTCCAGGTCGGACGCCACCGCCTCCGCTTCCGGCGGGTCGCTCGCCACGACCACCCAGATCCGGCGCTCCAGCTCCGTCGCCAGCCCCGCCGCCAGGACCGCGGGCAGAGACCCGGGCAGATTGGCCAGCGTCCGGGTGGTGCCGGGCCCCGGGAGCTCGTCGCGAATGCCGCTGTACGCCGCCTGGCGCCGGAGCGCTTCGAGGACGCGGGGACGCATCAACCGGCCGACCGCGCCTGCGATCCCGGCTCCGCGCCGGCCACCCTCCGGACCTGTTGCCGGCTCTTCTGCTGATTCATGGCCGGAAGGTATCCGCACTCCGGGTCGGCCGTCCACGGGCACTGTTGGTCCGGCGCCATCCTGTGTACCTTCGTCACCTTCGCAGCGACCCAGAGCACCGAACCCCGTACATGAAGCGTCTCCTCCTCTTCGGCCTGCTGGCGACGGCATGCTCGTCCCCCCGGCAGGCCAGCCTGCTTCCGGACTCGGCCACCCTCGCCGCCGCCGCGGCCACCATCACGGACGAAGACATCCGCTCCCACATCGCGTTTCTGGCCTCGGACGAGCTCCGCGGCCGCGACACGCCGAGCCCGGGCCTCGAGGCCGCCGCCGACTGGATCGCCGAGCGCTTCGACGCGGCCGGACTCTCCCCGACCGACTCCACCTGGTTCCAGCGCTACCCGTTTCCCGCCCGGCGGCTCGCCAGGGCGCAGACCGGGTTCGGCGTGGTCTCCGGCGCGACCCACTTCCTCGAGTACGGACGGGACTACTTCGCCCGTCGCGGCGCCGCGGTGGCCGCGGAAGTGGGAGCCGTGTTCACCGGCGATGCCATCGAAGCGTCGGGCGCGGCACTGCGCGACCGGGCGGTGATCGTGCGGCTGGACGCCGTGCCCACGCAGACCGCGCGTGGGTTGCGGCTTCCCCGGGACACCGAGCGCGGGATCCGCCGGCTGCGAGATCAGGCGAGGGACGGGGGTGCTGCCGCCGTCGTCTACGTCACGCCCGGGCTGGCGCCGGAGGACATGGCCCGGCTCGCGGTCCGGGAGGAGGAGGCGGACCGGGCCCTGGATGGGGCCGAGGAGCCGCTGCCCCTCTTCTTCCTGGGACGCCCCGCCGCCGTACGCCTCTTCCGCACCGCCGGCCTCGACACGGCGCTGGTGGATCGAGGCCCGGTGGAGCGCCCTGTCCCGCTCCCCGGCGTACGGCTCCAGCTCAGCGCGCCGTCGGAGATGGTGGACGACGCCCGGCCGCCGAACGTCATCGGCATGATCCCCGGCTCAGACCCGCGGCTCAGCGACACCTACGTCCTCCTCATCGCCCACATGGATCACGTGGGTGTCGGCCCGCCCGACGTGACCGGTGACTCCATCTACAACGGCGCTGATGACAACGCGTCGGGAACCAGTGTCCTGGTGGAGGTGGCCGAGGCCATGGGCCGGCTCGCGCCCCGGCCACGACGCTCCGTCGTGTTCCTGGCCGTGAGCGGCGAGGAGAAAGGGCTGCTGGGCTCGTACTGGTTCTCCGAACACCCGACGGTCCCCCTCGACCGGGTCGTGGCCAGCATCAACATCGACATGGTGGGACGCAACGCCCCCGACAGCATCGTGGTCATCGGCCAGGAGTACTCGGAGCTCGGCGGCACGGTGATGGCTGTCGCCGCCCACCACCCGGAGCTGGGCCTCACCATCTCGGAGGACCTGTGGCCGGCAGAGCGCTTCTTCTTCCGGAGCGATCACTTCAACCTCGCCCGCAAGGACGTCCCGTCCCTCTTCTTCTTCGCCGGCACCCACGAGGACTACCACCGGCCCGGCGACGAGGTCGAGGACGTCGACGCCGACAAGGCCGCCCGGGTCGGCCGCCTCGTCTTCTACCTGACCCACACGATCGCCTCCGCCTCCGAGCCGCCGCGCTGGCACCCCGAGGGGCTGGCGGAGGTCCGACGGCTCACACGCTAGATATCGACGGGAGCGCACGTATCATGGGAATCCGTTTCATCGACTCGATCCTGGCCCTGCTGGCCGCGGTCTCGTTCGTCCTCATCGCCTACTTCGCCGGCCACGCCCTTTCCTCCGACCGTGCGACCTGGGCCTGGGCCAGTGCCGGCGGCCTCGCCGCCTTCTCGGCCCTCACCGGCTTCATCGCCATGCGCAGGATCCGGAGCTACGCCCGCAGCCGAAAGGAGCCGCAGTCATGATCGTCGGACGCACCACCCGCCGGAGCCGTGCCCCCCGCCTCTTCGCCCTCCTCGTGCCACTGGCGCTGGCACTGGGCGGGTGCGACTCCGGCAGTGGGACCGACCCGGACGACGACACCTCCATCCGCGGGACCTGGGTCGTCACACAGAGCGGCATCACCGCCTATCTCGTGATCACGGCCTCCACGGTCACGCAGTACGTGGGCCTCACCGAGGGCTGCTTCGATCACACCGTGTACGAGATCACCGACCAGGACGACGACAGCTACACGCTGACCGGCGAGGACGGCCAGACCCTCGAGGTGACCTTCGTCCGGGAGGGCGACGACCTCCGGGTCAGCGACGTCGGCGGGTCGATTCTCTACACGGCCACGACCGACGACCCCGCCGAGCTCGAAGAGTGCGTGTCCCCGGACGACCCGACCATCTCGTGCTCGGACCTGCCGGCCCTCTCCCTGGGGCAGGCCGTGAACGGCGAGCTCTCGGTGTCCGACGCGACACTGCCGATCTCCGGAGAGTTCTACGACCTCTTCGGCCTGCGGGTCCAGACCCCGGCAGAGGTCGTCATCGAGGCGAACTCCGACGACTTCGATACCTACCTCCTCCTGTATTCCGGGACCGGAGAGTACATCGACGAGAACGACGACTTCAACTATCCGGAGAGCACCGACTCCCGGCTCGAGATCTCTCTCGATTCCGGCTGTTTCAGGGTCGTCGTGACGAGCTTCTCGACCGGGGAGACTGGCGAATACACGCTGGGCGCGAACTGACGCGCCGGCCCACGCACTTTTCGGCCCGGCGGTCGGGGCGCCTCCCCGCCGCCGGGCGGGAGCCGGTGGCCGGAGCCGCTGGGTCACGATGACGTCACCGGACTCTTGACCGTCGCGCTGACCGATCAGCTCACGTCCGAAACCCTCACGGTCGATGTCGAGATCACCCAGACCACCGTCGAGGTCATGGAGGATCTCGTTGCCCACCTGCTTCGACCTCGACTCCTTCGGGATCGTCTCCTGCTACCGGGTCGAAGCCCCCAGCTTGGGGTTCGAGGAGACAGGCGCCTACACGCTGAGCGTCTCCGACTGACCGCCGCCGCTGCCACGCGCCCGGTGACCCGCCTGAATTCCGCCTGTGCCGGATCGGCGTTATGTTTTATGGCTAGACCGCATTCGGACTCACACCTGGCTGGACCGGCGCGTGCGCACCGACCACATCCGCAACTTCTGCATTGTCGCCCACATCGACCACGGCAAGTCCACGCTGGCCGATCGGCTGCTGGAGCGGACCCATACGCTGGACAAGCGGGAGATGCGGGAGCAGGTCCTGGACTCCAACGAGCTGGAGCGGGAGCGGGGCATCACGATCAAGCTGCACGCCATCCGGA
>CAYMLW010000380.1:0-4392 GCA_964391035.1 uncultured Gemmatimonadaceae bacterium
GTGGCGATCGAGGAGGCGCACCGTGGGGCGCACCGGACCCACGGCGTCGCGGCCCTCCACCACGACCCGCATGGCCGTCAGATCCGGTTCGCCAGGATCGTACCGCCAGGCGTCGAACAGCAGCTTCGACGTCAAGGCCAGGGGAGAGACGGCGCCCTGCGCCGTTTCGACCGGCGCTTCGGAGAGGAACCCCGTGTCCCGCAACAGCCGCACGGTGTCGGCGTGCCCGGGCCAGCGCATGGTCTTCTCCACGAGCTCCGGCGCCCGGCTGGTGGACAGGAGCGTTCGCAGGCCGTCCGTGTTGAAGGCCTCGAGCGTGCCCACGCCCGGGAAGTCGACCTGCTCGACTTCCGTCAGGGCCGGGAGCGTGACGGTCTCCCCGTCGCGCCGCAGACGGGCCGGTCGCGTGTACTCCGCCAGCACGTCGATCGGCGAGAACGGGGCCTTGTACCGCCAGGGCGGGGTCGGCTCCGCGGGGATGCCGCCCACCAGGCATTCGAACCGGTCGACCCGCTCGAGGCGGTGCTCGTGGTGGCCGAGGACCAGGTTGCTCAGCCCCGGCGCGACGCCCGCATCCACGATCACCACGCGCCCCTCCCGGCGGGCCAGGCCGTCGAGGGCGAGGGCATCTTCCTCGAAGAAGGAGATGTCCACGATGTCCACGCCGGCCTCGATGACTCGACGCACGGTCTCATAGCCCATGGGGCCGGGTACCGAGCCGATGGCCAGGTCGTGGCCCGCCACCACCCCGGCGAGTGAGTCGGGGTCGGAGAGGTCCACCGTCGTCGTCTCGAGGGCGGCGCCATCCCGCTCCCCTTGGGCCGCCAGCGCCCGGAGCGCGTCCGCGTCCATGTCCGCCGCCAGCACCCGGTAGTCGCCGCGGGCGAGGTCGCGGGCCATCGCCGCACCCACGCGACCCGCACCCAAGACGATGATCGAAGGCATGTCCGCCGTCCTTTCCGAGGGTCAACCATCGGCAGCGCAAGCTACCCACCGGGCCGGTGGACAGGAAGGCCCGGCGCGAGGTCTGGCCGGAGGGCCGCCCGACCCTCGTGTGCAGGGATCCATTGCGGCCGTACGGGTTCCGGTTTTCAGGATATTCCCCACACAGGTTCCAGAGATCCTCCGACTGCGAACCGTTGGCGCCGCACCCTATTCTGGGCGGTATGCCCCCCAAGAGGCCCCCCAACCAACGCCATCCGGGAGGACGCATGGTCGCACCGTATCATGCCGGGCTGTCAGCTCTGCCCGACGGCCCCGATCGTCGAGAGTTCGTCAAGAGCATGTGTGTCATGGCTGCCGCCGCGGTCGGATTGCCCGCCACGGCGGCGGAGGCTTTTGCGCAGGCGACGGGGAAGAAGAAACCGGTGGTGATCTGGCTGTCCGGACAGGAGTGCACGGGCTGCACGGAATCACTGCTCCGGACCAGCCACCCGGACCTCGGTACGCTCGTTCTGGACCTGATCTCGCTGGAGTACCACGAGGCGTTGAGCGCGGCCGCGGGGCATCAGGTCGAGGAAGCGAAACGGCAGGCCATGGAGGCGTACGCCGGGCAGTACATCCTGGTGATCGAGGGCGCGATCCCGACGAAGGACGGCGGGATCTACTGCAAGATCGGCGGCCAGACGATGCAGGACGTGGTGGTCGAGGCGGCGGAGAACGCGGGCGCCATCATCGCGATCGGCTCGTGCGCGTCGTGGGGCGGGATCCCGTCGGCGGAGCCGAATCCGACCGGGGCCCGGGGTGCGCCGGCGATCCTGCAGGGCAAGACCGTGGTGACGATCCCGGGCTGTCCGGCCAACCCGTACAACTTCCTGGGCGTGGCGCTCCAGTACGCGACGTTCGGCACGCTACCGGAGCTGGATGACCAGGGTCGGCCGGTGTTCGCGTACGGCCGGACGATCCACGAGGACTGCCCGCGCCGGCCGCACTTCGACGCGGGCCGCTTCGCCCAGACGTTCGGCGGCGAAGGGCATCGGAAGGGCTGGTGCCTGTACGAGTTGGGCTGCAAGGGCCCCGAGACATACGCGAACTGCTCGCTCCAGGGCTTCGGCGAGGTGGGCGGTGCGTGGCCGGTGGGAATCGGCCACCCATGCTTCGGCTGCACCGAGTACGGCGTCGCGTTCAACAAGCCACTCCACGAAAAGGCTGAAGTGTTGCGGCCGACCCCGACGGCGGATTTCCCGCCGATCAACCCGGAGCCGGGCGGCATCAGCCCGTGGGCCACGGGCGTGGCCGGCGTGGTGGGCGGGCTGGCCGTGGGCGCGGCCGCCATGGCGTCCCGTCAGCTCGGGCAGTACGAGCGAACAATGGAAGAGGCCGGGGACGAGGAGGCGTGACATGAGCGTCGACCGCAGGACCGCACTCAAGGTGCTGGCGGGCGCCGGCGCGGCGGTCGCGGGGACGCCGCGCGGCGCCGCAGCGCGAGAGCCCCGGCAACCGCCGGAAGACGCGGTAGGGCTGTTGTACGACGCCACCCTGTGCATCGGCTGCAAGGCGTGTGTGGTGGCGTGCTACGACGCGAACTTCGAGGGTCCGCCCCCTGGTGAGCTGTACTACGACGCCAGCGTGCTGTCGTCGTCGTGCAAGAACGTGATCAAGGAGTATCGGGACGGGGCGGAGCAGTCGTTCATGAAGATGCAGTGCATGCACTGCGTGGATCCCGGCTGCATCAGCGCGTGCATGATGGGCGCGTTCGACAAGCGGGAGTTCGGGATCGTGACCTGGGACGGCAGCAAGTGCATTGGCTGCCGGTACTGCCAGGTGGCATGCCCGTACAACGTCCCGACGTTCGAGTGGGACGCTGCGCTCCCGAAGATGGTGAAGTGCGAGCTGTGCAATCATCGAATCGCGGAAGGCCAGATCCCAGCCTGTGCCGATGCCTGCCCGACCGGCGCGGTCATCTACGGGGCCCGAACGGAGCTCCTGGCGGAGGCGCATCGCCGGCTGGAGGAGAATCCGGAGAAGTACGAGCCGAAGGTCTTCGGGGAGACGGACGGCGGCGGGACCCAGTGCCTGTACCTGAGTCAGGCCGGCGTCTCCTTCCAGGACCTGGGCCTGCCCGACCTGGGCGACCGGTCGGTGGCCCACACACCGGAGTCGGTCCAGCACACCATCTACAAGGGCTTCATCGCGCCGGTGGTCCTGTACGGGATCCTGGGCGCGGTGGTCTGGCGGAACCGGCGAGCCGGTGAGCTGGTCGCGGACGAGGAGGAGGTGACATCGTGAGTCACAACATGCCCGAGCCGATCGACCGACCGATCGTCACGAAGCCGTTCCTCGTCATGACCGGCCTCCTCGGGATCGCCGTGGTCCTGCTGCTGTACCGGTTCTTCGCTGGCCTGGGCCCGGTGACCGCGCTCTCGGACGGCTACCCGTGGGGGCTGTGGATCGCCTTCGATGTCGTGGTTGGGACGGCTCTGGCCACCGGCGGCTACGCGGTGGCGATCCTGGTGTATATCGTCAACAAGGGGAAGTACCACCCGCTGATCCGGCCGGCGCTCCTCACGAGCGCGCTGGGCTACACGCTGGGCGGGATCGGCGTGATGATCGACATCGGCCGGTGGTGGAACGTCTGGAAGCTGCCGATCACCTTCTGGGAGTGGAACCTGAACTCGATCCTCCTCGAGGTGGCGCTGTGCATCCTGCTGTACATGATCGTCCTCTGGATCGAGCTCTCGCCCTTCCTGATGGAGAAGTGGCAGGAGCAGGGAAACACCCGGCTCGCCCGCTTCTCGCGGAGCGCGAGTCCGAAGCTCATGAAAGCGATGCCGTGGCTGGTCGCCCTGGGCTTGCTGCTTCCCACCATGCACCAGTCGTCGCTCGGCTCGCTGATGATGCTGGCCGGACAGAAGGTGCATCCGCTCTGGCAGACGCCGATGCTGCCGGCCCTCTTCCTCCTCTCCTGTATCGCCATGGGGTACGGCGTGGTCGTGCTGGAAGGGATGACGACCCGGACGGGCTTCGGGCGGCTGCGCGAGACCCCGGTCCAGGCGGCGCTGACGAAGGCGGCCGCGCTGGTCATGGGGCTGTACGTCGTGCTCCGCTTCGGTGAGCTGGCGTACGCGGGGGATCTCGGGCTGGCGGCTGAGCTCACGCCCATGAGCGTGCTCTTCTGGACGGAGATGGCCCTGTTCGTCGTCGCCCTCATCCTGCTCTCCATGCGGGGAGAGAAATACAACCGGGGGCACCTCTTCAGAGCGGCCGGATTGATGGTGCTCGCCGGATCGCTCTACCGGTTCTCGACGTTCCTGATCGCGTACGACCCGGGGCCGGGGTGGAGCTACTTCCCGAGCATCCCGGAGCTGCTGATCACCGTCGGGCTGGTGGCCGGCGAGATCATGGTGTTCCTGATCATCATCGACAAATTCCAGATCGTGGGCGGGGTGAAGC
>CAYMLW010000381.1:0-4386 GCA_964391035.1 uncultured Gemmatimonadaceae bacterium
CAGCCGTCAGCCGCCAGCCGTCAGCCGTCAGCCGTCAGCCGCCAGCCGCCAGCCGTCAGCCGTCAGCCGTCAGCCGTCAGCCGTCAGCCGAAAAGCCTTCCCCAGCACCCCCCGGATCCGCGGCGAGACGGGCGGGAAGTAGGTGTCGTCGCGGTACCGCTCGAGCGGCCCTTCGAACCCGGCGGCCCGGAGCGCCGCTCCCGTGTCGCGGTCGAGGTGGCAGCCCACCGCCAGGCGAGTCCAGACGGGGTCGATCCGCCGCTGCCAGCGGGCCAGTCGCGAGCCATCGGGTGCCCGCACGTGCTCCATGACCAGGAGTGCGCCATCGGGACGGAGGACCCGGAACGCCTCCCGGGCCGCCGCCCGGTAGTCGGGAATCGTGCACAGGGTGAGGAACGCGACGACGGTGTCGAAGCTGGTGTCGTCGTATGGAAGGCGCTCGGCGTCGGCCCGGTGGAGCCGGACCCGATAGGGGCGGCCGTCCCGGTCGAGCCTCCGGGCCTCCTCTTCCGCCCGCTCCAGGACGGCGTCGTGAGGGTCGATCCCCACCACTTCCGTCACCGTGGCCGGGTAGTAGGCCAGGTTGGAGCCGGTGCCCACCCCGAGCTCCAGGACCCGGCCCCGGGCGTGGGCCATGAGCCGATGACGCTGATCCGCGAAGTGTCGCGATACGTAGTGCAGCAGCGGCGGGTAGATCCAGTCGGAGTAGAAGGACAGGGGTCCGGACCTCAGCGCTGAACGGGAATCTCCACGGGCTCCGGCACCGCCGCGTGCTTCTGCCGGTGCTGCCGGACCCGGATGAATCGCCAGACTAACCCCGCGGCGAGGGCCGCCACAACCACCGCCACGGCCAGCCCCGCGTAGTCCAGGACCACCGCGATGGCCGCCGTCACCGGCTCGCCGAACACGATCCCCAATCCGACCCACGCGGTGGCCCACGCCAGCACCGCCACCGCGTCGGCCGCCAGGAACATGCGGGCCGGCAGTCCGGCGATCCCGGCCGCGGACGCCGCCAGGTTGGCGGTGCCCGGGATGAACTTCGACACCGCGATGTACCCGGCGCCCACCCCCTTCAGCCGGTCGTGGACCGCGTACACGCAGGCATCCCGGTTCGACGTCAGGGCGCACGCCGCCTCCACCAGCCACCGGCCCCGGATCCGACCCACCGTGTACCAGCCGGCATCCGCCAGCCAGCCCCCGAGCGCGACCAGGCCGATCACCAGCGACGGCGCGGGACCCACCCCCACGCCGGCCAGCGCCCCCGCCGCCACCAGCAGCGGAACGCTCGCCACCGGCAGTCCGGCGAACTCGATGAATCCGATCGCCAGGAAGAGCACGTGCCCGTGCGTGTCCAGGAACTGCGCCAGTTCAGTCATCGGTCAAGGAATCCCCTCACTTCGCCCCGGGTTCCCGGGCCTGTACTCTCCGGGCCACGACGCGTTCCGGGGCCCGCCTCGGTAGGCGCGAGCGGGGAGGCATAGCAGCGCTATGACGACCCCGAGCAACGCCGCGAGGCGGGATGCAGCCGCGTTCGAATGTCACGACATTTCGGTGTCAGACCACTAGATTCCGGGCATCTGCACCCGCGAACGGAGGTGTCCATCATGTCGATCCGTCGGACCATCTGCGTCCTCGGCCTCGCCGCCGTCACCGTCGCCTGCGCCGACCGGGGCGACGAAATCGACGACGCCACCCGGGCCACCGTCATCGCCCTGGGGGACTCCGCGGCCATGTCCCTCGCCCGCACCCTCGGCGGCCGCCTGAACGCCCACCTCGCGAACAGCGGTCCCGGCGAAGCCATCGCGTTCTGCTCCGAGGAGGCCCTCGTCCTGACCGACAGCGTCAGTGCGTCCCTCGGCGATGGCTGGGAGGTGAAGCGGACCACCCGCCAGACCCGGAACCCCCGCAATGCCCCGGACTCCCTCGAGGCGATGGCCCTCGAGCGGTTCCACGAGGCCGATGAGACGGACGCCGAGCTCGGCAGCGTCGTGCAGCGCACGGCGAGCGGCGACTACCGGTACTACATGCCGCTCCGTGTGGGACACATGTGTCTCGGCTGCCACGGCGAGCGGGACGGTCTCGACCCCGTCGTGCGCCAGGTCCTCGACACCCGCTACCCCGCCGACCAGGCCACCGGCTACGCCGATGGCGACCTGCGCGGCGTGATCCGGGTCACGGTACCGGCCACAGCGGTACGCTGATCGGCCCCGGGCCCATCCCGGGGTGGCGGTGCGTGCGCCCTGAGCGGACATTCCTCGCACCGTGAGTGACGAGCGGAAGGACCCGATGCGAGGCGAGGAGCCCGTCGACCTGCCGGCCGGCGATGACGGGCCCGGCGAGGCCGGCGGGCCCGGGGAGTCCGGCGAGTCGGAGCCGCCGGGTCCCGGCGGCCCACCCCGCTCCGAGGGCCGCGGCACCCTCGCCGTCGACCCCGACCGCCCGTGCATGAACTGCGGCAACCCGGCGCGGGGCGAGTACTGCCCGAGCTGTGGCCAGCGGAAGGTGGACGTCCGGGTCTCGGTCCGGGCCCTCATCATGGATGTCCTCGAGGACCAGTTCATCCTCGACAAGCGCCTGCCCCGCACCCTCGGCAACCTCTTCTTCCGGCCGGGGCGACTCACGGTCGAGCACATCAACGGGCGGATCGTCCGCTACATCCACCCGTTCCGCCTGTACCTGGTCAGCAGCCTCGTATTCTTCCTCGTCCTCTCCTTCCTCAGCCTCCAGCTCGTGCGGCGTGCCCTCGACGACGATGAGGCCGCCGCCGTCGTAGCCACCACCGACCGGGCCGCAGAGCTGGACGCATCGATCGCGGAGCTCGAGGAGTCCCTCTCCGACACCACCCTCACCGGCGAGGCCCGGGCCACGCTGCAGACCGAGATCGACGAGTTGACCTCCCGGCGACAGGCGCTCCGGGCCGATTCCCTCGCCGCCGCCGTCGCTTCCCTCGACTCCGCCATCATCGCCCTGGATCGGGCCCTGGCCGACAGCGCCACTCCCGGTACCGTCCGGGGCGCGCTCGAGGTGAACCGGTCCACCCTCCAGCGCCGACGGGACGTGGCCGTGACGCAGCAGCAGGGGCTGGCGGAGGCCGGTGATACGGTCGTAGCGGACACCGACAGCAGGGACACCGACCAGCCCGTGCTCCGGGCGGTCTTCGGCTGGGACGAGAACCCGCCGACCGTCAACCCCCCCGGTCCTCCGGCCGTCGACTCCGCGCTGGCCAACCAGATCCGGCGACTCGGCGACATGACGCCACGCCAGGCCGCCGAGACCATCACGGCGACGTTCTTCGACTACGTCCCGATCATGATGTTCGTCCTGCTGCCCGTCTTCGCCGGCGTCCTCAAGCTCCTCTACATCCGCAGACGACGCTACTACGCCGAGCACTTCGTCTTCCTCCTCCACGTCCACTCCTTCGTCTTCTTCCTCCTGACCATCATGCTCCTCCTGCGCGGGCGCACGGGCCAGTGGGTCGAGCCGGTCCTCGGATTCTGGCTGATCGCGTACATCTACATCGCCATGATGCGCGTCTACGGACAGGGCTGGATCAAGACCTTCGTGAAGTACTGGACACTCGGCTGGATGTACTTCTGGATCCTCCTCACCAGCACCGGCATCGTCTTCGTCGCCGCCCTCCTGCTCTTCTAGCCCCCACCCCCCTCTCCCCTCTCCCCCCTCTCCCTCAGCGTCCGCAGGACGCTCCTCGCCTTCGCCTTCGCCTTCCGCCTCCACCCTCTCCCCTCGATTCCGTCTCGCCTCGATCACCCTCTCCCTCTCCCCTCTCCCTCTCCCCCTGGACCGGCCACCCGATCGGGATCCCCGGCGCGATGATAGCCCGGCGCGAGGGTGTCGAAGTGCGAGGGTGTCGAAGTGCGAGCGTGTCGAAGTGCGAGCGTGTCGAACTGCGAGGGTGTCGAAGTGCGAGGGTGTCGAAGTGCGAGGGTGGAGGTCGAAGGCGCAGGCGAAAGCGAGGGCAACGAGGCGAGAGGCGCGACGGGTCGAAGGATCGAGGGGAGGGGTATACCGCTCGTCGTCTGGGAGCTGTCGGGGAGGCGGCGGGAGGGGTCAGCGCAGCTCCTCGAGGGGGTATCGCGTTCCGCGCCACTCGATGGCGCCGGTCCGAAGCGCATGGAACGCGGCCGACCAGACCATCCACAGCAGGAGCGCCGACCCGATCGGGAATGCCAGTCCGACCCACACGGGCAGGCCGGGCGGCCGCGAGATCACGGTCGTGGTGATCATCCCCGCGACCACGGTCCAGAGATGGAGCCACCACGCCAGGCCCCCCGTGATGAAGAGGGCGGCCAGCGGCCAGAAGACCAGGAGGACCGGGATCAGGGTGAGTGCGGCGACGGCGGACAGCCGGTAGTCCATGTCCAGGAC
>CAYMLW010000382.1:0-4343 GCA_964391035.1 uncultured Gemmatimonadaceae bacterium
GGTTGTACCCAGCCGCCGCGCCCGGTACATTTTCCCGGCTCAATACTTCGAGGAGAAACGATGAAGCGAACCTGCTCGCGATACGGATTGATTCTGACGGTGGTGGCGCTGGCCGGCTGCGATGCCATTACGGCCCACACCGACGTGGTGGCCCGTGTGGGATCCCACGAGCTGACCGAGTCGGAGACGGTCGAGCTGCTGACTGGCAATCCTTCGGTCCCGGCCCGTCCCGACGTGATCGAGTCCCTCGCAAACCTGTGGGTGGACTACACGGCACTGGCCACGGCGGTATCGGAGGACACCACGCTCACGTCGCTGGACATGACGGCGCTGGTCCGGCCGTACGTCGAGCAGCAGACCTTCTCCCGGTTCCGGAACCAGCTGATCTCGGTCGACACCGTCATCGGTGACGAGGAGCTCCGCGCGGCGTACGAGGAGCAGTCGCCGGGGCTGCGGATCCGAGCCCGCCACATCCTGCTCACGTACCCGGAGGACGCGGACGACGCGGCGCGGGACTCGGTCGGGGCCGTCGCGGAGGAGCTCCGTTCCCGGGCGGCCAGCGGCGAGGATTTCGCGGCGCTGGCCCGGGAGCACAGCCAGGACCAGGGCAGCGCCCAGTCCGGAGGTGACCTGGGCTTCTTCGGACGCGGGCAGATGGTGAAGCCGTTCGAGGATGCCGCGTTCACCCTCGGGCCGGGTGAGGTGAGCCAGGTCGTGGAGACGCCGTTCGGGCTCCACATCATCAAGGTCGAGGAACGGCAGGCGCAGGAATGGGATCCGGAGGGAGTGGATGATTTCCGTCGCCAGTTGATCCAACAGCGGCAGCAGGAAGCGGTCGGGGCGTACGTCGACTCTCTCCGGGAGAGCGCGGGCCTCGAGGTCGAGGACGGCGCCGCCGACGTGGCGACCGAGCTGGTCGAGAACCCGGGCAAGACACTGTCCGGGCGGGCGGCTTCCCGGACGCTGGTCCGCTGGGACGGTGGCACCCTGACCGCGCGGGAGTTCATGGCGGCGATGCGTCGGCTGCCGGCGCCCCAGCTCAGCCAGTTCGCGTCGGCGAATGATGAGCAGCTCGAGTCGGTCCTGCGGGACCTGGCGACGAACGAGCTGGTCCTGGCCGCCGCCGGCGAGCAGGGCATCTCGATCCCGCAGGAAGAGCAGGACTCGGTCCGGGATCTGATGGTCGAGCAGATGAATCAGGTGACCCGGAACGTGGGTCTGTTCGGCGCGACCCAGGAAGGCGAGACCGCCAGGGACGCCATCGACCGCCGGGTCCGGTCGTACCTCGAGGGGATCATCAGCGGTCAGCAGCAGATGCTGCCGCTGGGAGCGCTGTCGTTCGTGCTCCGGGACCAGGTCGAGTGGGAGATCAACGAGAGCACGTTCGTGGCCGTCGTGGAGGAGCTAGAATCCCGACGGGCGAGCCAGCCCCAGCCGGGTCCGGCGGTACCGGGCGCACAGCCGGGCGGACAGCAGCCGGACACAACGCAGCCGCCGACGCCGGAGCCCGAGGCCGGGACGTCGGGGGCGGAGGCGGGCGCCGACACGACCGGCTGAGGAACTCGCGGGGCCCCAGGGCATACTAGTACACGGGCCGGCCGACAGGGGTCGGCCCGTGGCATTCCCAGCAGCGCGAGAAGCATGCGACGTCTTCTGATGATCGGACTGATGCTGGCCCTGCCCCTGGGGTCGGCGGCACAGGAAGGGCCGGGCGGCGAGCTGGTGGACCGGATCGTTGCCGTGGTCGGCGACAGCGTGGTCCTGGCGTCGGACATCCAGGCCCAGCTCGAGCGCCGCCGGGCGTTCGGCCAGCCGGTGCCGACCGACCCGTCCGAGCTGGACGCGCTGCGTCATCAGGAGCTGGACCGTCTGATCGATGAGCTGATCGTGATCCAGGCCGCCGCCCGGGACTCGATCACGGTTTCCGAGGCGGATGTGGAAAGCCAGGTGGCGGCCACGATTCAGGCCCAGCAGCAGCGGTTCGGCGGACTGGCCGCGTTCGAGGCCGCGCTGGAGGCGGAGGGCCTGTCGCCGGCGCAGTACCGGTCCATGATCGCGGAGGGCGTGCGACGGGCCGGGATCCAGCAGCAGTACGAGGCGGTGATCCAGCGTGACCGGCGGGCGCCGCCGGTCACGGATGCCGAGATCCGGGAGTTCTTCGAATCGCGGCGCGGCGAGCTGGGCCGACGACCGGCGACCATCGAGTTCGAGCAGGTGGTGGTGAAGCCCGAGCCGTCGGACTCGGCGCGGCAGGAAGCGCTGGCGGAAGCTCGGGAAGCGCTCGAGGCGCTCCAGGAAGGCGAGGACTTCGAGACGGTGGCCCGTCGGTACAGCGACGACCCGAGCACGCGAGAGCGCGGCGGTGAGCTGGGCTGGTTCCGCAGGGGCCGCATGGTCCCGGCGTTCGAGCGCACGGCGTTCGCGCTGCGACCCGGCCAGACCAGCGGGATCGTCGAGACGTCGTTCGGCTTCCACATCATCAAGGTCGAGCGGATCCGGGGGCCGGAACGACTGGCGCGGCACATCCTGATCCGGCCCGAGCTGTCAGCGGCCGACGAGTCCGCGACCCGGGCCCGGGCCGAGGATGTGGCCGCAGCGCTCCGGGCCGGGTCGCCGATGGACAGCATCACCGAGGCGGAGCACGACCCCGCCGAGCAGTCCAGAATCGGGCCGGCGCTCCAGGACTCGCTGCCGAGCCCGTATCGGACCCAGCTCCGGGGCGCAGAGACGGGAGAGGTGGTCGGCCCGTTCCGGGTGCCGGGGCCGACGGAGGCCTATGCGGTGGTCAGGGTCCGCGAGGTGACGGAGGCCGGCGAGTACACCCTGGAGGATGAAGCGCTGCGGGCGCAGATCCGCGATTTCCTCCAGCGGGAGAAGCTGATGCGAGAGGTCCTGGAAGAGCTCCGGAGGCGGACGTACGTCGACATCCGGTACTGACACCCACGCCACAGCGACGCCAATGACGAGTGCTCCACTCCGTCTGGCCGTCACCCTGGGGGATCCCCGGGGCATCGGTCCCGAGGTCACCGCCGCCGCGCTGGCCACGGCCGAGGTCGATCTGGTCATCGTCGGGCCCACCGGCACCGGGATCGACCCGGACATCGTGATCGGCGAGTGGTCGGGCGGCGGCGACATGGCGGAAGCCGGCGCCCACGCCGGCCGGGCCATCGAGCGGGCCACGGAGCTGGCGCTGGAGGGAACCGTCGCCGGGATCGTGACCGCACCCATCGACAAGGCCGCGCTGTCCGCCGCCGGCTACAGCTTTCCGGGCCACACCGAGATGCTCCAGGCGCTGACCGAGTCTCCTGGCGTGGCCATGCTCATGGCGGCGGAGCGCACGCCGCTGGGCGGCCCCCTTCGCGTGGTCCTGGCGACGACGCATCTCCCGCTCCGGGCCGTCCCCGACGCCGTCACCGGCTCTCGACTCCGGGACCAGGCGTGGCTCACGGAGCGGGCGCTCCGGGAGGACTGGGGCATCCCGGTGCCGCGCCTGGCGCTCTGCGCGCTGAACCCCCACGCTTCCGATGGGGGCCTGTTCGGCGACGAGGAGGCCCGCATCCTGGCGCCCGCCCTCGCGGCGCTCCGGGAGGAAGGGATGGACATTGCCGGGCCGGTCCCGGCCGATACCGTGTTCATCCGTACGATCCGGGGGGAGTTCGACGCAGTGATCGCTCCATACCACGACGTCGGGATGGCGGCGTTCAAGACCGCCAGCTTCGGCTCGGGCGTGAACGTGACGCTCGGGCTCCCCTTCGTGCGCACATCGCCGGACCACGGCACGGCCATCGACATCGCGGGCCGCGGCCTGGCGGACGCCGCGTCGATGGTCGAAGCGGTCCGCATGGCCGGGCGCCTGGCCGGTCACCGAGCCGCATGATGGTCCGGTTCGACGGCGTGTCCCGGGAGTTCTCCCGTGGCCAGGCGCTGGATGACGTCTCCTTCCAGATCGGGAAGGGCGAGTTCGTGTTCGTGACGGGCCATAGCGGGGCCGGCAAGACCACAGCGCTGCGGCTGATCCACGCCGCGGACGAGCCCACGGCGGGCACGGTGCGGGTCACAGGTCGCGACACGCGGGAGCTGTCCGCCCGGGACAAGGCGCTGCTGCGTCGCAAGATCGGGTTCGTCTTCCAGGACTTCCGGCTCCTCCGCGATCGCACCGCCCTCGACAACGTGGCGTTCGCACTGGAGGTCACGGGCGCACGCAAGTCGGTGGTGAAAACCAAGGTCGGTCGGCTCCTGGCCCAGGTCGGGCTGGCTTCGAAGGCATCGTCCGTGCCATCGGAGCTGTCCGGCGGGGAGCAGCAGCGGGTGGCCATTGCCCGGGCTATCACCAACGATCCTGA
>CAYMLW010000383.1:0-4339 GCA_964391035.1 uncultured Gemmatimonadaceae bacterium
GACGACCGGCGGCTTGACCGGGGAACGTCTGGCCATGGCCGAGCGGTCGATTGCCGCGGCTCGGCTGCTGCTGGAGGCAGGGGATCCGGATTTCGCCGTCGCGCGTGCGTACTACGCCATGTTCTACACGGCCGAAGCGCTATTGGCGAGGGAAGGGTTGCGGTTCAGCAAGCACTCCGGTGTCCAGAGCGCGTTCGGGCAGCGGTTCGCCCAGTCCGGGGTGCTCGATCCGAAGTACCACCGGTGGCTGCTGGAAGCCTCAGCCTCGCGGCTCGAAGGGGATTACGGATACGAGGCCGAGATCGACCCGGCGGAGGTCCACCGTACGATCGAACAGGCAGAGGAGTTCCTTCGAGCGGCCCGAGATCACCTTGGCCAGGGTGGCACACGACCCTGAGTCGGCGCCCTCGAGCGGCGTTGAGTCCTACAATAAGGGTGTTCCGGTTCCTCCGCGTGCGCCACCCGCCCCCACCACAGCCCGTTTCTTGGGACCCACAGCGAATGGGAGTCCGGGCCGGATCCTGAACGCCCGCACGCGCATTTCCAACGGCAATCCCCCTGTTCGTCGCTGTGCCGACACGCGTGGGCCGATCCTGTCGCGACTCCCCACCCTTTCTCCATCCTCACGGGAGGACGAGATGATACGCACGCTGTCCCTCACGATCCTGGCCGCCATCGCCCTCACCACGGTTCCCGCGGAAGCCACGGCACAGGAGCCGTCGGAGTCGCCCTACTGGTACCTGAGCCACTACAAGGTCCCCTGGGCGAAGGTGGACAGTCTGGTCGCCCTCGAGCAGCGGTACGCGCCCATGGTCCGGGAGGAGCTCACACCGGAGCAGACGGGGATCCTCGACCGCAAGCTCCTGATCCACGACACCGGGAACGAGTGGAACGTGGTCATCATGACCAAGTATGTGTCCTGGGCCGCCATCCGGGAGGATCCGGCGGTGAACATCATGGAGGCCGTGTGGCCCGACGAGGCCGAGCGGCAGCGGATCCAGGCCGCCTACAACTGGGTTTACGAGGGCGCCGAGCACTGGGACGCCATCTACCGGGAGTCGGAGGAGATCCCCCGGTAGGACCGGACTTGCGCGGCCGGATTCGACGGCGGATCTTGCTGCACCTTTTTCTCGACAGCACACGGGGCCGCGGCCGGTGGACGGCGCTGCCCCGGGGCGCACCCGCCGGGTGCAATGGCCACACCCCCCGACAGGAGGACCTCTTGATTAGAACGACGACGCTGCTGCCCGCCCTCACGCTGCTGGGCCTGACCCTCGCCGCCTGCCAGCCCGCCGCCGACGCGCCCTTCGATGTGGCGGCGATCCAGACGGCCATCGACATCACCAACTAAGCCGCCGAGGAGGCCGTGGCCGCCGGTGATGTGGAGGCGTTCGTGACCCGGACGTACACCCCGGACGCCGTCATCCTCCCGCCCGACGGCCCCGTCATCCAGGGGCACGACGGGATCCGGGAGTTCTGGGCCGCCGCAGCCGAGCAGCTCCAGATCACCGGCATCCAGCTCATCTCGGAATCGGTCACGCCCCTGAGCGCTGTCGACGCGTACGAGATCGGACGCGGCGTCATCGAGACCGCCAACGGCGCCATCCACGCCAAGTACGTCGTCATCTGGCATCGGGACGATCAGGGCCTCTGGCGCTGGCATGTCGACATCTGGAACGGCGCGCCCGCCCCCGAAAGCGGCGGCTGATCGGGAACGAAGTCTTCGCGGGTCCCGCAGCCCGTCGAATTCCATAGCGGCAGGGAGGCACGGTGCCGCACCGTCTTCGGGCGACGCTGGTCGCGGCTATCGCCGTCGCATTCACGGCGACGTGCCGGCCCCCGCCCGCCCCGGCTCCGGGCCCGGGAGCCGAGCCCGCCCCGGCCCCCGCGCCCGACGCCACGGCGCGGGCGCCCGCCGGAGCCGCGGACTCCCCGGCCGTTGCCCGCTACCGCCCCGCCCGGGACCTCGGGCCCCTCTTCCGGGCCGTCCAGCTCGCCGGCGTCTTCGACGACTCCAAGACCTTCGTCGACGCCCGGCCGCTGGCCGCGCCCGGCGAGGTGGTGGCGCGCTGGGTCGCCCGCCGGGACCAGCCCGGGTTCGACCTGGAGGCCTTCGTCCGCCAGCACTTCGAGCTGCCGGAGCCCGTGGGCACCGGGTTCGAGGCGGACACCTCACGGCCCCTGGCGGCCCACATCGAGGCCCTCTGGCCGGTCCTGACCCGTGACGCCGACGACCCCGTCCGCCGCTCGTCGCTGATCCCGCTGCCCCACCCGTACGTGGTCCCCGGCGGCCGCTTCCGGGAGGTCTACTACTGGGACTCCTACTTCACCATGCTGGGGCTGGTGGAAAGCGGCCGGCTCGGGCTGGTCCGGAGCATGATCGACGACTTCGCTTTCCTCGTCCGCGCCGTCGGCCACGTCCCCAACGGCAACCGCACCTACTACCTCAGCCGCAGCCAGCCCCCGTTCCTTGCCGCCATGGTCGGGCTCTACGCCGAGGCCGCCGACACCGCCGGCGCGCTCCGCTGGCTCGACGCCCTCGAGGCCGAGCACGCCTTCTGGATGGACGGCGCCGACCGGGTCGCGCCGGGCGAGGCGTACCGCCGGGTGGTGCGGCTGGCGGACGGCTCCGTCCTCAACCGCTACTGGGACGACCGCCCCGAGCCCCGCCCCGAGTCGTTCCGGGAGGACTACGAGCTGGCCCGGTCGCTCCCGGAGCCCGAGCGCGCCGCCTTCTACCGGAACGTGCGGGCCGCCGCCGAGAGCGGCTGGGACTTCTCCGGCCGCTGGATGCGCGACCCGTCGGATCTCCGGACCCTGGAGACCACCGGGCTGGTCCCCGTCGACCTGAACAGCCTGCTGTACCACCTCGAGCGCACCATCGCCGCGCTCCGGTCGTTCCGGGGCCGGCCCGGCGACGACGAGGCGGCCCGCCGGTTCCGGGAGGCCGCCGCCGAGCGACGTCGCGACCTCCTGGCCGTTGCCTGGGACCCCGACCGCCGCTACCTCTACGACGTCCGCTGGCGCACCGGCGAGCGGGTCACCGACCGCCCCACCATGGCCGCCGCCGCGGCCCTCTACTTCGGCGTCCCCGGGCCCGAGCAGGGCAGGGCCGTGGCCGGGACCCTGGCCCGGGACTTCCTCCGGCCCGGCGGCTTCGTCACCACCGGCATCGCCTCCGGCCAGCAGTGGGACGCCCCCAACGGCTGGCCGCCCCTCCAGTGGATGGCCATCCAGGGGCTGCTGCGCTACGGCCTCGATGACGCGGCCGACACCGCGGCCGCCCGCTGGCTCGACCTAGTCCGCGCCACCTACCTGCGGACCGGCCGGATGATGGAGAAGTACGACGTCCTCGACCTCGACCGGCCCGCCGGCGGCGGCGAGTACCCCACCCAGGACGGCTTCGGCTGGACCAACGGTGTCACGCTGCGGCTCCTGGCGAAAGAGAGCGTGGGGCAGGCTGGGCGAAGAACCGAGCACGGCCGGTTCGGGCCGCCGGA
This sequence comes from uncultured Gemmatimonadaceae bacterium, assembly GCA_964391035.1. Taxonomy (GTDB): domain Bacteria; phylum Gemmatimonadota; class Gemmatimonadetes; order Longimicrobiales; family RSA9; genus JAWVYT01. The sequence goes on from CAYMLW010000383.1 coordinate 3,501, forward strand.
GCGGGGTCTGGCGGTCCCGTCGCGACCATGACGGACCGCGGCGACTACGTCCTCCGCCCCGGGACCGGGCCGGGGTGGGGCGTCTCCGCCAAAGGATAGGAAATCCAACCGCCGTTTCGGCCGGTTTCGGTAGGATGCGATGTGGGGGATGGACGGGTCAAGGGTGCTCGCGAGGGGCGGGTGAGAGGGTCTGAGGGCGGGAGAGTGGCCCTGAGCGAGGCGGGGGGAGCGGGAACGGCTGTGTCAGGCGCGGGCCGGGCGCGGCTCCGCCGTTCAGGCGCCGCGGGTCTGATCGAGGTCGAGGTCGGGTACGGGTTCGGGGTCGGCCGGATCGAATGCGGGCGTCTGGTCGAAGTCGTCGCCGGGGGCGGGGTCGTGCACCGGGTCCTGTACCGGGATGCCGGGACCGGCGTCGAGGTCGAGCGCGGGTTGGGGCGGTCCCCGGGCCGGTGAGAGTCGCGGCGGGGTGTGAGGGAGCTCGAGGTGACGGAGGATGGCGTCCGTGGGTTCGGGGTCGGTGAGGAAGGCGAGGATGCGCATGTCCGAGCCGCACTCGGGGCAGCGGAGGGGGAAGACCTCGTAGATGCGGGCGAGGAGCTGAGCCCAGCGGGAGCGGGCGGCGGCGCCGGTCAGGGTGTCAGCGGAATCCTCGTCGGTGGCCGCTGCTTCAACGCCGTGGGCTTCGGCGGTCTCGATCCCCACCTCCCGTACGAGGACGATGACGTGGGGCCGGAGCCGTGCGTTGGGGGCCAGGACGCCGTGGTAGCGGTGGCGGTGGACGCGGGGCGGCGGGATCAGAAGGGAGAGGGCGTCGAGGAACTCGAGGGGCGAGAGGGCGA
>CAYMLW010000384.1:0-4319 GCA_964391035.1 uncultured Gemmatimonadaceae bacterium
CAAGATCCAGTGTGGCGGCCGGCTGGGCGGCGCGGAGATCGCGCGCACGGAGGGCTACCACGAGGGCCGGGTACCGCTGCACACGCTGCGGGCCGATATCGACTACGCCCAGTCGACGGCCAAGACCACGTACGGGACGGTGGGCGTGAAGGTATGGATCTTCAAGGGTGAGGTCGTGGACGAGCGTCGCCCGGGTACCTATTCGACGGGCTGAGGAAGGCAGACGAAGCAATGCTGGCGCCGAAGAGAGTCAAATACAGGAAACAACAGAGGGGCCGGACCAAGGGGATGGCCCGGCGTGGGAGCCGTGTGAGCTTCGGGGACTACGGTCTCCAGGCCACGGAGCCCGGCTGGATCACGAACCGCCAGATCGAGGCGGCTCGTGTGGCCATGACCCGCCACATCAAGCGGGGCGGCAAGGTCTGGATCCGGATCTTCCCGGACAAGCCGGTGACCAAGAAGCCGGCGGAGACGCGGATGGGGAAGGGGAAGGGCAACCCGGAGTACTGGGTGGCCGTGGTGAAGCCGGGTCGCATGATGTTCGAGCTCGAGGGGGTGAGTGAGGAGATCGCCCGCCGGGCCTTCGACCTGGCGGCGGCCAAGCTCCCCATCAAGACCCGCTTCGTGGTCCGATCGAAGCACGGAGGTGCGGAGTGAAGACCGAAGAGATTCGCGATCTCGGCGACGCCGACATCGAGCAGAAGATCGAGGAGACGCAGGAGGAGCTGTTCCGGTTGCGGTTCCGCAGCGCGACCCAGCTGCTGGAGAACCCGATGCTGGTGCGCACGCTCCGGCGGGACATCGCGCGCATGAAGACGATCCTGCGGGAGCGCGAGCTCGAGCAGGCGGCGGAGGAATAAGATGGCGGAGACGACGCGGAACGATCGGAAGACCCGTATGGGCACCGTGGTCAGCACCAAGATGGACAAGACCATCGTGGTGGCGGTGGAGCGGCGCACGGCGCACGCGCTCTACGGGAAGCAGCTGCTCCGGACGAAGAAGTTCCATGTGCACGACGAGGAGGAGCAGGCCCGCGGCGGTGACGCGGTGCGGACCACCGAGACCCGGCCGCTGTCGAAGACCAAGCGGTGGCGCCTCTCCGAGATCGTCATGCGGGCGGAGTGAGGCGACGATGATCCAGCAGGAGAGCATGGTACGGATCGCCGACAACAGCGGGGCCAAGCAGGCGAAGTGCATTCGCGTGCTGGGCGGCTCGCGACGTCGGTATGCCCGGGTGGGGGACGTGATCGTCGTCGCGGTCAAGGACGCCCTCCCGGATGGGACGGTCAAGAAGGGCGAGGTGGTCCGGGCGGTGGTGGTCCGGACGGCCAAGGAGGTTCGCCGCAAGGACGGCAGCTACATCCGTTTCGACGACAATGCCGCCGTCATCATCAATGATATCGGAGAGCCGCGGGCGACCCGGATCTTCGGCCCGGTGGGCCGGGAGCTCCGGGAGAAGCGGTTCATGAGGATCGTATCGCTGGCGCCGGAGGTCATCTGATGGCTCGATACGTACCCGGGGCCCGGAATGTCCCGACCGAGAAGAGGAAAACCCGGCACCCGATGCACGTGCGTCGCGGAGATCGTGTGAAGGTGATCCGCGGCAATTACGCCGGGCTGGAAGGAACGATCCTGCGGGTCCTGCCGAAGGAGAACCGCGTGGTGGTGGAGGGCATCAACATGCGCAAGCACCACACGCGTCCATCGGAGGCGAACCCCGAAGGCGGGATCATGGAGTACGAGGAGCCGATTCACGCGTCCAACGTGATGCTGATCGATCCGAGCACGGGGGAGCCGTCGCGCTACCGGACCCGGATCGAGTCGGACGGCACGAAGGAGCGGATCTCGGTGAAGGGTGGGAACCCGATCCCGAAGGCGCAGGACTGACGAGGAACGATGAAGCCGAGACTGAAGCAGCACTACGACGAGCGGGTGAGCTCCCGGCTCATGGACGAATTCGGGTTCGACAACCCGTACCGCGTACCGCGCCTCGAGAAGATCGTGGTCAACGTGGGCATGGGCGAGGCGGCCCGGAACCCGAAGGTGATGGACACCGTGGTCGACGAGCTGGCGGCCATTACCGGCCAGAAGCCGGTGGTCACACGGGCGCGCAAGTCCATCTCGAACTTCGGGCTCCGCGAGGGCGTGCCGGTGGGCGCCAAGGTCACGCTGAGGCAGGAACGGATGTACGAGTTCCTGGATCGGCTGATCAACGTGGCGCTGCCCCGTGTGCGGGACTTCCGGGGCGTCTCTACACGGGCCTTCGATGGCCGGGGCAACTACTCCATCGGCGTGAAGGAGCAAGTGATCTTCCCGGAAGTCGACTACGATAGGGCGGAAGATATCCACGGGATGGACATCGTCCTCGTGACGACCACCGACAAGGATGACGAGGCGTTCGCCCTGCTCAAGGCGATGGGCATGCCCTTCCGGGGCGAGACGCCGCTGGTGGTGTCCGGCGAGGACGTTCCCGGGCCGCAGGAATAGGGGAATCGAATGGCACGCAAGGCACAGATCGAGAAGCAGAAGGACACGAGCAAGCTCAAGTTCGCCGTGCGGAAGAACAACCGCTGCAACCGGTGTGGCCGGTCGCGGGCGTATCTCCGGAAGTTCGGCGTGTGCCGGATCTGTTTCCGGGAGATGGCGCTGAACGGCGAGATCCCCGGCGTCCGGAAGGCGAGCTGGTGACGCGCGCCTGGCGGCGCGCTGGCTGACGGCTCACGGCTGACGGCTGACAGTGGGACCGCCCGTTCGGGAAAGGGCGTGGCGGAGCGGAGAACAGAGAGTGAGGAGGACGCGGCGATGGTGAGGCGGAAGACAGTCGGCGGGGTGGTCGGGAGGACCGTGGTGGGCCGCGTGCCGCCAGCCGAAGCCACGATGAACACTCTACAAGTCCGGCAGGCAGGAAGCGCCGGATACTATAGGGAGAGACGAACGACATGATGACCGATCCCATCGCCGACATGCTGGCGCGGATCCGCAATGCGGGACACGCGGGTCACAAGCGCGTCGACATGCCGGTGTCGAAGCTGAAGGCCGAGATCGCGCGGATCCTGAAGGAGAGCCACTTCATCCACGACTTCAAGGTCCTGGACGACGGGCGCCACGGGGTGCTGCGGATCTACCTCAAGTACCACGATGACAAGCCGGTGATCCGGGATCTCCAGCGGGTGTCACGACCGGGCCGTCGGGAGTACGCCGGTGTGGCGGACCTGCCGCGAGTCCGGAACGGGTTGGGGATCGCGGTCATCTCGACGTCCCGGGGCGTGATGTCGGACCGGGAGGCGCGGGAGAACAACGTGGGCGGGGAAGTCCTCGCCGCGGTCTGGTAGGGGGCGAGCATGTCACGAATCGGGAATGCACCGATTGAGCTCCCGCAGGGCGTCGAGGTCGAGGTCGATGACGGTGTGGTGCGGGTGAAGGGGCCGAAGGGCGAGCTGTCGTACGGGACGCGCCCCGAGGTCGCGGTGAAGGTCGAGGACGGCCAGGTCGTGGTGAGCCGGTCGTCGGATGTGAAGCAGATCCGGGCCTACCACGGTCTGACCCGGGCGCTGATCGCCAACATGGTCGACGGCGTGTCCGAGGGCTATCGCAAGGCGCTGGAGATCGTGGGCGTGGGGTACCGGGCGGACAAGCGGGGCAGCGACCTGGTCCTGAACGTGGGGTACAGCCACGAGGTCACCTATCCGGAGCCGGAGGGGATCACGATCACGACTCCGACCCAGACCCAGATCGTGGTGGAGGGGATCGACAAGCAGAAGGTCGGGCAGGTGGCCGCCGAGCTGCGGGCCGTTCGACCGCCGGAGCCCTACAAGGGCAAGGGCATTCGCTACCAGGGTGAACACGTCCGCCGCAAGGCGGGGAAGACGGGCGCGTAGGGGAAGACGATGGCGAACAGGAAGAAGACGAGCCGACGCGAGTCGCAGCGAGTGCGACGACATCAGCGGATCCGCTCGAAGATCGTGGGTACGTCCGAGCGACCGCGCCTGGTGGTACACCGGTCGCTCCGGCATATCCAGGGCCAGATCGTAGACGACGTCGCGGGCAAGGTACTCCTGGGCGTCTCGACCACGGCCCCGGACCTCCGCAAGCTTCGCGGCGACGACGAGACTGACAAGAAGGCACTGAGCCGGCAGGCCGGCAAGCAGATCGCCGAGAAAGCGAAGGACGCCGGGATCGAGGCCGTGGTCTTCGATCGGGGCGGGTACCTCTATCACGGCCGCGTGGCGGCCTTTGCCGAGGGCGCCCGCGAAGGCGGCCTGAAGTTCTAGGGGAGCAACACGATGGCGAAGAACAACCGAGGCCGTCGAGGCCGGCAG
>CAYMLW010000385.1:0-4294 GCA_964391035.1 uncultured Gemmatimonadaceae bacterium
TCCCAATGCCCAGGTCTTCAAGAACCCGATCGTGAACTACACGCAGTCCCGGGAGCGGCGAGTCGATCTCTCCGTCGGCGTGGCCTACAGCGACGACCTGCAGAGGGCCAAGCGCGCGGCGGTGGAGGCCGTGGAGACGGTCCCGGGCCGGGATGAGAGTCGGGATGTGGAGTTCTTCTACACGGAGTTCGGCAGCAGCTCCATCAATTTCACCATCCGTTTCTGGATCCCGTTCGGGACCTCACAGAAGACGTACCTCGCGGCCCGCAGCGAGGCGATCGTCCGGATCAAGAAGGCGTTCGACGAGGCCGGGACCACCATCCCCTTCCCGATCCGCACGCTCGACTTCGCCGGCACCGACGTGGGGGGCCAGAGCCTGGCGGCCGCGATCCGGGAGGCGGGGTACGGGGCGACGGAGGCGGGCGGCGGCTCGTAAGGCCGGCCTCGTCCTAGAGGTCACGGCTGATACGGCCGGATTGGGGGTGGCTCGCGGGGTAACGCGGGTTGCCGCCGCGTCGCCGCCCTTCGTCGCAGCCGCCCGGGGACGTGGGGGACTGGGGATGGCGCGCCGCAAGGCGGCGCGACGCGCGCCTCCGGCCTGTGCCCACCCCCACGTCCCCCGCTCCCGGGCCAGGCGATGAAGGTGGGACGCCCGGCCATCCCGCTGACGCCGCGAGCCGCCCCCATGTCCACGTCTCGGCGCGAAGGAGTGGCCGCCGGAATGGCCTCTCCGGCGGACGGGGGCCTCTACCGGTACCCGGCGGCCTGGAGCGTGAAGAGCTCGGCGTAGGTCCCACCGGCGGCCAGGAGATCGTCATGGGAGCCGTCCTCGATGACGGTGCCGTGGCCGAGGACGAGGATGCGGTCGGCCATCCGGACGGTGGAGAAGCGGTGGCTGATGAGGACGGCCATGCGTCCGGCGGTGAGCTCGCTGAACCGCTCGAAGACCTGGTACTCGGCGCGGGCGTCGAGGGCGGCGGTGGGCTCGTCGAGGATGAGGACCTGGGCATCGCGCATGTAGGCCCGGCCCAGCGCGACCTTCTGCCACTCGCCGCCGCTGAGGTTGGCGCCGCCCTCGAAGCGCCGGCCGAGCATGTGGTCGTAGCCCTGTTCGAGCTGGGCGACGACGTCCTCGGCCAGGCTCTTGCGCGCGGCCGACCGGATCCGCTCGTCGTCGTCCCGGGCCTCGATCTGGCCCACCGCGATGTTCTCCCGGGCCGCCATGTCGTAGCGGACGAAGTCCTGGAAGATGACCCCGATGGCGCGGCGCAGCTCGTCGAGGTCGTACTCCCGGAGGTCGACGCCGTCGAGGAGAATGCGGCCCTCGGTGGGGTCGTACAGCCGGGACAGGAGCTTGACCAGGGTGGTCTTGCCGGCGCCGTTCTCGCCGACCAGCGCGAGCCGCTCGCCGGGGCGGAGCTCGAAGCTGACGTGGCGGAGCGCCCAGTCCTCCTTGTCCGGGTAGCGGAACCCGGTGTCCTCGAAGACGAACCCCTCCCGGATCGGGGCCGGGACCGGGCGGGGCTCTTCCACCGATGCCAGTCGCGGCTTCATCTCGAGGAAGGTGAACAGGTCCCCGATGAACAGGCTCTGCTCGAAGACGTCGGCCGAGCCGAGCAGGATCTGCTGGATCAGGTCCCGGCTCCGCTGGAAGCTGCCCGCCAGAAACGTCAGCGACCCGACCGTCAGCACGCCGGCCACGGTCTGCCAGATCATGTAACCGTACGCCCCGTAGTAGACGACGGTGCTGATGGCCACGAGCCCGGCGCCGACCAGCGCCCGGCGCACCGCCAGCTTCCGGTTGGCCTGGTAGAAGGCGTCGGCCAGCGCGGCGTAACGGTCGATGAAATGGTCGCTGAGGCCGAAGAGCTTGATCTCCTTGGCCGTCGCATCGCTCGAGGCCACGTAGCGGAGGTAGTCGAGCTGGCGTCGCTCCGGCGTCCACTGATGGAGCAGCGAGTAGCTGAGCCCGGCGAAGTGGGTCTCGCCGAGGAAGCTGGGCAGGACCGCCACGGCCAGCAGGACCAGGAGCCACGCATTGAACGCCAGCAGCGCCGTCATCAGCGAGACCAGCGTGAGCGTGTTCTGGCCCATACGCAGCAGCAGCGAGATGAGCCGAAGGCGGCCCACGGTCTGACGGCGGGCCCGCTCCAGGTGGTCGTAGAACTCCGGGTCCTCGAAGTGCTCCAAATCCAGGGTGGAGGCGTGTTCCATGAGCCGCACGCTCATCTCGTTGCTGAACAGGTCGCCGAGGAGGGACTCGAGGAGCGCGGACGCCCGCTGCATGACGTCCAACGCCAGCGCCAGCGCCAGCTCGATCACCACGTACTGGAGCAGCAGCCCCCACTCGGGCTCCGCCGCGCCCAGGTTGGCCACCACCGTGTCGATGATGAGCTTGCCGACCCAGAGCATGGCCACCGGGCCGAACGACTGGAGCAGCCGCAGGGCGAGGACCCCCGCTACGGCCGACGGGCTCGTCTCCCAGACCAGCTTGAGGAAGGGTGGGAGCAGCCGGAGCGCCGAGATCCGCTCCCGCAGCGGTGGCGGCTCGTCCGAGTCGTAGCGGCGGCTATGAGGATGACGTGCCATGGCCCCAACGTTCGAGGCTGGGCCCCGGGACGCGCAAGTGGGCACGCCCCCGTCCCGCGGGCCGGGACGCCGGGGGGTGGTGGTGGGGCGTGATGCCGGAGGGCGACAGGCCGGCGTGGCGCCGGGGCCTGGACCGCGGTGTTGCTCCCTGTGGTCGCCGCATTCATGTTGCCCGTCCGGCCGGGCCCGCGCCGGTGGACGGCTCCCGGCCCAACGGAGGAACTCCTGGAGTCCTGACATGAGCCGAGTCGCCATGCCGCGGCGAGCCGTCGCCGTCCCCCTCACGATCCTCATCCTTCTCGCCGCCGTCGCCGTCACCCTCGCCGACGCGGCACCCCGGCCCGCCGACGCGGCGGGGGCCGACATGGCGAACGGCTCTGCCGTGCCGGACGCCGTGTCGGACCCGGGCGCCCTCGTCATCATCGGTGGTGGCGGCCGCCCGGTTTACGTCATGGAGAAGATCGTGGAGCTGGCCGGCGGCGAGGACTGCCGCATGGTGGTGATCCCGATGGCCAGCGCCGACCCCCTCGACACGGCGCTCTACCAGAGCTGGCAGCTCGAGGAGGCCGGCTGTCCGATCGTCGACTTCGTCCGGTTCGACAGCATCACGGCGAACCACGACAGCATCGTCTCCGCCCTCGATGGCGCCACCGGCATCTTCTTCTCCGGCGGTTCCCAGGGCCGGCTCGCCGGGCACATGCTCGGCACCCGTGTGCTCGACCGGGTCCGGGAGATCCATCGGGAGGGCGGTGTGGTGGCGGGGACCAGTGCCGGCGCCGCGGTCATGAGCGAGCTCATGATCACGGGCGATGAGAGGCTCCACCCCGACGCCGAGCACGCCTTCACGACCATCGAAAAGGACAACGTCGTGACGACGCAGGGCTTCGGCTTCGTGACCCGCGCGATCATCGACCAGCACTTCATCGCCCGACAGCGGGAGAACCGGCTCATCTCGCTGGTCCTCGAGCACCCGGCGCTGGTGGGCGTCGGGATCGACGAGTCCACGGCCATCATCGTCCGGGGCGACGCCTTCGAGGTCCTGGGCGAGAACACCGTGATGGTCATCGACGCCTCGGCGGCCACGAATATCGGGACCGACGCCGATGGCGACCTCTCGGGCCGCGGGCTGAAGCTGCACCTCTTGAAGAACGGCCAGCGGTACGACCTGGCCCGCCGCCGCGTCCTGCCGTGAGCCCAGTCGGCCGATCCAGGCGGCCCGGAGCCAGGCGGCCCGGAGCCAGGCGGCCCGGAGCCAGAGTTGCTGGAGCCAGGATTCCCGGGAGCGGGGTTGCCGCGCGTGGGGCGACGCCATGACGGGGGCCGCGGACGCTCCGGCCGGCGCCGTGGACTCCTCCAGCGCCCCGACGGCCCGCCCGAGGAGCCGGTTCCGGGCGCCCGACACCTACGTCATCATCTTCTTCGTGGTGCTGTTCGCGGCGGCCCTCACCCACCTGATCCCCGCCGGCTCGTTCGACACCACCACGGTCCGCTTCACGGACGCCGCCGGTGCGGTCCAGGATAGGGATGTCCTCGTTCCCGGGAGCTTCGAGCTGCTCCGGGACGAGGATGGCGACCCGGTCCGCCGCGGGATCCCGGTCTTCGCGCCCGGCGGTGATGTGGGCGTGTTCAACTACGCCTTCGAGGGGCTGGTGTCGGGGTCGAAGTGGGGGGCGGCCATCGGCGTCGTCGCGTTCATCCTGATCAT
>CAYMLW010000386.1:0-4285 GCA_964391035.1 uncultured Gemmatimonadaceae bacterium
GCTGGCGCACGTTGCCCCGCCAGTCGTGCTCCTGGAGCGCGCGCATGACGTCGGACGGGATCACGGGGGGCGGCCGATCCGTGGCCTGGCTGGCCCGGGCGAGGAAGTGGCGGGCGAGGGCGGGAATGTCCTCGGCCCGGTCCCGGAGCGGGGGAACCCAGAGCTCCACCACACGGAGCCGGAAGTAGAGGTCCTCCCGGAAGTCGCCGGCCTCCACCATGTCCTCGATGGGTCGGTGGGTGGCGGCGACCACGCGGGCCCGGGTCATCCGGGGCTGCTCCGCGCCCACCGGGTAGAACTCCTGCTCCTGGAGGACGCGCAGAAGCTTCGCCTGGAACGAAGGGGCGGTGTCGCCGATCTCGTCGAGGAAGATGGTGCCCTTCCCGGCGAGCTCGAACCGGCCCTTCCGGTCGGCCACCGCACCGGTGAACGAACCCTTCAAGTGGCCGAACAGCTCGCTCTCCAGGAGCTGGTCGGGTACAGCCGTGCAGTTCACGGCGACGAAGGGTTCGTCGGCGTGGTCCGAGTGGCCGTGGATGGCCCGGGCGATGACCTCCTTGCCGGTCCCCGTCTCGCCCCGGATCAGGACGGGCGTTCGCGTGGTCGCGACCCGGCCCACCGTCTTGTAGATGTCGAGCATGGCGGGACTGGTTCCGATGAGCCGGCCCGTACACTCGTCGTCCGGCTCCGCGCCACAGCAGCGCCCCGCCCGCTTCCGCTCGCGCCGGTCCTCGAGACAGCGGCTCAGGACGCGGTCCAGCGTCTCCGGGTCCAGCGGCTTGGCCAGATAGTCGTAGGCGCCGGTCCGGGTCGCCTCAATCGCCGTTTCCATCCCTTCCCGACCCGTCACGACGACGACGTCGACGCCCGACCCGGCCTCCTTCAGCCGCTTCAGCAGCTCCAGCCCGCTCATCCCGGGCATGTAGACGTCCGTGATAACTATGGAGGGCTGGAACTCGCGAAGCACGCCGAACGCCTCCTCGGCGCCGGCGGCCGTTTCGACGTCGTACCCCTCGCGACGGAGCCAGAACTCGAGCGTCCTGCGGACATCCTCCTCGTCGTCCACCACCAGGATCCTGTCACTCATGCCTGGAGCTGGTACTCCGGTTCTGCGGGTGTAGGTGTCGGCTCAGTGCAGGGCAGGGTGAAGTAGAACGTGGCACCCTGACCCACCTCGCTCTCGACATCGAGCTCGCCGCCATGGGCCTCCACGATGCCCCGGGCAATGGCCAGGCCGAGACCGGCGAGGCCCCAGGAACGACCCTGCCCCCGGCTGAAGTGCTCGAAGATCCCCGTCCGGTCCTCGGGGGCGATCCCCTCCCCCTCGTCGGAAACCTCGACCCGGACCGCGCCCTCCCGACGGATGCAGCGCAGGTGGACGGTGGAATCCGGGGGGCCGTGCCGGAAAGCGTTGTCCAGCAGGTTGCCCAGCACCTGGAGCACGCGCTCCGGGTCCGCATACGCCGGCGCCCCCTCGTCGCAGCGGTCGAAGACCATCCGGATCCCCTTCTCCTCGGCCACCGGCTGGTGTGCCATGTAGGCCTCCCGGAGGAGCTCGCCCGGGTCGCACGGCATTGGGTCCACGGCCATGACCCCCTTCTCGATCTGGGCCACCTCCACGAGGTCCCGGACCAGACGATTCATGCGCTTCGCGGACCGCTGCATGAGCTCCAGCTGATCCCGGGTCAGCTCCGCCTCGGTCGGGTGTGGAGGCCAGTGGCGTATCAGCGAATCGGCGGTCAGGGCGATGACCTCCAGGGGACTCCGAAGGTCGTGGGAGACCACGGCGAGGACCTGCTCGCGGAGCTGCGTCGCGGCCCGCGCCTCCTGGTACAGCCGGGCATTCATGAGGGCCGTCGATGCCCGGCTCGCCAGCTCCCGACCGAGCTCGGCGTCGCCATCGTCATCCCGGCCCTGGTCCCTGTGTCGGCCGAAGACCAGGACGGCCCGAACCCCGTCGTCGTTCAGCGGGACCACGTCGAGCCGACGAGCGTTGAACCGGCGGCGGTGCGCCTCGTACAGCTCCCGGACCGGCCCCGGGCCGGGCTCCGTCGCGGTGCAGGCCCACCCCTCGGGGCTCGCCGCCCAGTCGAGCTCCGGGAGAGCCGGCGGACTACCAGCGAGGGTATTGCGGACCGCCGAGTCCACTGCCGAGAAGGCGACGGGCTCCGGGCCGCCATCCGCCACCCGGTAGCAGATCGCGTAGTCGGACGTCAGCGGGACCGCCAGCTCCGGGAGAAGGCGCAGCACCCGGTCGGGCTCCCCGAATGCGCCGCTCAGGGCCTGCGTGACCTCCGCGACGAACTGCGCCCGGGCCTGCGCGGCCTCGGCTATGCGCCGCTGGTCCCGCTCGAGCTCGAGCAGGCGCTCCCCTTCCGTCTCCCGTCGACGCTGGTGCGTTACGTCCCGCACCACCACCACCCGGAGGTCCTCCGTCTCCCCCGTCCCGCTCGTCGACCAGATCTCCGCCGCGAACGGGCTGCCGTCCGGCCGCTCGCCCTCGACCAGCCGCGAGCCCCGCCCCGTTTCGCCCGGACCAGAACCCGGCTCGGCCAGCTCCGGCATCAGCTCCACCACCGGCGAGCCGATCACCTCCGCCACAGAAACACCGAAGAACGATTCGGCCGCCGGGTTGAACAGGACCACCGCGCCTTCGTCGTCCACGCACATCGTGGCGTCCCGGGACAGCGCCACGATCTCCGCGAACCGCCGCTCCGATGCCCGCAGCGCGTGCTGGGCCCGGACGCGCCGGCTCACGTCCACCACGATCCCGCCGATCGCGGGCGCGCCGTCCAGATCCAGCCGCGCCCCGTGCGCCTCCAGATGAACGATCCTCCCCGTCCCCGTCAGCGCGCGGAACGTGTAGACCGAACGGTCCACCACGCCCTCCAGCCGCTTCCGCATGTTCTCCCGTATGAGGTCCCGGTCCCCGGGATGCGCGATGCTCAGCACATCCCGCCCGATCAGCGCCTCTCGCTCGTACCCCAGCACCCTGGCGAGCTGCTCGTTCACATCGCTGATCCGCCCGTCCTGAACCAGATAGGTCCCGACCGTCGAGTCGTGCGAGAGCATCAGCTCGCTCAGCGTGTCGGACAGTACCTCCTGTGGAGACGCAGCCGGACCCGACTCGCCCGGTGATCCCCCCTCCCGGACCCCGGTCTCGTGGGCCGCACTCGCCAGCTCCCGCAGGACCGCGAGCTGCCCGCCCGACAGTCGACGCGGCGGGTCGAACATGGCCCAGACCGCTGCGCCCTCTCGAACTCGCATCGCCGCCAACCGGACCCGCTCTCCCTCTCTCTTCACCATGGGCCCACCGCTCTCCAGTGCACGGCGGACCGCCTCGCCCGACGAGTCCAGCAGTGCGCGGCCCCGTCCCCCCAGCCCCCAGCTGGCCACGATCGACAGCCTCTCCGGCGAAGACGCCGCCACCAACGCCACCCCGCTCGCACCCACCAGCCGCGCAGCCCGGCCCAGACGCGCAGACGCCTCCCCATGACCCGATGGGCCCGGTCGGTCCGAATCCGGGCCACCGGGATCAACGACGACACCCGTCATCGTAAATGCTCGGCCGCGATCCTGGACATCCCTCTCATGTGATCCACATTGAGGCAAGACAACCTAGTGAGCGCCCGTCACATGGCCGTCAAACCCTTGTCAAACCTCTTGTTACAAAGGTCGGCAATTCGGCCGGCATGGCCCCGGGCCCGGCACCGTATCGTGGCTGCTGTAACGAATCGTTACTACCGGGCGGGCGGCTACACACGGGCGTCTGCCGCCAGGACCCGACCGGGCGCGTTCCCGGCCGACTCGATCCCAACAGTACACACACCCGGTGACAGTCCGCCCCGACCCATACCGATAGGGACGCCAAAAGCCGGGAGGCGCGCCTGAAAAGGGGGTTCTCCGAGACGCGACGTCTCGAAGGCGCGGGCCCTCCGGCTCGAAAAGAGCAAACTGCAACCTCCATCAACGATACGGATCCCGGCGGCCTGCGGCAAGCCGGAGCCCGTCGATGGTGCGCGATCTTGCGTCGATCGCCGCGCCGGCAGCGATCAGCCTCTGCGCGTTCGTCGCTTGAGGAAATCGCGCATCACGTACTGGCCCAGCGTCATGGTGCTGGTGAAGTAGGCCCGGCCCCGGGCCATGCGCCCGACCTTGGCCACGAACTGCACGAGCGCCGCGTCCCGGGCGAGCATGAAGGTGTTGATGACGATCCCGCTCCGTCGGCATGCCGCCACCTCCCGGAAGGTCTCCCGGAGCACGAAAGGGTCGAGCCCCGCCGGGT
>CAYMLW010000387.1:0-4278 GCA_964391035.1 uncultured Gemmatimonadaceae bacterium
GGGGGGGCGGGGAGAGGACGGGGCACCCGTCGCCCGTCTTGGGATTAGGACGGTGCACCAGTCGCCCGTTTCGGCTCATTCCGCCATGGTTTTTCGGACTTTTGGGGCACGCCCCGGCGTCCCGTCCGAGGGGGACGGGCCGGACTCGTTGGGACACAACGGGCGACTGGTGCGGGGTCCGCGAACGGCCGCGGACAGGGCCGTCCCCGAACAGGCACGAGGAGAACACCATGAAGCTCTGGGTCAACGCGTCGCAGGTCATCACCTGTGAGGACACGATGGCAGCCACGGTCCTCGCCGACGCCGCCGTGGCCGTGGACGGGGGCGTCATCATCGGCGTGGGCCCCGAGGTGGAGCTGGAGGCCGAACACGACGGGGGTGGAGCAATCGAGCGGGTCGACTGCTGCGGTGGTGTTCTGACCCCGGGGCTCGTCGACTCCCACAGCCACGCCGTGTTCGGCCGCTGGCGGGCCGACGAGTACGAGCTACGGAGCCGCGGGGTGCCGTACATGGAGATCGCGCGCCGGGGCGGTGGCATCAACGCGTCGGTCCGGGACCTGCGCGACCGGTCCGAGGACGAGCTCGTCGCCGTGACCCGCGACCGGCTGGCGGATGTCCTGGCCTTCGGCACCACCACCCTCGAGGTGAAGAGCGGGTACGGCCTCACCACGGAGGACGAGCTCAAGATGCTCCGGGCCGTGCGCCGGTTGGACGAGGAGACCCCCCTCGACCTGGTCCCGACCTTCCTGGGCGCCCACGAGACGCCCCCGGAATACCGCGACGACAGGGACGCCTATCTCGACGTCGTGGTGACCGAGATGATCCCGGCCGTGGCGGACGCCGGTCTGGCCCGCTTCTGCGATGTCTTCATGGAGCCCGGAGTGTTCGACGCGGGCCAGAGCCGCCGCGTCCTCGAGGCAGGGCTCGAGCACGACCTCGTTCCCAAGCTCCACGCCGATGAGCTCGAGCCGTCCGGGGGCGCGGAGCTCGCCGTGGAGCTCGGTGCCGCCTCCGCGGATCACCTCGGCGCCGTGAGCGAGGCCGGCATCGCGGCCCTCGCAGGCTCGGAGACGGTGGCGACGCTTCTGCCCGGAACCCTGTTCTTCCTCGGCATGTCCGGGTACGCACCGGCACGTGCGCTGCTGGATGCCGGGGCGACGGTGGCGCTGGCGACGGACTTCAACCCCGGTTCGTCGGCCACACCGAGCCTCCCGCTCATCCTGACCATCGCATGCTCCCAGATGGGGATGACCCCTCTCGAAGCCCTCGTCGCGGCGACCCGGGGCGGGGCCAGGGCACTCGCCCTCGACGACGGTACCGGCATGATCCGGCAGGGCAGCCCGGCCGACCTCGTGCTCTGGGACGCGAGCGACTACAGAGAGATCCCGTACCGCTACGGCGTGCGACTGGCGCGGACCGTCTGGAAGGCCGGTGAGGCGGTCTCGTAAGCGCTTGTTCCTCGTCCTCGCCGCCCCTATCTTCGGAGCCGTATCATTCCCGGTCGTACCCGGCGGCTGCGAGACGGGCGGAGTCGGGGGTGCGACCGGGCTGTTCCTTCGTCGGTCTCGGCGCCGCACGTTGGTTTCCGGTTCGGATCGCGGGCCCGGAACACACACGTGCGCCCGTTCGCGGGGCGGTCGGGGATCGCGGGGAGAGGGGCAGCACACGATCGGGAAGGCATGAAGTCCATCGCCAAACTGAAGGACCGGGCCCGGAAGCTCGAGCAGCAGGAGGAGTGGGCGGCTGCCATAGAGGCCTACAAGACGGTCCTGGAACGGGAGGAGGCCGAGGACGAGTTCGAGACCGACCTCGGCCTCGCGAACCGTATCGGTGACCTGTACCTCCGTCTGGGACAGGGGGATGAGGCCGTCGACTACTATGTGACTGCCGCCGACAAGTACGCGAGCGCCGGCTTCTACAACAACGCGATCGCCCTGTGCAACAAGGCGCTGCGTCACCGCCCGAACCAGTCGGAGCTGTACCTGAAGCTCAGCGACCTGTGTGCCAAGCAGGGCTTCCAGACCGACGCCCGCCGCTGGATCCTCGAGTACGCCGACCGGGAGATGCGGTCCGGCCGAGTGGAGCCGGCCTTCACGGCCCTCGCCGAGTTCGCCGACATGTCCGGCGACCCCGAGGTGCGGGAGACGCTCGCCGATCACCTGGCCGGGCACGAGCACCCCGAGGACGCCCTCACTCAGCTCCAGCTCGCCTACGAGCTGCGGGTCCGGCGGGGCGAGACCGAGGCCGCCGAGTCCGTAGCCGAGAAGGCGCGGGCCATCGACCCGGCGGCCGAGTTGGGGAGTGCCGCGCTGGAGGGGGCCGCCGCCGACGAGCCCGAGGGGGACATCCTCGACTGGGAGCACCCGCGGCTCCGCGAGGTGAAGGCCCGGGCCGATCACACCGACGCCGATGCGGCGTCGGTGGGCGGTCTCGAGACGTTCGAGACCACGGCGGAGGAGGTCGATGCCGGCCCCGAGACGGACGTTCTGGATGGGCTCGAGACGTCGCCCGGCGACGTCGTCGCCGCGTCGGAGACCGAAGAGGAGCTGGTCGCGGGGGATGTCCCGGCGGACGACCGATCCGCGCAGGAGACGGAAGCCGGGGAAGAGCCCGAGCCCGATGCCGGGGTCGAGGAGCCGGTGTCGGAAGCCGGGCCGGAGCCGAGCCCGTCCCCATCGTCGGGCGAGGAGGAGCGGGCGCCGGCAGCGAAGGTGGCGCCGGAGCGGGAGCTCCCGGAGGAATTGGAGCCGCTTCCGCTCCTCGCGGAACCCGAGGTCGGCGAGGAGGCGAAGCCCTTGCCGCTCCTCGACTTCGGGTTCGACGGCGAGGACGAGGGGGCTGGGGACGAGGAGTCGGGGCTCGACATGGGGTCGGGTACCGTGGAGGCGGGCTCGGGCCAGGATTCCCTGGAGTTCCGAGTCGAGGGGGCCGTTCCCGATCGGGACGACCGACGGGAGGGGAGGGACCGGGACATCGCCGCGATCCTCGAGCAGAGCCGCGACCTCGTGGGCCGGGACCTGCCCCACGAGGCGCTGCGCGAGCTGAATCTGCTGCCGACTGACACGGCGGACCGGTCGACCATCGAGCGGGCCGTGATGATCGTCAACGAGATTATCCGCCGGGACGAGAACGATGTCCCCGCCCTCCAGCGGCGCGTGGACTACGCGTTCCGGCTCGACGACGTGGAACTCCAGGTATCGGCGGTCCGGGATCTGGCCGACGCACTGGCCCGGCTCGGCGCCGAGACGAAGGCCCAGGACCTCTACGCCCGGATCCTCGAGCTGGACCCCGGACAGGACGAGGTCCGGAAGGCCCTCGACGAGCTCCGGTACGGCGAGGGCGCTATCGGGCTCGCCCGTGCCGGGGCATCGGCACGGGCCGAGGAGGAGGGGGCCGGAGAGCCCGCTGCGGAGGCGGCGGCCGAGGAACCCGCTGCGGAGGGGGCGGCTGAGGAACCCGCTGCGGAGACGGCCGAAGCATCGGAACCGGCGGCGGAGGCCACCGTCACCGAGCAGTCCGTCGAGGAGTCCGCCGAGGGGGCTGTCGAGGAGCCCGTTGTCGGGGTCCGGTCGGCGGATCCCGACCCCGAGTTCGCGGCCATGCTGACGGAGTTCCGGGCCAAGGTCACGGGCGAGCCGGAGGCCGACGACGTCGGTGACCACTACGACCTGGGACTGGCCTTCAAGGAGATGGGGCTCCTCGACGAGGCGATTGCCGAGTTCAGGACGGAGCTGGCCCGGGTCGAGGTGCCGCGGGATCGGCTGCGGATCTATGAGGAGCTGGGTCAATGCCACATGCAGAAGGGGCACTACACGGTGGCGATCACGGTCCTCGAGCGGGCCCTGGCCGTCCCGGACGTGGAGGCCTCCGAGCTCCTCGGCATCTACTACCACCTGGGCCACTGCTACAGCGAGCTGGGACAGCGCGATGACGCCCGTGGGGCGTACGCGAGGATCCTGGCGATCGACGAGTCCTTTGCCGACGTGCCCGACCGGATGGCGCAGCTGTGAGTGATGACGGGATGCGGACGGTCCGGCCGGCCCGGCCTCGTCTGGCCGGGATCCAGGCCCCGGTCGGCGACGCGCTCGAGCGGGTGGTGGAGGAGATCCAGCGCATCGTCCTGGCCGACTTCCCGCCCATCCAGGAGGTCAACGAGTACCTGGCCCTGAGTCAGGGCAAGCTGTTCCGGCCGACGCTGGTCCTCCTGTCGAACCGGGTGGGCGACGGCGGCGATCCCCGGGCTCCGACGCTGGGCGCGCTCGTCGAGCTCGTCCACAT
>CAYMLW010000388.1:0-2579 GCA_964391035.1 uncultured Gemmatimonadaceae bacterium
CGCCCTGGCGCGCGACGGGGTAAAAATTGGTCACCATGGCGGCGCCCACGCCCAGTCCCGCGAAGCCCAGCTCGGTGATGGGCGTGTCCACCACCCGGTCCTCGCCGAACCGGTCGAGCAGGCCCTTCGAGACCTTGTAGGCGCCGTTGTAGAGGCCGACTTCCTCGCCCATCAGGAAGACGTCCGGATCACGCTCCATCTCCTCCGCCAGCGCCTGGTTCAGCGCCTCGCGGTACGTGATCTCAGCCATGGTCGCCCCCGATCCGATCCATGCGGTCGAAGAACAGCCGACCGTTCACGTCCGCGTCCGCGTACACGTGCTCGTACAGCGCCTCGTCGCCGGGCTCCGGGGAGTTGTCGGCGAAGTCGGCGGCATCGTCGACCTCTTCCTGGACCTCGGCGTCCATCTCCTGGAGCTCGTCGTCGGTCAGCAGGTCATGGTCCTCGAGTTGATCGATGAAGCGCTTGACCGGATCCGTCTCCTTCGCCTCCTCGACGTCGTCCTTGGTGCGGTAGACGCCGTGGACGGGATCGGACATGGAGTGGCCGACGAAGCGGTAGGTCTTGGCCTCGATGAGGGTGGGCGTGCCGTTCTCCCTGGCCCGTGCCACGGCCTCGTCGACGTGGGTCCGGACCTCGAGGACGTCCATCCCGTCCACGGCCAGGCTCGGCATGGCGTAGGCGCAGGCCTTCTGCGCGATGTCGTACAGGCTGGCCACCCGCTCCCAGGCCGTGCCCATGCCGAACCGGTTGTTCTCCACGATGAAGATCACCGGCAGCTGCCAGAGCGCGGCCATGTTGAGCGCCTCGTGGAAGGCACCCTCGTTTAACGCGGCGTCAACGAAGAAGCAGATGGCGACCCGGTCTTCCTCCCGGTACTTGATCTTCCAGCCCAGGCCGGCGGCCATGGGGATCTGGCCGCCCACGATGCCCCAGCCGCCCATGAAGTTCCGCGCGGCGCTGTAGAGGTGCATCGAGCCGCCCTTGCCCTTCGAGCAGCCGTCCACGCGGCCGTACAGCTCGGCCATCACCTCCCGGGGCGTCATGCCCTTGGCGAGGGCCTGGACGTGGTCCCGGTAGGCGGCAATGGCGTAGTCGTCTTCCCGGAGCCCGCTGAGGGCGCCGATGGCCACGGCCTCCTGGCCGATGTAGAGGTGGCAGAAGCCGCCGATCTTGCCCAGGGCGTACGCCTCCGCCGCCTTCTCCTCGAACCGGCGGCCGAGGAGCATGGTCCGGAGCATGGCGTGGAGCTCTTCCTTCTCGAACGCCGCCAGCCGCTTCTCGAGCGATGCCGTCGACCCGCCGCCGTTCTCGGACGACGATGACTCCGTCGCCCTCTCCGACTTCGCCCCGTCCTTCTTCTGCTTCGTCTCGGTCTTCGCCATCAGCCTGCTCGTATCATCTCGTTTCAACTCCCCAAACGTTCCTGTCACCACCGGATCGTGAAGGTCGGCGGACCCGTCCCGGCAGCGCGACTCCCGGTGCGTGTCGGCGGGCCCCACGACTTCGGCCGGATCCTGGGCTGATCAGGAGAAAGGCCGCACTCTTCGCGCCACCGCACCGCTCAGTAGTCGGTGGGCCCCTCGATCTGAACCAGTCGCGAGGTGTGGCTCGTCCCGATCTGTCCGCGCTCGAGGGACTGGATCACGAGCTTCTCCTTCCGGGCCTCGATCTCCTCGTCGCTCAGCTCACCGGGAGCGCGCTCGTCCTTGTCCAGGATTTCGGTGATCTCGCCCACGCCGCCGGCGCCCACCGTCCGGGCCTGGGTCTCGGCGTGGTAGCTCGACCGGACCAGCGCTCCGGACTCCACGTGGCGGAACCCGAGCTCCTCCTCACCGATCCGCTTCCACTCCCGGAACTCGTCGGGCGTGACCCAGCGGGCGACGGGGGCATGGTGCTCGGACGGCCGCAGGTACTGGCCGATCGTGACGATGTCGACGGCGGCCTTGCGCAGGTCGACCATCGCCTGCCGGATCTCGTCCTGCGTCTCGCCCAGCCCCACCATGATGCCGGACTTGGTCAGCATCCGGGGATCGAGCTTCTTCGCGTAGCCCAGGAACGAGATGCTGCGCCAGTAGCGCCCCCCCGGACGCGCCGACGGGTGGAGCCGCTCCACCGTCTCCAGGTTGTGCGCGTAGATGTCCGGCTTCGCCCGGGACACGGTGGCTATGGCCTCCTCGTCCCCCTTGAAGTCGGGCGTCAGCACCTCGATGGTGCACCCGGGGCGTGCCTCGCGGGTCAGGCGGATCGTCGCCGCGAAGATGCCCGCGCCTCCGTCGTCGAGCTCGTCCCGGTTGACGCTCGTAATGACCACGTGGTTCAACTCGAGCTCCCGGACGGCCTCCGCCACCCGGCGCGGCTCCTCCTCGTCCAGCTCGGTGGGCATGCCGTGGGCGATCGCGCAGTACTTGCACGCCCGGGTACAGACATCGCCGAGGATCAGGAAGGTGGCCGTTCCCGCCTCCCAGCACTCGCCGATGTTGGGGCAGGCCGCCTCTTCACACACCGAGTGCAGCCGCTGACCGCGCATCAGCTTCTTCAGACGGCGGTAGCCGTCGCCGCCCGGCGACCGGACCTTC
>CAYMLW010000388.1:2589-2974 GCA_964391035.1 uncultured Gemmatimonadaceae bacterium
CTTCAGCCACGAGGGCTTGCGCGCCCGGATGTCGATCGGCGCCCCGTCCTCGATGGGCACGCGGGCCGTGCCCTTCGACTTGACGACGCCGCTGTCCTTGTCCTTCGGGGCCCAGCCCTTCACCGTGTCGCTCGCGCTCATTCAGCTTCCTCCCGATCACTCCCCAGCAGGGCGGGGACCGTGTCCCGCGCCCGCGCTGCCGACGGAGCCTGGAATGGTAGAACCGCCGGCGTGGTATGGCTACCCTGGAACGGACCGGGCGGTCCCGGTCTCCGGACCACGTTTCCGTTTTCCGCTCAGTCCCATTGACGCATCGACCCGTCGCGGCCGGAACGGGCGAAACGCCAGCCCGGAAGCCGCGATCCGGGACAGGACCATGCCCCAC
>CAYMLW010000388.1:2984-4275 GCA_964391035.1 uncultured Gemmatimonadaceae bacterium
GCCCCACGGGGACCGTTCAGAGACTGGAAACGTGGTCCGAGGTTGGTTCGAAGGTGCCGCGCACCCGCAGCTCCCCGTCCTCGACCAGGATCCGACCGCGGGCGAAGACCCAGGAGATGCGCGTCTCGGCGTCGAGGAGGAGGAGGTCGGCATCGGAGCCGGCCGCGATCCGGCCCTTGTGCGGGAGCCGGAGCAGGTGAGCGGGGGTGGTCGTCACCGGCAGGAGCGCCCGCTCCAGAGCCAGTCCCTCCTGCTCCACCAGGTCACGGACTTCGGCCCACAGCGTATCGGGGCTGCCGGTGGTGAGGGACTGGAGCTCGCCCCGGTCATCGAACCGGGGCAGCGAGCCGCCGGCATCCGTGCTGAGCGTGATGTGGTCGAGGGGAACGTCCGCTTCCAGGAGCTCGTGGACGGCCCGGGCCGGCTTCACCTCCTCGTCCCGGAACGCGGGCCATGCCGATGTCGTGATGTCGATGGTGCCGGCACCCGCGTACTCCCTGGCCGCCTCCAGCACATCGGCGCTCCGGTTTGCGTGCGTCGGGTGGAACTGGCGGAGCGTCAGCTCGCTGCCAGCCACCGCCTCCCGGATCAGCCGGAAGGGGTCCGCGCCATCGCCGATGTGCGGATGGACCAGGCCGCACTTGCCGCCCAGGAGCCCGCCCAGCCGCGCGGCGGCCGCCAGCCGGATCAACTCCCGGACAGTCGGGCCCGATGACCGATGGTCCGCAAGCGCCACCTCACCCACCCCGATCACCTCGTCGAACAGCGCGATGTCGCGGGTCACATCGCCCGTCAGCGTGGGCGTCGGGATGGCGTATGCGCCGGTCCAGATCCACGCGGACAGCCCGTCGGCCCGGAGCGCCTTTGCCTTCATCAGCACGCTCTCGACCGAGCGCGTGGCGCCATCGGCCCCGAGCAGCCCCACCACGCTCGTGATACCCGCCCTGGCCAGTGCCGAGAATCCGACCTCCGGCGTCCGCGTGGCCGGGCCACCCTCGCCGCCCGCGCCGGCAATGTGCACGTGCATATCGATCAGACCGGGCACCAGGCGACGCCCCCCCGCATCGGCCACGCGCGCTTCCACGGCTTCCGGCAGGTCGAGGCCCCGGGCGATGGCGACGATGCGGCCGCCCGCACAGAGCACGTCCCGCCGGCCGATGGGCTCGGGCGCGTATACGTCCGCGTTCCGGATGAGAAGAGGGCCGGGATCGTGGGATGAGGGACTCATGGTCGGTTACGGATCGAGGTGGACGGCTGGCGGCTGGCGGCTGGCGGCTGGCGGCTGGCGGCT
>CAYMLW010000389.1:0-4263 GCA_964391035.1 uncultured Gemmatimonadaceae bacterium
CGCCGAGCCCGATGTTGTGCGGGAAGATCACCGCGCCCAGCACGTTGCTGTGCCCGTGCACCGCGTCCACGCCGTACAGAATCGGCACGCCGAGTCGCGTCTCCAGCGCCGCCGCCTGGTACGCCTCGTACACATCCCGCCACGCCTCCATGGCGTTGCCCGCTTCCGGATCCGCGTTGCCTCCGCTCAGCACCGACCCCACCGCCAGCTCCGTCACCTCCGCAGGCTCGATCGATCCCAGCTCCGGCTGCGTCATCTGGCCCACCTTCTCCGCCAGCGTCATCCCCGCCAGCAGCGCCTCGACCTCCTCCACCTCGGCTCCCAGCCCCGACGACGACGTCGACTCGGAGCCGCAGCCGGCGAGAACTCCCACGCCCAACGCCACACCCAGGAGAACACCTGAGAACGGCCGGGGTCCCCGGCGCACGGTCAGCCTATGCATGTATGCCTCGCTCGCCTCGATGGACTTTGTTCGACGTTCGAACAAAGTGGGGGCCAGGACGTTCCGAGTCAAGACGGATGACCGGGCTCGCGCATGCGGGCCGGCACACCGGGGAACCCGGGTCGTCAGCGTCGCTCGTAGACCCGGATCCAGTCGAGTTCCAGTCGCTGGGGGAACCGGGTCGAGTCGTCCGGGTCGCCCGGCCAGTGCCCGCCCACGGCGAGATTCACGATCAGGTGGAACCGCTGGTCGAACGGGGCCGGGAACGGTGCGCCGGCGGTGAACCACTCGGTCTGGGTCTGGTAGAGCGCCCCGTCCACGTACCAGCGGATGACGCCTCGCTCCCATTCCAGGGCGAAGACGTGGAAATCCTCGGCGAAGGTACCCGAGGGGAGGGTGAAGGACATGCCGGTCGACCGGTTGTCCGGCCACTCGCCGCCGTAATGGAGGGTGCCGTGCACGGTGGCGGGTTCATGGCCCACGAGCTCCATGATGTCGATCTCGCCGCTGGCCGCCCAACCACCGTACACCTGGTCGGTGGGCAGCATCCACACCGCGGGCCACATGCCCCGGCCCTGGGGCAGCCGTGCCCGGGCCTCGACGCGGGCGTAGGTCCACTCCCCCTTACCGGCCGTACGCAGGCGTGCCGAAGTGAACGCCTTGTTCCCCGCCGGTTCGCGCCTCGCGGCGATGATCAGGAGCCCGTTCTCCACCGTGGCGTTGGCGGCCCGATACCACTGGCGCTCGTTGTTGCCCCAACCGCAGATCCCGAGGTCGCACCCGTCGCCGGTCTGTGCGGACCACTTGGCCGGGTCGAGGCTCGGACCCTCGAACTCATCCGCCCAGACCAGGGTCCACGGCGCCCGGTCCGGGGTTTCCGGCCCGGCGTCGCTGGACGCCGTCGTGGAGCGGGTGGATCCTGGCGTCGGGGCGCCGGAGGTCCCGGGCGGCTGACAACCCGTCAGGAGGAGCAGGCAAGCCAGGGCGAGAGCAGGGGACCGCATCCGTCTCACCAGTCCGCCCAGTCCACCTCGGGCGTCCGGTAGAAGTTCACCCCCAGCGCCGTCCACCGGAGGCCGACCCGGGCAATCCGGCGACGGAACTCGCCCCACTCCGTGGCGTACGCCGGGGACCAGGCCAGCTCGGCCACCGCCGCGATCCGGGGGAACGCCTGGAACTCGAGGTCGTGGCGGGTCGCCACCATCTCGGCCCAGAGCGGTGCCTCGAGCCCGGCGATGGCCTGGACCGGGAGCCCCGGGACGTACTCGCCGGGCTCCCAGTCGTAGCTGTCGCGGAGCGAGAGCATGCCGGCCCAGTGGTGACCGATGGGCATGCTCTCACGGTACTTCATGTCGATGTAGACCCGGGGCCCCGGCGACAGGATGACCTGGCCCGCCGTCGCGCCCTGGACCAGCTCGTTGCCGTTGCCGTTCCAGTACTGGATCCGGGTGCCCGGGTCGATACGGGCGCTGGCGATCTCCTGCCAGCCGATCATCCGCTTCCCGTGCCGGTGCACGATGGCCTCGACCCGCTCGATGAAGCCCCGGTACTCCTCGTCGGTCAGCTCCTCGACCTCGTCGCCGCCCACGTGCAGCCACGGCCCCGGTGTGATCGCCGCCAGGTGGCCCAGCACGTCGTCGATCCACCGGTACGTGAACGCCCGGTCCGGGCAGACCGTGCTGAAACCCACCTGGATGCCCGTGTAGAGCGGCGGGGCCATGCCGTCGCAGTTCAGCCCGGGGACCGACGCCAGGGCCGCGTTGGTGTGGCCCGGCAGGTCGATCTCCGGCACGATGGTGACGAACCGGTCGGCGGCGTACGCGACGATCTCGCGGTAGTCCTCCGTCGTATAGAACCCGCCGGGGCCGCCGCCCACCTCGGTGCTCCCGCCGATCTCCGTCAGCGCCGGCCACTCGGGCACCTCGATCCGCCAGCCCTGGTCGTCGGCCAGGTGGAGGTGGAGCCGGTTGATCTTGTGCATCGCCAGCAGGTCGATATAGCGCTTCACCGCCTCGACCTCGAAGAAGTGTCGGGCCACGTCGAGCATGGCGCCCCGCCACTCGAAGCGGGGCCGGTCCTCGATCTCGACGTGGGGCAGCGTCACCGGCCGGGGCCGCGCCGCAGGGTACTCGGTGCGCGCCGGCAGCAGCAGCCGCAGCGTCTGGACGCCGTAGAAGAGCCCCGCCGGCTCGGCGGCCTCGAGCCGCACGCCGGCATCGGAGACCCGCAGCGTGTACCCTTCGGGTCCCAGCCGGTCCCGCGCCGACGCGTCCAGGCGCAGCGTGAAGGCGGCATGTGCCGTGGGAGTTGCCGTCGGGGGAGTCGGCTCCGCCGGGCCCACCGAGTCATGCGACTCCGCCGCCGCACCCGGTCCGGCGCCCACCGGCCCCGCGGCCACCACCACCTCCGGCCGGGAGTCCGGCGTGGTGCCGACGATCTCCGCCAGGACATGGGCGATGCGCGTCGCCTCCCAGCCACCGGACGCCGCGATCGTGGCCGTGGAGTCCACGGTGAAGGCGCCGTCCGCCTCCCGGATGATGGCCGGGACCGGGACGATGGAATGGTGGACCCGCGGCCCGCAGCCGGTCACGAGCAGCAGGAGGATCGCGGTCGGGAGATGGCGGACCGGACGGCTCGATACGGGCATGGCTCCTCGTTCGTTCGGGGTGATCACCGACCCAGCAGGGCCCGGGCCCGGTCGGCCACCGTCTCGCCCGAGTACCCGTACTCTCGGAGGACCACCTTCGCCGGAGCCGACGCCCCGAACCGGCTGATCCCCACCACGTCGCCCTCGCTGCCCACCCAGCGGTGCCAGCCCACGCTGCTGCCGGCCTCGACCACCAGCCGGGCCGTGATGGCGGGCGGGAGCACCTCGTCCCGGTACGCCCGCGGCTGCCGGGCGAAGAGCGTCATGCTGGGCATGCTGACCACCCGCGTACCCACGCCCTCCTCCGCCAGCCGGTCCATGGCGTCCACCGCGACCGCCACCTCCGAGCCGGTGGCGATGAGGATCAGCTCGGGCTCCCCGTCGGCCGGGTCCGCCAGCACGTAGGCGCCCCGCCGCAGGCCGTCCGCCGGGGCGAACCGCGCCCGGTCCAGGTGCGGTACGCCCTGCCGGGTCAGCGACAGAAAGACCGGCTCGTCCCGGTGCTCCAGGGCCACCCGCCAGGCCTCCCGGGTCTCGTTCGCGTCCGCCGGCCGCAGGTCCACCAGCCCGGGGATCGCCCGGAGCGCCGCGAGCTGCTCGATCGGCTGGTGCGTCGGGCCGTCCTCGCCCAGCCCCACGCTGTCGTGGGTGAAGACGTAGATCGTGGGCTGTTCCATCAGCGCCGCCAGCCGGATGGCCGGTCGCATGTAGTCGGAGAAGATCAGGAACGTCGCACCGTACGGCCGGATCCCGCCGTGCAGCGCCATGCCGTTCATGACCGCGCCCATGGCGTGCTCCCGGACCCCGAAATGCAGGTTCCGACCCGCGGGAGAGTCGGCCTGGAAATGGCCCGCACCCTCCAGGATCGTCTTGTTCGAGGGGGCCAGATCCGCCGAGCCGCCCGCCAGCCAGTCGACCCGGCCCGCCAGCGCGTTCAGCACCAGGCCCGACGCCTTGCGCGTGGCCATCGGCGGATCATCGGCGCTCCATTCCGGCAGATCCGCGTCCCACCCCTCGGGCAGCTCGCCCTTCATCGCCGCCGAGAGCCTCGCCGCCGGCTCCGGGTGCTCGGCCGCGTACGCCTCCCAGCGGTCCTGCCACTCCCGGCGCTGCGCCGCGTCCTCGTTGTCCTCGGGGACGATGTCGTTCCAGGGGAGCTTGCACAGCCCGTTGA
>CAYMLW010000390.1:0-4253 GCA_964391035.1 uncultured Gemmatimonadaceae bacterium
CCTCGAGGACGGCTGGAAGTACGGCGACGAGGTAATCCTCATGCCGCCGGTGGTGGAGCCGCTGGGGGAGTGTCGCAGCGACTACGCGATCTGCGCCGGTGTCGCGGAGCGGCTCGGGATCGGCGAGGCGTACACGGAGGGCCGGGACGAGCGCGGCTGGGTCGAGTGGGCGCTGGACCGGTACCGGGAGAGTCGGTTCCCGGAGCTGCCATCGCTGGACGAGCTGGAGGCGACGAACGCGGGGGTCCACAGCCGGCCGGTGACGGAGCCCGCGGTCGCATTCGCCGACTTCCGGGCCGACCCCGAGGCGCACCCGCTGCCCACGGCTTCCGGGAAGATCGAGATCTTCTCGCCGGCGCTGTACGCGCTGGACGACCCGGAGGTGCCGGCGGTGCCGAAGTACATCGAGGAGTGGGAGAGCCCGTTCGGAACGGAGGCGGAGCGCTACCCGCTCCAGGCCATCGGTCACCATACCATGGCCCGGGTCCATTCCACCCACGACAACAACGACTGGCTCCGGGAGGCCTTCCCCCAGCGGGTCTTCATCAACGAGCTGGACGCCCGGGCCCGGGGCATCGAGGACGGCGACGACATCCGGGTCTGGAACGATCGCGGCACCATGATCCTGCCCTGCCGCGTCACGCCCCGGATCATGCCCGGCGTGGTCGACATCCCCCAGGGGGCGTGGTGGACCCCGGACGAGGAAGGCGTGGACCGCCGCGGCTCGGTCAACGTGCTGACGTCGGAGCGCTGGACGCCGCTGGCGAAGGGGACCACGCAGCACACCATCATGGTCGAGGTCGCCGTCGCCACTCCGGACGGGGACTCGAAGTCGTACCCGGGGCGGCCATGACGCGCTATGCGTTCCACCTCGACTCGTCCGGCTGCTCGGGCTGCAAGGCGTGCCAGGTGGCGTGCAAGGACAAGCACGACCTGCCGTTGGGCGTGCTCTGGCGCCGGGTCTACGAGGTCACGGGCGGGGGCTGGGAGCGTCGCGACGGGGCGTGGCTGAACGACGTCTACGCCTACAACGTCTCCATGGCGTGCAACCACTGCGAGCGGCCGATCTGTCTCGAGGTGTGCCCCACCGCCGCCATCGGTCGTCGCGAGGATGGCATCGTGCTCATCGACGCCGACCGGTGCATGGGCTGCCGCTACTGCGAGTGGGCCTGCCCCTACGGCGCGCTCCAGTACCACGCCGGCGCCGGGCGGATGACCAAGTGCACCCTCTGCGTCGACGAGCTGGAGGCCGGTCGGTCGCCGGCGTGCGTGGCGGCGTGCCCGCTGCGGGTGCTGAGCATCGAAGGCATCGATGCCCGCAGGGGTGCAGCCGTCCCGGCCGGCGCCCACTCGGCCGCCCGCCGCACGGACGAGGAGGACCCAGCGGGCCTGATGGACTCCGGGGCGAGGACGCTTTTCCCGCTGCCGGATCCCGGGCTGACCGAGCCGGCGTTCCGGGTGACGCCCCAGGGTCCGCACGGAGACGACGGGCGGGCCCCGGCGCCGCGGGTGGCGAACGGTGAGGAGGTCGGGCTGGCCCTGTCGGGGCTGTGGGAGCCATCGCTCGTGGCTTTCACGCTTCTGGCGCAGGCCGCGGTGGGCATGCTGTGGGCGCTCCTGGTCGGCGGGTGGCTGGCGGGCGAGGGCTGGTTCGGGGGACGAGTCGCGGCCGGCACGGGTGCCGTGGTCGGCGCGGGCGCCGCGGGTCCCCCGTCCGACGGCACGGCTGTCTACCTGGCGACGATCGCGGCCCTCACCGTCTTCGCCATGGCGATCTCGTTCCTCCATCTCGGCCGGCCCCGCAACGCCCGCCGGGCCCTCGCCAATCTCCGCCGCTCATGGCTGAGTCGTGAGGTCCTGTTCGTCACGCTGTTCGCGGCGGGGGCAGCGGCCCTCTTCGGGCTGGAGGTCGCGGGCGCCGGGGTGGGGGTGGCGGCCCGGGCGGGGACCGGAGCCGTGCTCCCTGTCGCCGGCATCCTCACGGCGGCCACGGCCGTGGCGGGAGCCGGCCTGGTCCACGCGATGGCCCGGGTCTACCGGCTCCGCACCGTGCCGGCATGGGACACCGTCCGGACGACGATCGGGTTCTTCGTCACCGCGGTGGTCGTGGGCACCCTGGCGCTGATCCTCACCCGGGAGATCGCGACGTTCGGTGGGGTGAGCGGCGGGCCCGGGACCGGCGGCTCGGTATGGGGCGTCGTCGCAGCCGCAGTCGCCGTGCTGGTGACGGCCCTGGCGGCGATTCGAGCGCGGACCCGGTTCTACGCGAGCCATAGGCGAGTGGGGGTCTGAGTGGCGGCGGATCCGCGAACGGGTCGGCACGGGGATGAGCGGGACCCGACCGAGTCCATCGTCCAGGCGACGGGAGTCGACCTCCACATTCGCCACCCTGCCGGCACCTTCGAGCCATCGCCCGCTACCCGGCTCATGGCCCGCGTGGTCAGCGGGCCGGGTGTGTCGCTCGGAGGGATCGGTCTGGACTGGGGCTGCGGTACCGGTGTCCTGGCCATTGCCGCCGCGCTCCGGGGCGCGGTCCGGCGCGTGATCGGCCTCGACCGTTCGGTGGCCGACGTCCGGGCCGCACGGGGGAACGCGGACCGGAACGGCGTGGCGGGGAAGGTACGCTTCCACGTCGCGGACGGGTACCGCCCGGCGGAGCCCGGGGCACGCGAGGAAGTGGACTCGCTGCGGGGTCGGCTGGATTTCGTGGTCGCCAACCCGCCGGCCTCCCGGGGCGACGACGGTTTCGCGAACCGGTACGCCGTCCTGCGGGGCGCCATGGAGCGGCTGCGGCCGGGCGGCGTGGTGATCGTCCAGGCCCTGTCCGCGTACGGGCCCGAGCGGTTTCGGCGGCTGACGGCGGCCGTGGCGGGTGCGGAGTACGAGGGCCTGGTGGGCAGCACGAACGCCGTGCCGCTGGATCTGGACGGTCGGGCCGGGATCGTCCGGCAGCTCCGGGACTACGTCGCCGAGGAGGCCCGGGGCGGGCTGCGGTACCACCTGGAGGACGAGGCCGGCCGGCGCGTCACGGCCACGGAGTCGCTGCGGCGGTTCGAGGAGGAAGGGATCGTGCCCCGGGGGCGCTGGCAGGCCCACCGCTTCCGGCGAGCCTAATCCTAATCGATGGCCACCACGATGTCCCGCCACCGGCCCTGCCGGAACCGGATCACGCTGAGGGTGGCCCGGGTGAGATGGCCGAGGACGATGGCGAGCCAGATCTCGTGGGCGTCCAGGGTGCTGGTCTCCTGGATCCAGAAGCAGATGCCCAGCGGTACGATGATCTGGGACACGATCGAGATGTAGAGCGGGCTCTTCGTGTCGCCCGTGCCCTGGAGCCCGCCCGTGTACGTGAGGGCGATGGCGATGAAGAGCCCCGAGATCGCCAGGTAGCCCAGCAGGTCGACGCCTAGCTGGACCACGGCCGGGTCCTCCATACCGAAGACGCCGAGGAGCGCCCGGGGCACGAGGACGAAGAACGAGCCTACGGCCACGGCGATCAGCAACCCCATGCCGGCGGCCCGGTGGACGGCGCCCGCCGCCCGATCCGGCTGCCTGGCCCCCAGGTTCTGACCGGCCACGGCCGCCGCGGCGCCCATGAGCCCGACGGCGGTCCAGGTGATGAGCGAGAAGAGCTGGGTGTACGACACCGTGTACGCCGCCTGGGCCTCGGCGCTGCGGGGCAGCGAGCCGATGAAGGCGAGGAGCAGCACGCCGCCCACGTTCATGGCCACGCCCTGGACACCCGTGGGCAGGCCGAAGCGGAACAGCTCCCGGATGATCCCCCAGTCCGGCCGCAGCTCCGGCCCGCGGGGGAAAGCGACGACCCAGCCGCCGGCCCAGAGTCGCCAGAGCGCGTAGAGAGACACGCTCCCGCTGGCGATCACCGTGCCCATGGCCGCGCCGGTGGTCCCGAAGGCCGGCACCGGCCCCAGCCCGCCGATCAGGGTGACATTCAGTACCAGGTTCAGGACCGTGACCACGATCCCCATCCGGAGCGGCGTCTTGGCATCCCCCGCGGAGCGGAGCGCGCCGCCCAGCATGAAGAAGATGAGCATGCCGGAGCTGAAGACGAACATGATCCGGAGGTAGGGCAGCGCCTCCGCCTGGACGGCCGGCTCGGCATTGACGATGTCCAGGAGCCCCGGCGCCAGGAAATACCCGAGGGGCGCGAGGACGCCGAGAGCCAGGCCGATGGCGGTGAGGAACGCCTGGTAGACCGTCCGGTCGACCTTCTCCTCGTCGTCGGCCCCGGC
>CAYMLW010000391.1:0-4251 GCA_964391035.1 uncultured Gemmatimonadaceae bacterium
CGGGTCTTCGGCGTTCGCGTTTACTTCGATGGCCTCGTGCGGGGACCCGTCGCGATCGGTTGCGCGAGCCATCATGGCCTCGGCGTGCTGGCGGCCGAGCCAGCCGACGCGCGGGACGCCGGGGAAGGGAGCGGAGACCAATGACAGAGCCTGAAGCGAAGAGGTCACGTCCCAATGGGATTCGAGAAACCGCACCCGACTACACCGCTCCCGGCGCTCCGCAGGCGAGCGACCTGCCACTCCTCGCCGCCATCATCGCCCGCGTGGTCGAAGCCGCCGACCCCGACCGGATCATCCTCTTCGGCTCGGCCGCGCGCGGGGAGCTGGGACCCGATAGCGACATCGATCTGCTCGTCATCAAGTCGGGCGTCGACCGTCGAGGCCGGCTCGAAGAGAAGATCCACATGAATCTGTTCGGGGTCGGAGCACCGGTCGACGTGGTCGTGGTGACGCCCGAGGACGTGGAGAGGTTGAAGGACGGCGTCGGAAGCGTGATCGGACCTGCGATGGCGGAGGGAGTCGAGGTCTATGTCGCCTCGGAGAACTGATCCGACCGACCGCAAGGAATGGGTCCGACGCGCGCGCAGCAACCTTGTCCGGGCGGCAGCGGGACCGCCCGGGCCGCAAGTCCTCTACGCAGATCTGGCATTCGAAGCGCAGCAGGCGGCGGAGAAGCCGTAAAGGCCGTGCTGGTCGCAGCCCGTGCTCCGTTCCCGCAGGTCCATTCGCTCGAGTACCTACTCGATCTCGTCGAGCGCGGCGGGATCGTTGCAGGTCGAGCCCGCCTGCGACCGCTGCTCAACCGGGTCGAGGAACAGCTCCTGATCGTCGATCTCGAAGCCGCGTCCGAGCCGCTGGTCGAAGGGATCGAGGCGCTGGGCCGAGCCTACGAGCCGCCCGTTCGGACCCTCGTCGTCTGACGCCGCGAGCGACGATGTGATGACCGCCGGGCGGAAGGCGCTCGATGTTGTTTGATAATGCCAGGTTATGCGCAGTATCTGTGAACCATGGTCGGCTTGCGCGGGAGACACGGGGGCGACCCCTCGCGACTCGGCCTGTAAACGCCCGTCCGACAGGAGGATACGAGCGGGTGGTTTCCGGGGTCTTCGGGCCCCGGCCTCATTGAAGCGTCCACTGAGCACGCGGGGATGGCGGCGGGTTCTCACTGGCCGGAATACAGGCCCATGAGCGGGTTGTTGAACCCGGTTTCCGCCACGCGGTTCAGCTCGAGTCCGCCGACGGTCTCGTAGGGGGAGCGGATGTCGAAGTGAGCGCCATCGAAGATGGGGATCCCGAAGCCCGTGACGCGGCCCGGCGTGAAGGTTTCGAGGATGGCGTGGATGGCGGGTTCGAAGGCGTGGTAGTACCGTGAGAACGCGGACGGGCAGACCTCGGCCTCGCAGAACCCGTCGGGCTCGAGGACGTGGGTCATGGGGCCCCAGTGGACGGCGAAGGCCAGGGGGAGCTCGGCGGGGGTGACGGAGTCGAGTGCGCGGACGGCTTGGGCCAGAGCGGCGGGCCGGTCGATGCCGTCGTCTGCCGGTGCGGTCAGGTCGAGGAGGCCGAGGGCGCCGTCGAAGGCGGCGAGGGCGGGGGTGGACAGGGGGCGGAGGGAGCCGTCGGGGGCGTAGCCGACGAAGTCGGTCCACCAGACGCTCGTGCCGGCCGTGCGCCAGCCGTCGACGATATCCGCTTCGAGGGACGCGAGGATGGCTTCCGCGGTGTCGCAGCGGACATGGTCGTCGGGCAGGCAGGCGACGGGGACGCGGGTCTGCCAGAACCCTCCGAAGCCGATCCGTGCGCCGGCGGTGGAGAGGCCGTAGCGGTCGTCGAAGTCCCGTACGGTGCGGTCCATGAGGAGGGCGCCGATGACGCGCAGGACCAGCTCCTCCCGGGCGGACCGGTCGCTGCCGGTGTGGGCGACGCCTTCGAGGGCGTCCCATGCGCCGGGGGCGTGGGTTTCGGCGAATGCCCGCTGGACGCCTGCGGGCTGCGACCGGATGACGTCGAGGAGGTCCGGCGCCCCGAAGGCGACGACGACGAGGTCGTCCTCCCGGACCCAGTCGCCGTCGACCGGGCACTCCGGCGACGAGGCGCACGGCTCCCACTCGACGGTCACGGTGCCGTCCGCGGCGATCTCGATGCTCTGGATGTCGCGGGACACCGTGGCGATCCACGAGGGGTCCTGCACGTCGCCGGAATAGCCGATGACGGGGGTAGCCCGAAGCCACTCGAGCTCCTGGCCGGCCACCGAGTACGGGCCGCTGCCCCAGGCGTCGACCACGCGCAGCATGAGGGGCGGGAGGTCCGGGGGCGGCTGGAGCCGGATGCCGGCGGTGGAGCGACAGACGCCGTAGAGTGTGCGGTCGCCGTCGGCGAGGAGGTCCGCGGCCGTCGGCTCGTGGCCGGGCCGGAACCGCTCGAGGTCCACGGTCAGGCCGGGGAGGGAGGCGCACGGCCCGGTCTCGTCCACGCACGTCACCACCAGCGTCTGGACGCCGTTCTCTTCCCCGGTGTCCCGGTAGCGGAACCGGACCCAGCCGGTGCCGCCCGCGACGCAGCTCGCCGCGTACGCCGCGGTGTCCACGGCCAGGGCCGACCCGGTGTCGAGCTCGCCGGCGTCCAGGAGCGTGCCGTAGCGCTGGAGGTCGACGGTGTCTCCCACGGCGACGAACCGGTGGGCGGCGAATCGTTCGACGGCGGTGTCCGGCTCCGGGGCGGGCGGGTCCGGCGTGGCCGGGTCGTTCGAGCAGCCGGCCAGCAGGAGGAGGGGGACGGCCCAGCGCGACGCCGGGTGGGGCAGGTGCGCCCGCCCGGTCCGGCCGGTCCGGAGCGGCCCGGCGGTGTCGGGGCGATGCAGCGGGTGCGAAGGGATCACGGTATCTCTCAAGGTACCGGGACGTCCGTCCCCCTACAACGCTGGGGGATGGGGACGGATCGTCGGCGCCGGCCCGTCTGCTCGATGGGTTGGCGGGTGCCGTCTTCTGCCCCTGTTCGCCCCCTCCTGGCACGACCTTCGCAACTCGGAACGGGCTACCGGGTAACAATGCGACCATGATACAGGCAACCGAAGCACCGACCATCGACCTGCTCGACCTCGCGCCGCACTTCGGCGACGAGGGGCGGGCGCGTGCGTTCGCGTCGTTCCTGGAGGCGCACGCGGGGGAGGTGCACATCGTGGCGGTGCAGGACTTTCCGGACCCGGACGCGATCTCATCGGCCATGGCGTACCAGGCGCTGGCGGCGGAGCACGACATCGAGGTGGACATCGTGTACGAGGGTCGGATCAGCCACCAGGAGAACCTGGCGCTGGTCCATATCCTGTCGATCGACCTGATCCGGTTCACGGAGGCGCTGCCACTGGACCGTTACGATGGCGCGGTCTACATCGACAACCAGGGGACGACCACGCGCCTGACGGACCGGCTCGGGGAGCGGGAGGTCCCGGCCGTGGCGGTGATCGACCACCACGCGCCGCAGGGCGTAGTGGAGCCGGAGTTCAGCGACGTGCGCCCGGTGGGTGCGGCGGCGACGATCCTGGTCGACTACCTGCGACGCGGCGAGATCCTCGAGCTGGACCCTGATGACCAGGGGCACGTGAACCTGGCGACGGCGCTGATGCACGGGCTGCGGACGGAGACGAACGGGCTGGTGCGGGGCGGCGCGGACGAGCTGCTGGCGGCGGCGTACCTGAGTCGCCTGATGGACCCGGAGCTACTCGAGACCATCATGCGGGTCCAGCGGTCGCACGGGACGATGGACGTGATCGAGACGGCGCTGAGCGGCCGGCTGGTGAAGGGCGGCTTCAGCCTGGCGGGTGTGGGCTACCTCCGGCACGCGGACCGGGACGCGGTGCCGCAGGCGGCGGATTTCCTGATCACCGAGGAGAACGTGCACACGGCCATCGTCTACGGGATCGTGCAGGGCGAAGGCGAGCGGGAGATGGTGGTGGGCAGCGTCCGGACGAGCAAGGTGACGCTGGACATGGACCAGTTCCTGAAGGCGGCGCTGGGCAGCGACCTCCGGGGCCGCCACTTCGGCGGCGGCCGGGACCGGGCCGGCGGCTTCGAGATCCCGGTCGGCTTCCTGGAGGGGACGGCGGACCCCGAGCACATGCGACTCAAGTGGGACACGTTCAACCGCCAGATCCGGACGAAGCTGCTGGGCGCCGCGGGGATCGAGGACGAGGACGAGGAGTAGGGCTCGCTGCGCTCGCGGGGGGCTCGCTGCGCTCGCGGGGGGCTCGCTGGG
>CAYMLW010000392.1:0-2475 GCA_964391035.1 uncultured Gemmatimonadaceae bacterium
CTACGTTCACATGCGGCTTCGTCCGCTCGAACTTCGCCTTACCCATTGCCTCGCCCCTTCTAACCGTTGATCTCGGAGATGATCTCCTGGGCCTTCGTCTTCGGCACTTCCGCGTACCGCGCGAACTGCATCGAGTACACGGCCCGCCCCTGCGTGATCGACCGCAGTGTCGTGGAGTACCCGAACATCTCGGACAGCGGCACGCTCGCGCCGATCACCTGCGCGTCCGCCCGCTGCGTCATGCCACCGATCTTCCCGCGCCGGCTCGACAGGTCGCCCATCACGTCGCCCATGTACTCGCCGGGCGTCACGACCTCGACATCCATGATGGGCTCCATCAGGGTCACGCCAGCCCGTTTGGCCGCTTCCTTCATCGCCATCGACCCGGCGATCTTGAACGCCATCTCGCTCGAGTCCACGTCGTGGTAGGAGCCGTCCACCAGCTCGACCCGCACGTCGATCAGCGGGTAGCCGGCCAGGACGCCACCGGCCATGGCCTCCTTCAACCCCTGCTCCACGCTCCCGATGTACTCCCGCGGGATCGAGCCGCCCACGATCCTGTCCTCGAACACGAACCCGGCGCCCGGATCGCTCGGCTCGATGTTGACCACCACGTGGCCGTACTGCCCACGTCCCCCCGTCTGACGGATGAACTTGGCCTCGACCTTCTCGGCGGCCTTCTTGATCGCCTCCCGGTACGCCACCTGGGGGCGGCCGATGTTGGCATCCACCTTGAACTCGCGGCGCAGCCGGTCGACGATGATCTCCAGGTGCAGCTCGCCCATCCCCGCGATGATCGTCTGGCCCGTCTCGTCGTCCGTGTGGACCCGGAACGTCGGGTCCTCCTCCGCCAGCTTCTGCAGCCCCGTGCCCAGCTTGTCCTGGTCCGCCTTGGTCTTCGGCTCGATGGCCACGTCGATCACCGGCTCCGGGAACTTCATGGCTTCGAGGATGATGGGCCGATCGCCGTCGCACAGCGTGTCACCCGTCTTCACGTTCTTCAGCCCGATGGCCGCCGCGATGTCGCCGGCGTAGACCTCGTCCCGCTCTTCCCGGTGGTTCGCGTGCATCTGCAGCAGGCGACCCACCCGCTCCTTCGAGTCCTGCGTCGAGTTGTACACGTGGGTGCCCGCCGGCAGCGAGCCGCTGTAGACCCGGAAGAAGGTCAGCTTCCCGACATACGGGTCGGTCGCGATCTTGAACGCGAGGGCCGAGAACGGCGCGTCGTCGTCCGGCTCCCGGGTCTCGAAGGTCTCGTCGTGGTACGGCAGGTGCCCCTTGATGGCCGCCACCTCGAGGGGCGACGGCAGGTAGTCCACCACCGCGTCCAGGAGCTGCTGGACGCCCTTGTTCTTGAACGCCGAGCCGCACAGCACCGGCGTGATCCCGTTCGCGATCGTCGCCTTCCGGATCGCCCGCCGGACCTCCTCGTCGCTGAGCTCCCCGCCCTCCAGGTACTTCTCCATCAGCTCGTCGTCGAACTCGACCACCGCCTCGATCAGCTCGTGGCGGAGCGACTCGACCTGCTCCCCCATGCTGTCCGGCACCGGGCCCTCTTCCCACTTCGCGCCCAGCGTGTCGTCATCGTAGACCAGCTCCTTGCGCTCCACGATGTCGATCAGACCGGTGAACATCTCACCCTGCCCCAACGGCAGATGGACCGGGTACGCGCGCGCGCCCAACCGGTCCCTGATCATGTCCACCACGTTCAGGAAGTCGGCCCCGACCCGGTCCATCTTGTTGACGAACGCGATTCGCGGCACGCTGTACCGGTCGGCCTGGCGCCACACCGTCTCCGACTGGGGTTCCACGCCGCCCACCGCACAGAATACCGCCACCGCACCGTCCAGCACGCGCAGGCTCCGCTCCACCTCGACGGTGAAGTCCACGTGCCCGGGCGTGTCGATGATGTTGATCCGGTACTCCTCATCCAGGCGCCGCCAGTGCGCCGTGGTCGCCGCCGACGTGATCGTGATGCCTCGCTCCTGTTCCTGCTCCATCCAGTCCATGGTGGCCGCGCCATCATGGACCTCGCCGAGCCGGTGCACCCGGCCGGTGTAGAAGAGGATACGCTCCGTCGTCGTCGTCTTACCGGCATCGATGTGCGCCATGATGCCGATATTGCGAAGCTTCGGCAGCGGTGTCTGTCTAGGCATCTATCTGCTCGTTTCCGTCTCTCATCTCAGCACTCCGCGGACGACGCTCTCGCAGCGCCGTCCGCGGAAGCCGCATCGCCCCGCCCGCTCCGACGGGGTTACGACCCTATCAGGTTGTCACAGACCCAAGATCTATGATCTATGATCTATGATCTAGGTATCTTCCGGGTCCGGCTTCGATCCCGGCATTTCCTCTTCCGTCCCGAATCCGGCCGCCCTCGCTCGTGCGCCGCGACCGCTCCGGCATTTCCCCTTCCGTCCCGGATCCGGCCGCCCTCGCTCGTGCGCCGCGACCGCTCCGGCATTTCCCCTTCCGTCC
>CAYMLW010000392.1:2575-4210 GCA_964391035.1 uncultured Gemmatimonadaceae bacterium
CGGATCCGGCCGCCCTCGCTCGTGCGCCGCGACCGCTCCGGCCCTTCCTCTTCCACCACGCCCCGAAGGCTGCCCGGCCCGAGTCCTTCGTCTCCCGCCGCGACCCCTGCCGCGCCCGGAACTACTTGGATCTCAGGTCTTAGCTCCCAGCTCTCTACCACCGGTAGTGGGCGAAGGCCTTGTTCGCTTCGGCCATACGGTGCGTGTCTTCCTTCTTCTTGACCGCGCTGCCCTCGTTGCGACTCGCCGACAGCAGCTCCGCCCCCAGTCGCTCGGACATCGTCCGCTCACTGCGACCCCGGGCGAACGTGATCAGCCACCGCATCGCCAGCGCCGTCCGCCGCTCCGGACGCACCTCCACCGGTACCTGGTACGTCGCGCCGCCGACCCGCCGGCTCTTCACCTCCACCGACGGCCGCACGTTGCTGAGCGCCTGTTCGAATACCTTCATCGCCGGCTGCCCGGTCTTCTCCTCGATGACCCGCATGGCCTCGTAGAAGATCCGCTCCGCCACCGACTTCTTGCCATCGTACATGATGGCGTTGATGAACTTGGTGACCTCCGGCGACCCGTACTTCGGATCGACGGGGATGCCTCGTATTGCCGCGCTCTGACGTCGACTCATCTCATCTCGGCTTCTTGGCGCCGTACTTCGAACGGCCCTGCTTGCGGTCGTGCACGCCGCTCGCGTCCAGGGTGCCGCGAATGATGTGGTAGCGTACGCCCGGCAGATCCTTCACACGGCCCCCGCGGATCAGCACGATCGAGTGCTCCTGCAGGTTGTGCCCCTCGCCCGGGATGTACGCCGTCACCTCGTATCCGTTTGTCAGCCGCACACGAGCGACCTTCCGGAGCGCCGAGTTCGGCTTCTTCGGCGTCGTCGTGTACACGCGCGTGCACACCCCGCGCTTCTGCGGGTTCGCCTGGAGCGCAGGGACCTTGTTGCCCTTCTCCTCGTCCTTCCGGCCCTTGCGCACCAGCTGATTGATCGTCGGCATTCGCTTCCGCTGTTCCCGCGACTCGGCTTCCGAAAAAAGCGCGAGGACACCCGCGTCCCCGCTCGTCCCCGTTTCGTCCCGGGGACAGACATAAAAAAGTAAGCGTCGCGCCCGGTGGTGTCAACCGGACGCGACGCCTTTCTTTTCCGGGCCGTAACGCAGGGGCTACGGCGTAGCGGCCTCCTCCCGCTCGGCCTCGGCCTGGGCGAGGGCGGCGAAGGGATCCTCCTCGGCTTCCTCGCCCCCGGCGAACATCGGCTCCTCGACCAGGAACTCCACGTCCTGGTGGCGATAGATCCCGGTTCCCGCGGGGATGAGGTGGCCGATGATGATGTTCTCCTTCAGCCCGATGAGGTCATCGCGGGCGCCCCGCACGGCGGCGTCGGTCAGGACGCGCGTGGTCTCCTGGAAGGAGGCGGCGCTGATGAACGACTCCGTGGTGAGGCTGGCCTTGGTGATGCCGAGGAGGAGCGGCTCGGAGCGAGCCGGGGTGGCGCCCTTGGCGATCATCTGCTGATTCAGCTCGCGGAACTCGCCGCGGTCGACGTGCTCCCCTTCGAGGAAGGTGGTCTCGCCCGGATCGGTGATGCGGACCTTCTGGAGCATCTGCCGGACGATGACCCCGATGTGCTTGTCG
>CAYMLW010000393.1:0-4200 GCA_964391035.1 uncultured Gemmatimonadaceae bacterium
CGACGACTACCGGTCGACGCCCTCGCCGCCCCGCCCCTCGCCCTCGGCGAACCCGTCATCGCTCCGGTACCGGAAGACCAGCCCGTGGTCATCCGTCAGCTGTTCCTCCACGGCCCGGAGGGTCGAGGCGACCCGTTCGTCGCCCGCGGGGAGGAAGCCGACGATCGGAATCATGAGCGACGCCGCGTCCAGCGCGTCCTCGTCCAGCGCCTGCCGGAAGGAGCCCAGCTCATCGCTCCAGCCGCGTCCTTCGATCGCCTCCCGGATGGCCTCACGGGCGTCGGTCCAACGGTCGAGTCGGTCGTCGTCCGGCTGGAGGATGTCCCGTATGTCCATGGCCCGATCCAGCGCCACCCAGCACATGAGCTTCGAGTGGAGGTACGGCCGCGGCTCGCCGCGGATCTCCCAGATGCCGTGATCGTCCTCCTCCCAGCGCTCCGCCGCCTGGTCCGCCAGAACGCTCAGGAACTCGACGAGGGTCGGGTCCGGCTCCACCTGGTCCCGCAGCCGGACCACGGCTCCGAATATCTCGCCGTACACGTCGAGCTGCTTCTGGTCGAACGCGCCGTTGCCGACCCTCACGGGCCGGCTGTCGCGCCACCCGGCGAGGCGGTCGAGCTGCCGTTCCGGGAGCTCGTGCTCGCCGCCGATCCCGAACATGATCTGGGGCGGGTCGCCCCGGCGTACGCGGCCGAGGCTGGCGGCGGAGAGGAAGTCGAAGAAGTGGTGCGCCTCGTCGGGACAGGCAGCCACCCAGAGGGCTTCCAGCGTCAGGCTGGCGTCCCGGATCCAGGCGAAGCGGTAGTCCCAGTTTCGCGTACCGCCGACCGCCTCCGGGAGCGAGGTGGTCGGCGCCGCGATGATGGCGCCGGTGGGGCAGTACGTCAGCCCCTGGAGGACCCGGCCGCTGTGGTGGACCAGCTCCGCCCATGGGCCCTGGTAGCCCTGATGCATCTCCGCCCAGCTCTTCCAGGCCGCCTCCGTCTCCTCGATCCGGTCGTCGATGTGGTCCGCATTCCAGACCGAAGGCGGCCGCGACCACGCCGGCCGGAAGTGCAGCGAGAAGTGCAGCACTTCGCCCGCCGCCAGCTCGAGATCCGCGCGGGCGTCCGCGTCGTTCAGCTCGAGCTCCACGGGTGAGGAGAGTACCAGGGAGAGTGGACCGCCCCGGGAACGTAGCCCCCCATCGCACGGCTCCAGGACCGGGTGCACGAGTCCGTACTCTGGCCGGGGCTCGAAGTGGAAGGACAACCGGATCCGTCCGCGGGTGCACTCTACCCGACGCAGGAGCACCGCCGGCGCCTCCACCCCCAGCTCGTGACCCCGCTCGTTCGGCCCCGTGGCCAGGGCATCGGTGAGCGTCGCCTCCCCCTTGTCCGCCTGGAACGTCGTACGCAGAACCAGGGAGCCCTCCGCGTACTGGCGCTCGACGTCGTGCGCCCCTGCCGGCTGGATGGTCCAGTGTCCCGCCCCGGTATCCAGGAGACGTCCGAAGACGGCCGGGGAGTCGAAGCGGGGCGCGCACAGCCAGTCCACGGAGCCGGCGCGGGACACGAGCGCGGCGCGGTGGCAGTCGGACAGCAGGGCGTAGTCGGCGATGGGTCGACTCATGGTGGTCGTCGAACCGGTTTCGTCCTTCGGTCGTTCCACGAGTCCATCAGGTGAGGATAATGGCGCCGCCACCGGTGGTGAGGATGACCAGGGCGCAGACAAGGTACAGGAGGTCGTAGTACCAGCCCTGGCCCTCGTCGCCCCAGAAGCCCGTCTTCCACACGAAGACCTTCTTCTGGATCGCACCGAGCATCACGCCGATCAGCAGGATGGCCGCGATCTGCGGGTAGATGCCGAGCACCAGCGCCGCCGAGGCCGTCACCTCCACCACCCCGAGCACGAGGGTGAATCCCGGCGACATCCCGATGCTCTCCGCCCGCTCCTGCGGCTGCGTCATGTGGGACCAGCCACTCGTCCCGAAGATCGCGGCGAGCATCAGGCGCAGCAGGAAGAGGGCGACCTCCGCGAATGCGGCAAGCTCAGGGAATACCATCCGCCACCTCGGTCAGTTCGGGAGTCACTCGTACCTGCAAGCGGTGTTCCGGCTGCAGTGTTTCCGTCGTTTCACGGGCCGGCAGTTCCCGTTAGGTTGAGACCACTCTTCCGCCACTCGAGATCGAGGCCGACCCCATGACGCGGTTCACTGGCGCCCGCTCCAGGCTCGCACTGCTCGGGATCCTCTTCCTCGTCGGCTGCGCGGAGGGGTCCACCAGAGAAGCGAAGTTGGGCCCGCACGATGGCGCCGACCTGCCGCCGGTCGAGCCCGAGCGGGTGGCCGTCGGCGATGTCGCCCCCGATTTCACGCTCCCCGCCCACCGCGGGGGGACCGTCACCCTCTCGGACTTCCGCGAAAAGCGGGACGTGATCCTCGTATTCTACCGTGGCCACTGGTGACCCTACTGCTCCGCGCAGCTCGGGGAGCTGCAAGACCTGCTCGACGACCGGCAGAAGCGTGAGACGGAGATCCTGGCCGTTTCGATCGACGGGCCGGAGGAGACCGAGACCATGATCGAACGCGTCCGGACCGAGCACGACCGCGAAATCGCCTTCCCGCTCCTCTCGGACTCCGCCTCACTGGTGATCGGCCGGTACGGTCTCCTGAACCCCGACGGGCGAGGTTGGCCCCACCCGACGGTCTTCGTGATCGACCGGGAGGGCGTCGTCCGCTGGCGGTTCATGGAAGAGAACTATCGGGTCAGAGCCACGAACGAGGACATCCTCGCCGCGGTGGCGGAGCTTCGGGACTCGTAAGGCCAGAAGCCCTCGCGCTCGCCCCGCTCCCACCTATCCCGCAGCGCGGACCGGGCCAGGTCCCGGTCGGGACCAATCTCCCGAGAGATTAGTCCGCATTCGTGCTCCAGCCAGCCGTGGGCTTCCTCAGCGGTCAGAATCGCCTCGGCCGTCCCGGTCAGCCAGGGGTCCGGGAACCCTCGAGCAGTGCTCCCGGTTGGACGGCCGAACCCAAAGAGGACAGCCCGGGAGGAGGGTGGTGATGTACGAGCAGGCGTATCGGGACGGCGCGACATTCGACGCGTTCCTGGCCCGTACCCGGGTCAACCGAGAGCTGTGGCACGCCATGGCGCCGCGGGCGAAGGTCCCTGCCGCGGTGGTGGACCGAGGGCGGGCGCTCGCCGGCAACTGGCGGATCCTGGCCATCGCCGACGACTGGTGCGGCGACGCCGTCAATATCCTGCCGGTGGTCGCTCGCCTGGTAGAGCAGGTCGAGGGCCTGGACCTGCGGATCGTGGGCCGGGAAATGTTCCCGGAGCTCATGGATCGCCACCTAACCGGCGGCAGTCGATCCATCCCCGTCCTGATCCTCCTCGACCAGGACGGCGTCTGCCGCGGCTGGTGGGGTCCCCGCCCGACCGGACTACAGGCCTGGTTCGAGGCCGAGGGACGACCGCTCCCGAAGGAGGAGCGGTACCGGGAAATCCGCCGTTGGTACGCGCGGGACCGGGGTGCATCCATCGCAAGAGAGGTCGTAGCTGTCCTCGCCTGCGCGGCGTCCAAAGATGAGGATGAGTGTGACAAAGCGCGCCGTACGTGCACCGAATCGACGGCCGCGTGAGCCGGTCCCGCACGACTGTTTGCACAGCCGAAGTCGACCAGACGCCCAGGGCCTACAGGGGACCGGTAGGTCTGGACGGTCCAGGGATCTGCGGCGTGCCGTTCTGCGGAGAAGCAGCGGTCGGCAGGTCATTGAACCACAACGAGCTGCCCCGAGCTGCCATGTTCTCCATATGGTCGCGGTAGGACTCGAACCTACGACCTCACGGATGTGAACCGTGCGCTCTAACCAGCTGAGCTACGCGACCGCAGGGAGCGTAGCGAAGTCTCGTCGCGCGAAGCGTGGCGAGAACTGTCCCTCCCGATCCTGCTCTCCTTCCGCGGGAAGACCCGTCGCGGCGCGGCCGTGGCGAGAACTGTCGCGCGTCCAGAGTCGAATAAGGTAGAGCCGGTCGCCAGCTTTGGGAACCCCTCGGCGCCTCGCGGGGCCTTCCTGTCGCCGTCCGGTGGAGAGTCTCCGCGATAATCGCTGACAATCTCCACCGGAGAGGGGAGCAACCGGGTCCGGTGTAGAGTTTCGTCCATAATCACTGAAACTCTCCACCCGCCCTTCAACTACCGTCCGGGCCCGGCCTCGCC
>CAYMLW010000394.1:0-4184 GCA_964391035.1 uncultured Gemmatimonadaceae bacterium
GGGGAAGGACTCCCCGCCGTCGCCTGATCCGGACTCACCGTCTTCCGCCTGAGTGGCGGTGGCTCGCGGCATTGCGCCCCCAGTCCCCCGTGTCCCGCCATATCCTCCACGTGACCCGCATAAGGGAGCCAGGACAGCGTCGTCCGACCAGGCTCTCGAAGGCCCTATTGACACGGGCCGCGCAGTCGTCTAGTGTATGAGTGGACCGACACACTATTACAGGTAGGGGACGGTGCTGATCACGATCGATGCGGCCGAGGCCCGGCCGATCTACGTCCAGATCATGGACGAGATCAAGCGGGCGGTGGTGCTGGGCACGGTGGGGGCGGATGATCCGCTTCCTTCGGTGCGTCAGCTGGCGGCGGAGCTGCGGGTGAATCCGAACACGGTCCAGCAGGCGTACCGGGAGCTCGAGCGGGAGGGGCTCGTGTACGTGCGGCGCGGACAGGGGACCTTCGTTTCGGAGGAGGGGTCGTTGAAGACGGATCGAGAGCGGGGCGAACTGGCGGCGATGGTCGCGGAGCGAGCACTGAGGGAGGCGTACCGGAATGGGCTTACGGCGGCGGAGCTGATTGAGGCGATCGAGCGGTCGCGGGCGGAGAGCGCCGGCGGCGAGCCGGAGGGAGGGGACCGATGAGCGAACCCATGGGTGCGGCGTCCTCGGGGCCTGCGGTGGTGACGCGCGATCTGGCCAAGCGCTTCGGTTCGCGGGTGGCGTTGGACGGGCTCGACCTGTCGGTGCCGCGGGGCTCCGTCTACGTGCTGGTGGGTCCGAATGGCGCGGGCAAGACCACGACGCTGCGGGTCCTCCTCGACCTGGTGCGTGCGGACCACGGCGAAGCGGCGGTGCTGGGTCGCAGCTCGGTCGACGGGGGTGCCGAGGTCCGGGCGCTGTGCGGGTACGTCCCGGAGCGGCAGGATGCCGGCTACGGCTGGATGAAGGTGCAGCATCTCCTGGAGCACCATGCGTCGTATCGATCGGGGTGGGACGAGGCGTACGCAGGCGAGCTGATGGAGCGGCTGGAGGTGCGGGACCATACGAAGTTCGGGAAGCTGTCGAAGGGCGAGGCGCGCCGTGTCCAGCTGGTGATGGCGCTGGCCCACCG
Source organism: uncultured Gemmatimonadaceae bacterium (assembly GCA_964391035.1). GTDB lineage: Bacteria > Gemmatimonadota > Gemmatimonadetes > Longimicrobiales > RSA9 > JAWVYT01. The sequence continues at coordinate 1,107 of CAYMLW010000394.1, forward strand.
TCCGCCGATCCTGCTGCTGGATGAGCCGACGGACGGGCTGGACCCGGTGATGCGGGACGAGGCGCTGGGGCTGCTGGCGGACCACATCTCGGAGACGGGGGCGACGCTGCTGGTCTCGACGCACCTGGTCTACGAGGTCGAGGGCCTGGGCGACCACCTGGGCGTGCTGACCGACGGCACGCTGCGGGCGCAGGTCGACCGGGAGACACTCCGGAGCCGGCTGCGGCGCTACACGTTGGAGGTGCCGGAGTCGTGGTCCGGGCCGGCGGATGCCGGCGGCCATGTGATTCGCCGGAGCGGGAGCGGTCGCGAGGTCGCATGGTCGATCTGGGGCAACGAGCGCGAGGTGGTCGAGATGTTGAAGTCCGGGGGCGCGACGATCCGGGGAGTGGAGCCGTTGACCCTCGAGGAGGCGGCCGTGGCGTTGATGGCGTACAAGGGCGACGATCTGCGCCTTACGGGTGCGGCGGTCGCCGGGGGAGGGAGCTAGCCATGGAGAACACGATGAAGCAGCCTACCGCACGGCCGGTCGGGTTCGGCGGGGCATTGAGCCGTCAGTTCCGGCTGCTCTGGACCAGTCGCAGGCCGCTGCTCCTGGGTGTCGCGCTCCTCGCCGTCCTGGTCCTGGCCGGAGAGCCGTGGTCGGACTTGGCTCTGGCCCGCCTCCTCGCGCCGTGGCCGATCTGGCTCGTCCTGGCCGGCCCCATCTGGGGCTTCGCCGTGTTCCACAACGAGGGCCCCAGCAACCGGCTCTACCACTGGTCGGCCCCGGTCGGCCGTTCCACGCACACGCTGGCCCGGCTGACGGCCGGCGCGTTCTGGCTCTGGATCCTGTACGGGCTCCTGATCGCCGTGGGTGCCCTCATGGCTGCCTTCGACGGCAACCTCTCCCAGCTCGGCGAGGTGGACCCGGCCGGCTGGGTCAACATGTTCACCGGGCCGACCCTGGGCTACCTGGCCATCTCGTTCCTCACCGTGGCATCCGACTACCCGATCCGGTGGTTCTTCGGGATCATATTCGCCGGACCCTTCCTGCTGGCCGTTCTCGGCGAATGGCTCGGCCTGAAGCAGCTCGTCGAGACGTTGTCCCGGCCGCTGGTCGAGGAGGCGTGGGGACTGTTCCCCGTCATCGTGGGCGAGATGGGCGAGGCCTCGCTCCAGTTGAACGCGCGCCTGCACGGTTCCGCCGGGGCGGCCCCGCAGTTCGGGGTCACGTACTGGTGGCCGGCGACATTCGCCTGGCTCGCCCTGCTGGCGCTGGTGGTCGCGTTCCTCGCCTCGCGACACCCGGACACGCTGCCACGACTGCGGCGCCGGGGTTGAGCACCGGACCGCGTCGTCCCGCCCCCCGCCGACCCACCGATATCGGGGGAGTGAAGAAGGGTTGACAAATCACATCGGGTAGAGCCAGCTTTCTCCGCACGGCTCTTGACCTTGGAGCTACTCGACTCGCCAGACAGATCGCCAACCCTGAGCCTGGGCTTCGATGACGATGCTGCGTTCAGCGACGGCCGTGCTCGCCCTGCTTCTCTGTTTGGCCGCGGATCCCGCGGTCGGCCAGAGCCTGCGGGGGTCCCTGGCATCGGTGTCCCGCCAGTACAACATCGCCCACGATCACGACTTCACGTTCCTACGGACGGCCTCGCAGATCCGCCGGTTCGTGGATCACGGGTACCTGGTCCGGGTGCCGGGCGACGCCAACTACACGCTGATCCGTGTGTCGTACCCGTATGCCCGACCGGAGACGAAGCTGTTCATTGAGCGGCTGGCCGCCCAGTACCGGGCGGCGTGCGGGGAGCGTCTCGTGGTGACCAGCCTGACGCGGCCGCAGAATGAGCAGCCGAGGAACGCGTCCCGCAAGTCGGTGCACCCCACGGGCATGGCCATCGACTTCCGCCGGACCCGTCAGCGGAGCTGTCGGGTCTGGCTGGAGGACGTGCTGCTGTCGCTGGAGCGGCAGGGCGTGCTCGAGGCGACGCTGGAGCGCTGGCCGCCCCACTACCACGTGGCCGTCTTCCCCCGGCCGTATGCCCAGTACGTGGCCAACCTCGACCGCCGGCGACAGCCCGAGGTCACGGAGGCCATTCAATACCGGGTCCGGCCCGGCGATAGCCTCTGGAGCATCGCCCGGAACCACGGAATCGGCGTGGACGACCTCAAGAGCGAGAACAACCTCTCCGGCAGCCGGATCTACGCGGGACAGACACTCCGGATCCCGGCGGGCCGGTGACGTCCGGGGCCGCTGGCCACACCCCACCGCCTGCAGAGGCCGGCCCGTTCGCCGGCCTCTCGCGTTTCCCGTCATGAGCCGGCGGCGGCCGCCGACGGGGGTGATCGGCATGGTTCACCTCCTCCCGCTGCCCGGCTCGCCTCGTTGGACCGGCGACATGGACGCCGTCCTGGATCGGGCCCGTCGCGATGCCGAGGCGCTCCGCGACGGTGGTGTGGACGCGGTCCTCGTCGAGAACTACGGCGACGCGCCCTTCCGCCGGGACCGGGTCGAGCCGGTTACCGTTGCCGCCATGACACGGGCCGTACTGGCGGTGACGGACGTCGCCGACCGGCCGATCGGCGTCAACGTGCTTCGCAACGACGCCCGGGCGGCGCTGTCCGTCGCCGCGGCCACGAGCGCTGGGTTCATGCGTGTGAACGTGCACACGGGCGGCATGTTCACCGACCAGGGCTGGATCGAGGGTCGCGCCGATGAGACCCTGCGGCTGAGGGAACGGCTCGCGCCGCCGGTGAGCCTGCTGGCCGACATCTTCGTCAAACACGCCGTACCGCCCCGGGGGCTCGACATCCGGGACGCCGCCCGGGATGCGTGGGGCCGGGGACTGGCCGACGGCCTGATCGTCTCCGGTCCCGCCACCGGGACACCCGCGGACACGGACACCCTCCAGGCCGTGGCGGAGGCGGCTCCGGATGCACCCCTTCTCGTGGGTAGCGGCGTCACCCCGGACTCGGTCGGCCGCCTCCTCGAGGTGGCCACGGCTGTGATCGTCGGAAGCGCGCTCCAGGTGGCGGGCGCCGGCACCCCGGTCGATAGCGAGCGCGTCCGGAGACTGGTCGAGGCGGCCC
>CAYMLW010000395.1:0-4180 GCA_964391035.1 uncultured Gemmatimonadaceae bacterium
ATCGCCCGCTGTCCGACGGGGGCGATCGTTTGGGTCGAGGGCGCGCAGTTCCGCGAGCCCGTTGTCGCAGGGAGTCTCTGATGAAGAACCCGTTCAAGAAGAACGAAACGCCGGAGCAGGAGCCCCGCTACCCGGGGCAGCCGCAAGCCACGGACGGCACCGACGCCATCGTCACGATGGAGACGGCGGGCAGCGAGGCCGCGGGCGCCTACCCGATCACGCCCTCGACGCAGATGGGCGAGGGGTGGGCCATGGCGGTGGCGCAGGGGGCGACCAACGTGAATGGCCGCCGGCTCCTCTTCTTCGAGCCGGAGGGCGAGCACGCGGCGGCGGGCGTCACGGCCGGGATGAGCATGGTCGGTCTGCGAGCGACCAACTTCTCGAGCGGTCAGGGCATCGCGTACATGCACGAGAGCCTGTACGCGGCGGCCGGGAAGCGGCTCACCTACGTGCTGAACATCGCGGCCCGGGCCATGACCAAGCACGCGCTGAACGTGCACGCGGGCCACGACGACTACCACGCGGTGGACGACACGGGCTTCTTCCAGCTCTTCGCGAAGGACGTACAGAGCGCGGCGGACCTGAACCTGATCGCGCACCGGATTGCCGAGCTGTCGCTGAATCCGGGCATCGTGGCGCAGGACGGGTTCCTGACCAGCCACGTGATCGAGACCATGCGGATGCCCGAGCGGGAGCTCGTGAAGGAGTACCTGGGTGACCCGTCGGACATGATCGAGAGCCCGACGCCGGCGCAGCGCCTGGTGTTCGGCGAAACGCGGCGTCGCATCCCCGAGCTGTTCGACGTGGACTACCCGGCCATGCTCGGGACGGTGCAGAACCAGGACAGCTACGCCCAGGGCGTGGCGGCCCAGCGGCCGTTCTACTTCGACCATGTGCAGGCGCTGACGGAGCAGGCGCTGGCGGAGTACGCCGAGCTGACAGGCCGCCGCTACAGCCGTGCCATGGGCTACAGGCTCGAGGACGCGGAGTACGTGCTGGTGGGCCAGGGCTCGGTAGTGGGCAATGCCGAGGCGGTGGCCGACTATCTGCGGGACGAGCGGGGCCTCAAGGTGGGCGTGCTGGACATGGTGATGTTCCGGCCGTTCCCGACCGACCTGGTGGCGGCGCTGCTCGCCGGCAAGAAGGCGGTCACGGTGCTGGAGCGGGTGGACCAGCCGCTGGCGGTGGACGCGCCGATCCTGCGGGAGATCCGCTCCGCGATGGCGAAGGCCGTGGAGAACGGCCGGGCGGTGGGCGTGTCGAAGGGCCGCGAGCCGGTGCGGTACCCGCTGCGCGAGGAGAAGCAGGTGGAGCGGCCCCACGAGGGCGTACCGGCGATCTCGCCCGACGACGTGCCGGACTTCTTCAGCGGCGGCTTCGGCTTCGGCAGCCGGGACCTGCAGGCGGGGGACCTGGTGGCGGCCGTGGACAACATGCTGGAGAGCGGGAAGCGGCGCCGTCAGTTCTACCTGGGCATCGACTTCGTCCGGAAGGACACGCGGCTGCCCAAGCTGGAGATCTGGCAGCAGCAGCTCCTGGAGTCGTACCCGAAGCTGCCCGAGCTGGCGCTCGAGCCGGTGAAGGACCTGAACCTGCTCCCGGACGGTTCGATCGCGCTGCGGATCCACAGCGTGGGCGGCTGGGGCGCCATCACGATGGGCAAGAACGTGTCGCTCACGGCCTTCGAGATGGCCGGGCTGCACGTGAAGGCGAACCCGAAATACGGCTCCGAGAAGAAGGGTCAGCCCACCACGTTCTACGCCACGCTCAGCCGGGATCCGATCAAGATCAACGCCGAGCTGAAGCACGTGGACGTGGTGTTGAGCCCGGACCCGAACGTGTTCCGCCACTCGAACCCGCTGGCCGGTCTGCGGGAGGGCGGCGTGTTCGTGATCCAGACCGACCTGACACCCGAGGAGCTCTGGGAGGGCTTCCCGGAGGACGCCAAGCGCTACATCCGGGCGAAGAACATCACGGTCTACGGGCTGGACGGCTTCAAGATCGCGCAGGACGAGGCCTCGGCCGCGGAGCTGCGGTACCGGATGCAGGGCGCGGCCTTCCTGGGCGCGTTCTTCCGGGTCTCGCCGCTGGCCGAGCAGGAGGGGCTGACGGAGGAGACGCTCTTCGCCGGGATCCGCGACCAGATGGAGCGGAAGTTCGGCAAGCTGGGTGAGCGGGTGGTCGAGGACAACGTGCGTGTCATCCGGCGTGGCTACGACGAGATCGTGGAGATCGAGGCGTCGTCGGAGGGCGGGAAGGACGTGTCGCTCCCGGTGGCGCGGGTGCCGGACATGCTGGACGTGCCGGCCGCGGAGATCGGGATCGGGAACCCGGGCCGGTTCTACGAGCAGGTCTGCTCGATCTACGACGCGGGCCAGGAGCCGATCGCGGACCCGTACGCGGCGATCAGCGGGATCCCGGCCGCCACGAGCGTGATCCGGGACATGACGAACATCCGGTTCGAGGTCCCGGACTTCATTGCCAGCAAGTGCACCGGGTGCGCCCAGTGCTGGACCCAGTGTCCGGACGCGGCCATCCCCGGGCTGGTGAACAGCGTGGAGGACCTCCTGGACACGGCGATCCGGACGGCGCAGAACGGGCGCTCGCTGGATCGGCTGAAGCAGGTCTCGAAGCACCTGGTCAAGGAGACCCACAAGGTCATCGACGGGGTGCCGTTCGACACCTTCGGCGACTCGCTCAGGGCGGCGTACAAGAACCTGGTCCCGAAGCTGAACTGGGACCCGGAGAAGCGGAGGGAGCTGGACGACGACTTCGCCGCCGTCTACCCGGTCCTGGCGGAGTTCCCGCTGGCCAAGACCCAGCCGTTCTGGGACATGCCGGAGGGCAAGGAGAAGGGCAGCGGCGGGCTGCTGTCGATCACGGTGAACCCGGAGGCGTGCAAGGGCTGCAACATCTGCGTGGACGTGTGCGCGGATGGTGCGCTGGTGACCGAGAAGCAGGACGAGGAAGTGGTCGATAAGCTCCGGAAGAACTGGGGCTTCTGGAAGGAGCTGCCGGACACCGACGACCGCTACATCAACATCCGTGACCTGGAGGAAGGGATCGGCGTGCTGCCGAGCCTGCTGCTCAAGAAGGACACCTACCGGAGCATGGTGGGCGGCGATGGCGCGTGCATGGGGTGCGGCGAGAAGACGTCGGTCCACCTGATCACGTCGACCATCGAGGCGCTGATGCAGCCCCGGGTCGAGAAGTACGTGGGCCGTATCGACGAGCTGATCGCCGGGCTGGACGAGAGGGCCCGGGACCTGCTCTCGGCGGACGCGGACCTGGACCTGGTCGCGGTAGCCGAGGGCGGGCGCGTGGACGTGCCGATCAGCGAGGAGAAGCGCGAGCGGCTCGAGCGCTACGCGTCGTCGATCAAGGCGCTGAAGGAGCTGAAGTGGCGCTACGAGGAGGGCCCGAGCGGGCGGGGCCGGGCGTCGGCGGGGATCACCAACTCCACCGGGTGCTCGAGCGTGTGGGGGAGCACGTATCCCTTCAACCCGTACCCGTTCCCCTGGGTGAACCACCTCTTCCAGGACGCCCCGAGCATCGCCATCGGCATCTTCGAGGGCCACATGCGGAAGATGGGCGACAACTTCGCCACCGTCCGCCGCGCCGAGAAGGTCCTGGACGGCAGCTACGACCCGGAGACGGACGAGAAGTTCTTCACCGACTTCGACTGGCAGCAGTTCACGGACCAGGAGTTCAACCTGGTCCCGCCGATCCTGGCCATCGGTGGCGACGGGGCCATGCTCGACATCGGGTTCCAGAACCTGTCGCGGCTGCTGGCCAGCGGGAAGCCGATCCGGGTGATCGTGCTGGACACGCAGGTCTACTCGAACACGGGCGGCCAGGCGAGCACCGGGACCTACACGGGCCAGTCGGCGGACATGTCGCCGTACGGGAAGGCGATCCACGGCAAGACCGAGGTCCGCAAGGAGCTGGGCTACATCGCCATGGCGCACCGCGGCGCGTACGTCCACCAGACGTCGCAGGCCTCGGCGAGCCACCTGATCGGCGGACTGATCAAGGGGCTCCAGACCCGGCGGCCGAGCGTGATCAACATCTACACGCCGTGCCCGGTGGAGCACGGGCTGCCGGACGAGTGGGCGCCGGAGGCGGCGAAGCTCGCGCTGGAGAGCCGGGCCTTCCCGTTCCTGACGTACGACCCGGATGC
>CAYMLW010000396.1:0-4155 GCA_964391035.1 uncultured Gemmatimonadaceae bacterium
GACGTGCGTCGGGGAGAGGAGTCTCTCGGCCGCTACACCGTGGTCGTGCCTGGCCGGCACAACGTCCGGAACGCGCTGGGGGCCATCGCCGTCGCGCTGCACCTGGGCGCGGATCCGGACGCCGTCCGGCGCGGGCTCCAGGGTTTCCGCGGCGTCGCCCGGCGGTTCGAGCTCCTCGGCGAGTGGACCGGCATCGCGGTGATCGACGACTACGCCCACCACCCCACCGAAGTCGAGGTGACCGTGGCCGCCGCCCGTGAGCGGTTCCCGGGCCGGCGAGTCGTCGCGGTGTTCCAGCCTCACCTGTACAGCCGGACCCGCGACCACTGGCGCGCGTTCGGCCGGACCCTGGCCGCGGCCGACGTGGTGTGGGTCACGGACGTGTACCCGGCCCGCGAGGACCCCATCGAAGGCGTGACGGGAGAGTTGGTGGCCGGCGCGGCGAGGCAGGCCGGCGCCCGGGTGGTCTATCACCCGGAGATCGCGCATCTCGACGACGCGCTGGCCGACGCGTTGGAGGCAGGGGACGTCTGCCTGCTGATGGGGGCCGGAAACATCGACGAGTGCGCCCGCGCGTTGGGCGAGCGCCTGGCCCGGGAGGAGGCGTCATGAGGGGGATCCGGTGGGGCCGGGTGCTGCTGACGGTGGTCGGCGTGGTCGTGACGGCCGCGGCGGTGGTGTACCTCCCCGGCGTGCTCCGGGAGACCGAGACGTTCCGGGTCCGGCAGGTCGAGGTCCTGGGGACCCGCTACATCGACCCGTACGAGGTGGTTCGGGCCGCGGGCCTCGACGGCGAGGCCAACCTGTTCGACGATCTGGACGCGTGGCAGGCCGGCGTCCGGACCCACCCGCTCGTGGAGGCCGTCCGGGTCCGGCGCACCTTCCCGTCCACGGTCACGCTCGACGTGGTCGAGGCCGAGCCGGTGGCGCTGGTGGCCATGGAGACGCTGCGCCCCGTGGACGCCCACGGCCGGCTCCTCGACCTCGATCCCGCCGGCCTGGTCCTGGATCTCCCGGTCGTGATGGCCGCGGAGGTACGCGACGGCCGGCTCCAGGGGCACGGGGCCTCGGCCATCGCTACGGTCGCGACGCTGCTGCGGGAGACGCCGGACATCGCCGACCGGGTGTCCCAGCTCCGGGTGGATGGGCCGGCGATCCGGATGGTGTTCCGGGACACCGACGCGGTGGCGGTCCTGCCCGCAGCGGCCACGTCGCTCCAACTGACCCAGCTGCGGCTGGCCCTGACCGACCTCCGAGCCCGCGGTGAGCTGGACGATGTCCGGACGATCGACGTCCGGTACCGCGACCAGGTGGTGGTTTCGTTCCTCGACACGCCGGTGAGCTGACTGATGAGCACGTTCGTGGTGGCAGGCCTGGATATCGGCAGCACGAAGACCTGTTCGGTCCTGCTGGAGGTCTCGGTCGAGGAAGGCCGTGAGCCCGGCTACCGGGTCCTGGGCGTGGGCCAGTCCCGCTCCGGTGGGATCCGGCGGGACGTGGTCACGGACCTCGAGGAGACCACCGAGTCGGTGAAGGCGGCCATGAAGGAGGCCGAGTTGATGGCCGGTGTCCGCGCAGACCGCGTCTTCGCCGGGATCGCCGGCAACCACATCGACGCCAACATCTCGACGGGCGTGGTGGCGGTGGGCGGCGGCGAGATCGGCCCGGCCGACGTGGAGCGGGTGCACGAGGTGGCCCGGGCCGTGGTCGTCCCGAGTGACCGGGAGGTCCTCCACGTCCTGCCCCAGGAGTACCGGGTGGACGGCCAGGCGGACATCCGGGATCCCGTGGGCATGGCAGGGACCCGGCTGGAGGCGGAAGTCTACATCATAACCTGCAACGCGGCCGCCGCTGCGAACCTGCGGAAGGCCGTGGGCCGGGCCGGCTACAAGGTCGAGGCCTTCGTCCACGAGCCCGTCGCCACCGCCCGGGCGATCCTCGCCGATGAGGAGAAGGAAGTGGGCGTGGCGCTGGTGGACCTCGGCGCGGGCACCACCGAGCTGGCCGTCTTCCGGGAGGGCAAGACCCACCACCTGGCCGACATCCCGTGGGGCGGCGCCGCCATCACGAACGATCTGGTGAAGGGGCTGTCGATCCCGTTCGCCGAGGCGGAGCGAGCCAAGGAGCAGTATGGCGTGGCCTCGGCCCAGATGGTCGATCCCCGGGAGACGGTGGACCTGCCCGGCCCGAGCCCGGGCACCCGTCGCGAGGTCGCCCGGGAGCTGCTGGCCCACATCATCGAGCAGCGACTGGACGAAGTCCTCGAGCTGGTCGCCGCCGAGATCGAGCGGGCGGGCGAGGACGAGGGCTTGGGCGCCGGCGTGGTCCTGACGGGTGGCGGGTCGGAGCTGACGGGCGCCGTCGACGTGGCGCACCACGTCTTTGGCGGGCCCGCCCGGGTGGGTATCCCCGGAGAAGGCCTCGGTGGGCTGGCGGACGCGGTGCGCAAACCCCGCTTCTCCACGGCCACCGGACTGGCGCTGTTCGGCGCGGAGCAGCGGCTGACCGGCGGCGGGGCCGCGCCGGGATTAGTGAGCAGGATCGTACAGTGGCTGCGGGAGTTCTTCTGATCGCGGAGCCGGAGTGAGCACGGTGAAGGGAGGCGACATGAGCGTCGGAGAGCACGACCGACTGGACATAGATGATCGGGGGGAGACGCCCGGTCCGAGGACCGAGGACGAGTTGGAGCAGAGTACCGGAGCGGTGGACCAGGGAACCCCCGCTTCACAATCCAGGGAGGGGTCCATGATGATCTTCGAATTCGAGGAAGCGGCCGCGCAGAACGCGCGCATGAAAGTCGTCGGAGTGGGCGGCGGCGGAGGCAACGCCGTCAACCGCATGATCGACGAGGACCTGGACGGGGTCGAGTTCATCAGCGTCAACACGGATGCCCAGGCGCTGAAGGAGTCGAAGTCCCAGATCAAGATCCAGATCGGGAAGAAGCTGACCCGGGGCCTGGGCGCCGGCGCGCGCCCGGAGATCGGGCGGCAGGCCATCGAGGAGAACCGGGACGAGGTCCGGCGGGCCATGCAGGGCGCCGACCTGGTCTTCGTCACCGCCGGGATGGGCGGCGGCACCGGGACGGGCGCGGCGCCGATCATCGCCGAGCTGGCCCGGGAGATGGGCGCCCTCACCATCGGCGTGGTGACCCGGCCGTTCATGTTCGAGGGGCGCAAGCGGATGCGCCAGGCGGACCAGGGGCTGGCCGAGTTGCGTCGCACCGCCGACACGGTGATCGTGGTGCCGAACGAGCGGCTGCTGAGCGTGGTCGGGAAGGGGACCTCCTTCCGCGACGCCCTCAAGAAGGCCGACGAGGTGCTCCTCCATGCCACCCGCGGGATCAGCGACCTGATCCACGTGACTGGCGAGGTGAACGTCGACTTCGCGGATGTCCGCACGGTCATGGCCAGCCGCGGCCCGGCCCTCATGGGCACCGGCCACGGCGAGGGCGAGAACCGGGCCGTCGACGCGGCCCAGGAGGCCATCTCGAGCCCGCTGCTGGACAACGTGTCGATCCAGGGCGCCCAGGGCGTGCTGATCAACATCACCGGCGGCATGGACCTGACCATCGACGAGGTCACCACCATCGCCTCGATCATCCAGGAGGCCGCGGGCGAGGAGGCCGAGATCATCTTCGGCGCCGTCCACGCCCCGGAGGCCGAGGATCAGGTCCGGGTCACCGTGATCGCCACCGGGCTCGTCACCGACGACGAGCCTGCCCGACCGATCAACCGGGTGCAGGCGGCGTTCTCCCGGCCCGAACGGACCCGGTCGGTTGCGAACGGCGGGCACCACGGTCGCCCGAACGGCACGCTGGCCCACAACGGCGGGACGCGGGCCGCGGCGCCGTCGAATGGCCTCAACGGCCGCGCCGGCGACGGCGTCCAGGCCGGCGGCAACGGCCACACGGGGAACGGCCACACGGGGAACGGCCACAACGGGCTCCGGGAGGTACGGCCGCCGCAGCCGCAGTCGCAGCCGGAGCGTGAGCCGGCCTACATCGATGCGGAGCCGGTCCCGTTCCCCCGACCGCCGGAGCAGCCCCTTGCGCGAGGACAGTTGACAGATCTAGACATTCCAACGTTCATCCGTCGTCAGATGGACTAGAAGCCATCTCATAAATGCCGCAACAGGATGACGATGCATCCCAGTTGC
>CAYMLW010000397.1:0-4130 GCA_964391035.1 uncultured Gemmatimonadaceae bacterium
GCAGTCTCGCGTCTCGCGCGGCAGCCGGTCGTTGATCAGCCAGTAGTCCTCATCTCCGCCACGCTCGGAACCGGTCACCTCCCGCATGACCCGGCCGACCCGCTCCAGCCACTCCCTGAAGTCGTCGTACCGCTCGCCCTTCAGGAAGTCGATGAAGAAGTCGATCCGCTCGTTCCGGTCCGCCGGCAGGTCCCACTCCCCGGGGAGCAGGTCGGCGTACAGGTCGGCGTCCGGCTCGACCTCCGGATCCGGGGCGGACACCGGGTCCGCGGGACTCTTCGCCGAAGCGCGCTCGTCCGTTGCCAGCCCTGCGCCCAGCATGGCCGGCGTGGACGCGGCGAGCCCGACAGCGATCGTGTCTCTCTTCCCGACCATGAAGGCCCCCTCGGATACCCGGCGGACATCTATCGACAGCGTGACCGGAGTCGTCCCTGGTGGGGGGGGGTGTCGCGCAAGGTCCGGTCCAGCGGGCGCCGCTGGAGCGGCCCCGCACTCAGGCATCAGCGCCAGCGTGCCGAGCGCCAGAGGTCGGGGTGGAAGAGGAGGAGAATCGTGAAGATCTCGAGTCGCCCGACCAGCATCAGGAACATCAGGACCACGTGGCTCCCGGGCCCCATCCACCCGTAGTTGTCCACCGCCCCGACGCCGCCGAGTCCCGGGCCGATATTGCCGATGGCCGCCGCGCTCGCGCCCACCGACGTGGCCAGGTCGTGACCGAGGAGCGCCAGCACCAGCACGCCGGCCGCATACAGCAGGATGAACAGCAGCAGGAAGGCCAGCACGTTCAGCAGGACGTGCTCGCCAACGGCGCGCCCTCCCATCCGGGTCGCCACGACGGCCCGGGGGTGGACGCTCTTCTTCAGCTCGGAGACGGCGTGGCGAGCCAGGAGGTGGACCCGGACGGTCTTCATGCCGCCACCCGTCGACCCGCTCATCCCACCGACGAACATGAAACCCAGCAGGATGATCTGGGCCCCGACCGGCCAGAGCTCGTAGTCCCGGGTCACGAACCCCGTCGTGGTCCCGATGGCCACCACCTGGAAGAGGGCATCCCGCACCGCGCGTTCGATTCCCAGGTCCGCATAGGCGCCGGACCCCAGGACCAGGATCGTGACCAGGGCGGTACCGCCGAGCACGAGGAGGCCGTAGAAGCGGAACTCCGCGTCTCCGAAGTAGATGCGGCCCCGGGACGAGACGGCCCGGTAGTGGAGCGAGAAGTTGATGCCGGCCAGGAACATGAAGACGATCGTCATATACTGGACGTACGCCGAGTCATAGGCGGCGATGGACGCGGCCCTGGGTGAGAACCCGCCCGTCGACATCGTGGAGAAGGCGTGGGTCACCGCGTCGAAGAGGGACAGTCCGCCGAAGAGGTAGAGCACCACCTGTCCGGCGGTCAGCCCTGCATAGACGAACCAGAGAAGCTTGGCCGTCTGCGCGATCCGGGGCTGGAGCCGCTCCGGCGTTGGGCCGGGCACCTCGGCCCGGAAGAGCTGCATCCCGCCCACGCCGAGGAACGGGAGGATCGCGATCCCCAGCACGATGATGCCCATCCCACCGATCCACTGGGTGAACGAGCGCCAGAAGAGGATGCCGTGGGGCAGCGCCTCGATGTCGGCGAAGACCGTCGCGCCGGTGGTGGTGAACCCGGAGATGGACTCGAAGATGGCGTCCACGGGCGAATCGAGGACGCCGGACAGGAGGAACGGCACGGCGCCGGCCAGCCCGATGGCGATCCAGGCGAAGGCGACGACGGCGTAGCCCTCCCGGACGCTGAGATCCCGCATGATGCCCGTGGTCCGATAGGCGGCGAAGCCGACGGCGAGGGTGCCGAGGGCGGCGATGACGAAGGCGGCGATGTCGCCGTCCCCGAAGGCCAGGGCCACACCCGCCGTCGCGGCCATGGCCGCGGACAGGGACATCAGCACGATGCCGACGACGTGGAGGAGATGTTTGACGTTCACGGGCGAGGGGGCTCAGGCGAAGAGTCGTTCGATCTCTGGGATGGCGTCCGGGAGCGCGAAGAGCACGACCCGGTCGCCCGTCCGGATCCGGTCGCCGCCCCGGGGCACAATGACCTGGGAGCCGCGCAGGATCGCTCCCACCACCGACGCTTTCGGGAAGTGGATGTCCCTCAGGGCCCGGCCCGCCACGCGCGCGTTCCCGTGCACGTCGAATTCGATGGTCTCCGCGTCGATCCCGTGTAGCGTGGCCACGCTCGCCACGTTCCCACGCCGGACATAGCGGAGGATGGCGTTGACCGTGGACAGCCGGGGCGAGACAGCCGCATCGATCCCGACGCGGCCGACCAGCGGGACGTAGTCGAAGCGATGGATCAGGCTGATCACCTTCCGGGCGCCCTGGCTCTTGGCGAGGAGGCTGGCGAGCATGTTGGTGTCGTCCCGGGGGGTGAAGGCGACGAACCCGTCGATCCCCTCGATGCCCTCCATCTCCAGGAGCTCGAGGTCCGTGGCATCGGCATGAAGGACGAGGGCCCTCGGGAGCTGCTCGGCCAGCTCCGCGCACCGGGCCCGGTCCTTGTCCAGGATCGTGCAGTCCACGCCGTGCTCCGCCAGACGCTCGGCCAGGTAGAACCCCTCGTCGCTGCCACCGGCGATCATGACCCGCCGCAGCTTGAAGTCCCGGTACCCCGCCATGGCCGGGATGAACGGCATCTCCGCCGACGGCGCGAGAATGAAGATCTGGTCCCCCACCTCGATCCGCGTCGTGCCCCGGGCGACCTCCGTCTTCCCGTCCCGGACCACGGCCACCGTGACGAACGGCCGGTCCCCGAGCTCCTCATCCATCTCCCGGATGCTCCGGCCCGCGATAGGCGCGCCCTCGCGGACCCGGAGCCCCACCAACTGGAGCCGGCCGTCGGCGAACTGGGCCAGGTCGGTGGCGGCCTCGCTGTTCAGGAGCTGGAACGTCTCCCAGGCACACTCCCTCTCCGGGTTGATCATGAGGTCGATCCCGAGCTGCTCCTGGCTCAGCACGCTGCCCGCCTGGTAGTACTCGGGGTCGCTGATCCTGGCCACCTTGAACTTCACATCCAGACGCGACGCGGCCAGGCAGCTCACCAGGTTGACCTCGTCCTTGCTCGTCACCGCGAGCATCAGGTCGGTCTTCTCGATCTTCGCTCGCTCGAGCACCGGCAGCGACGCCCCGTTCCCGACCACCGTCATCACATCGATCTGCTCGCTGATCATCCGCGCCCGGTCCGGGTCCGATTCGATCACCACCACATCCTGGTGCTCCTCGGACAGACGACGGGCGAGGTGGAATCCGACGGCGCCGGCACCGATGATGAGAATGCGCATTCAGAACTCCCCGATGAACCCGATCTCCGGCTCGAGCGCGTACCCCAGCTTCCGCTCGACCGTGGTCCGGGCCAGGTCGATCAGCTCCCGGACCTCCCGGGCCGTCGCGCCGCCCGCATTCACGATGATGTTGGCATGGCGATGGAAGATCTGTGCGCCCCCGTGTACGTGGCCCTTCAGCCCGCACTCGTCGATGAGCCGCCCGGCGCCCACCCCTTCGATCTTCTTGAAGATGGAGCCCGCACTCGGATAGAGCCACACGTCGGGGTGCCGGTCGTCACGCCACTTCAGGTTCTCGCGGATCACCCGCCGCAGCTCCTCCCGCGGAGTCGGCCGCAGGTGGAAGGTGGCCCGGAGCACGATGTCGTCCCGGTCGTGGAGGATGCTGTAGTCGTAGCCGAAGTCGAAGTAGTCGACCCCGACGGTCCGGACCTCGCCCTCCTCGGTCAGGATCTCGCAGCTCTCCAGCACCTCGTCCAGGAAGACGGTCCGCTCCCGCTCCGGCGCGGGACTGAGAAAGTGCAGATTCTGCCAGACGGCCCCGCCCACCGTGCTCGGGATGCCGACGAAGTCGTGGAGCCCGCCAAGCCCCCGCTCGACACACGCCTGGATCAGGTCGTGGTAGACCATCACCCCGGCCCCCGCGACGACCCGGTCCTCGCCCGGGAACTCGATGCCGCCCACCTCACTGCGGATCACCAGCCCACGGAACCCGCCGTCCCCGACCAGGATGTTCGCGCCCGCGCCCAGGAGGAAGTACGGGACCTCCAGTGAACGGGCCAGCCGGATCGCGGTCACCAGCTCGTCCGG
>CAYMLW010000398.1:0-4107 GCA_964391035.1 uncultured Gemmatimonadaceae bacterium
GACGAGGCGCCGGAAAGCCAGAACAGCGACACGTAGATCGTAGGTCTTAGATCTTAGGTCTGATAGCGATGGGCTGGCTCCAGCCGGCAAGCCGGTTGAATCCCGGCAACGTGACAAGCGACGAAGGTGAAATGGAATGTCGGATACGATCCGGATCAGGCTGAAGGCGTTCGATCACGCGGTGATCGATCAGACGGCGGCGGACATTGTCCGGACCGCGGAGAAGACGGGTGCGAGTGTGAGCGGGCCGATCCCGCTGCCCACCCGGATCCAGCGGTGGACGGTGCTGCGCTCGCCGCACATTGACAAGAAGAGCCGCGAGCAGTTCGAGCAGCGGACGCACAAACGTGTGATCGATATCCTCGACTCGCGACCCCAGACGATCGACGCCCTGACGAAGCTGGACCTTCCGGCGGGCGTGGACGTCGAGATCAAGGTGGACTGACGTCATGGCTGGACTGATTGGACGGAAGCTCGGGATGACACAGCTCTTCAACGAGGAGGGCGGCGCCGTCCCGGTCACGGTGATTCAGGCGGGGCCCTGCCCGGTGGTTCAGGTCAAGACCGCGGAGACGGACGGCTACGAGGCCGTCCAGCTCGGGTTCGGGAGCCGCAAGGAGAAGCACGCCACCCGGGCCCGGATCGGCCACGCCGAGAAGGCGGGGCTCGATGGGGCGCCGGCGGTGCTGCGGGAGTTCCGCGTGGCCGACGCGTCGGAGTACGAGACGGGGCAGAAAGTGACCGTCGAGGACTTCGAGGTCGGCCAGCGGGTGAAGGTGAGCGGCACGACGAAGGGCCGGGGTTTCCAGGGCGTGGTGAAGCGCCACGGTTTCGCCGGCCCACCGGGCGGCCATGGCCATCCCATGTCCCGGACCCCGGGTTCGATCGGGCCGGGCACGGACCCGTCGCGGGTGATCAAGGGCAGGAAGATGGCCGGACAGATGGGCGCCGCGCGCAAGACCATCCGCAATCTGCGGGTCGAGCGCGTGGACGCGGAGCGGAACCTGATCTTCCTGCGCGGCTCGGTACCGGGGGCGAAGAACGCCACGGTGCTGATCCGGACGCAGTGAGGCGGGACGGGAGCATGACCATGAAGGCACCGATCATCACCATCGACGGCGAGCGAAAGGGCGAGCAGGAGCTGCCCGAGGCGCTCTTCGACGGCGTCATCCACCAGCCGGCGATGTGGCAGACGGTGAAGGCGTACCTGGCCAACCAGCGCCAGGGCACGGCCTCCACCAAGAACCGCACCGCGGTACGGGGCGGGAGCCCCAAGCCGTGGCGGCAGAAGGGGACCGGCCGGGCCCGGCAGGGGACCATCCGGGCGGCGCAGTGGCGGGGCGGTGGACGGGTCTTCGGGCCCACGCCCGACCGCAACTACAAACAGAACGTGCCCAAGAAGGTGCGTTGGCTGGCCCGGCGCTCGGCGTACAACGCCCGGGCGGAAGACGGCCGCCTGTTCGTGGTCGACGGGCTCGAGCTCGACGCGCCGAAGACCAAGCGCATCGCCGGCATGCTCGGCGGCGCGGAGATCGAGGGCAACGTCCTGATCCTGACGGACGGGCACAGGAGCGACGTCTGGAAGTCGGCCCGGAACATCCCGGGCGTGCGGGTCCAGGCGTTCGGCGACGAGTCGGCGTACGATGTGCTCTGGGCCGACGTGGTGATCGTGGAAGCAGCGGCGCTCGAGCGCGCCGCGGAGGTGGCCCATGCGTGATGCGCGTGACGTGATCATCCGGCCGGTGGTGACCGAGCGGTCCACCATCCTGGCCGACGAGGAGGACGCGTTCACCTTCATCGTGGCCGAGGACGCGAACAAGATCGAGATCAAGCGAGCGGTCGAACGGCTGTTCGACGTGAGGGTGCGGTCGGTCAACACGATGCGGTACCGGGGCAAGTGGCGCCGGCTGGGCCGCAACTACGGCCGCCGTCCGAGCTACAAGAAGGCGATCGTCAAGCTGGTCGAAGGCGAGCGGATCGACGTTTACGAGGGGATCTGATGCCGATCAAGAAGTTCAAGGCGATGACGCCGGGCACCCGGTTCCGCTCGGTCACACAGGCCGACGCGATCACCCGGAAGGGCCCGGAGAAGTCGCTGACGGAGCCGCTGCGGAAGAAGGGCGGCCGGAACCACCACGGTCACATCACGACCCGGCGGCGGGGGGGCGGCCACAAGCGTCGGTACCGGAAGATCGACTTCCGGCGCGAGAAGCACGGCGTGCCCGGCACGGTGGCGGAGATCGAGTACGACCCGAACCGTACCGCGCACATCGCGCTGATCAAGTACGTGGACGGCGAGAAGCGCTATATCCTGGCGCCCCGCGGGCTGAAGCAGGGCGACGAGATCGTGTCCGGCTCGGGCGCCGATCCCCGGGTGGGGAACGCGCTGCCGCTGGGCGAGATGCCGCTGGGCAGCGCGGTGCACGCGGTGGAGCTGAAACCGGGGAAGGGCGCCCAGGCGGTGCGCTCGGCCGGCGTGGCGGCGCAGGTGCTGGCGAAGGAGGGCGATTTCGTCACGATCCGGATGCCGTCCACGGAGGTTCGCATGGTGCGGAGGGAGTGCATGGCGACCCTGGGCGTGGTGGGCAACCAGGACCACGAGCTTCAGGTGGCGGGGAAGGCGGGCGCGTCGCGCTGGAAGGGCCGCCGTCCGAAGGTCCGTGGTGTGGCGATGAACCCGGTGGACCATCCGCTGGGTGGGGGCGAGGGCCGCTCGAGTGGCGGTCGCCCGCCGACGTCGCCGTGGGGGAAGCCGGAAGGGAAGAAGACGCGCAAGCCGAAGAAGAACACCAACAAGCTCATTGTCCGCGGTCGTAAGCGCGGCAGGGCAACGAAGTCGTAGGGATCTATGTCACGTTCCATCAAGAAGGGCCCGTACATCGACGACAAGCTTCTCCTCAAGGTCGAGGTGATGAATGCGTCGAATCAGAAGCGCGTGATCAAGACCTGGTCGCGGGCATCGACCATCTCCCCGGATTTCGTGGGACACACGCTGGCGGTGCACAACGGGAACAAGTTCATCCCGGTGTACATCACGGAGAACATGGTCGGCCACAAGCTCGGCGAGTTCGCGCCGACCCGGCTGTTCCGCGGCCATGGCGGGAAGCTGGCCGACAAGCGCTCGAGGATCTGATGGAAGCGGTCGCGAAGTCCCGGTACGTCCGGCAGAGCCCGAAGAAGATGCGCCTGGTCATCGACGAGATCCGTGGCCGGAGCGTGAACGACGCGTATTCGGTGCTGCAGTTCTCGAAGAAGCGGGCGGCGAAGATGATCGACAAGACGCTCAGAAGCGCGGTGGCGAATGCCCGGGACAAGGCCGATCAGGCGGGCGAGTTCGTGGACGTGGATGAGCTGTTCGTCAAGGAAGCATTCGTGGACGAGGGTCCGTACTACAAGCGGTGGCGGGCGGCGGCCATGGGCCGACCGGCCCCGATCCGGCGGCCCACCGCTCACGTGACCATCGTCGTGGACACGAAGGAGTAATCATGGGCCAGAAGACGCACCCCCGCGGATTCCGTCTGGGCGTGATCAAGCCGTGGAAGAGCCGCTGGTACGCGGAGCGCAACTTCAGCGAGCTGCTGAGGGAAGACGAGACGATCCGGAAATACCTCCACCGGAGGCTGGCGCACGCGGCGGTCAGCGAGGTCGAGATCGAGCGGAAGCCGCAGAAAATCGTGGTGACCGTGCATACGGCCCGGCCGGGCGTGGTGATCGGCAAGCAGGGCAGCGAGGTGGACAAGCTGCGGGACGAGCTGACGCACCTGACGCGGAGCGAGGTCTCCATCAACGTCGAGGAGATCAAGCGTCCGGAGATCGATGCCCAGCTCGTAGCGGACAACGTGGCGCACCAGCTGACGCAGCGGATCAGCTTCCGTCGGGCGATGAAGCGGGCCGTGCAGGCGGCCATGCGGAGCGGCGCCGAGGGGATCAAGATCCAGTGCGGCGGTCGCCTGGGCGGCGCCGAGATCGCCCGGACCGAGGGCTACCACGAGGGGCGGGTCCCGCTGCACACGCTGCGGGCCGACATCGACTACGCCCAGCTCACGGCGAAGACGACGTACGGGACCGTGGGCGTGAAGGTCTGGATCTTCAAGGGTGAGGTGGTGG
>CAYMLW010000399.1:0-4102 GCA_964391035.1 uncultured Gemmatimonadaceae bacterium
GGCTGCCAGGTCCGGTGCGGCGGAAAGCCGGCCACGGGCGGCGACCTCGACGGCGGCTGGTTCTTCGAGCCCACCGTCCTGACGGGTGTCGAGCCGGGCTCGCGCCTGGCGGTAGAGGAGATCTTCGGCCCGGTCCTGAGCGTGATCGAGTTCAAGGACCTGGACGAGGCGATCCGGATCAACAACGAGGTCATTTACGGGCTGTCCAGCGCCATCTACACGAACGACGTGCGGACGAGCTTCGTCGCCATGCAGGAGCTGGACAACGGGATCACGTACATCAACGCGCCGACGATCGGCGCGGAGGCGCACCTCCCGTTCGGCGGCGTGAAGCAGACCGGGAACGGCCACCGGGAAGGCGGCTGGGAGGTCTACGAATTCTACACGGAGACGAAGGTGGTGTACGTGGACTACTCGGGTCGGCTGCAGCGGGCCCAGATCGACACGTACGACGTGTAGGACTCGAGAATCGAGAGTCGAGAATCGAGAGGCGGGTGAGGGGCGAGGGGCGAGAACGTGGAGGGTCGAGGGTGAGGGTGGCTCTCGGCCCTCTCCGTGGGGGAAGGACCCCACCGTGACCACGTGCTGCCGGGGCTGCCTGCCCGGAGGTGCAGGAGGCCTGGCCCTGCGGGGCTGGTGCCGCTATCATGGCCAGGCCCACCGACCCCGGAGTTCTCCCCCCGGTGGCGGATTTGACACCCTTCGTTGGCCGGATCACTTTTCTACGTGAACGAAGTCGATCAGGACAGGATGCCCGAGGCGGACCCGCCCACGCGGGCCCCTGGGCGGAGGACGCGAGTCTCTCCGATCCGGTGGGCATGGGAGTGGTCGAAGTCGCTGGTCATGGCGTTCGCGCTGTTCCTGCTGATCCGGACCTTCGCGATCGAGGCGTTCCGGATCCCGACCGCGAGCATGGAGCGGACACTCCTCGTCGGCGACTTCCTGCTGGTCAACAAGGCGGCGTACGGCGCGCAGGTGCCGGGCACCGCCATGCGGCTGCCGGCGTTCGTTGCGCCCGAATGGGGCGATGTGGTGGTCTTCACGCCACCCCACGAGCCGGAGCGACACTACGTGAAGCGACTGCTCGGGTTGCCGGGCGATACGCTGGCCATGCGGGACAGGGTGCTGTTCCGGAACGGGTTGATGGTCGCCGAGCCGTACACCCGGCACGAGGACCAGCCGGACGTGCACGCGCCGGCCATGAACTGGCAGCTCGAGTACGCGGCCGTGCCGGTGCGACGGCAGCTGCGGCCCACGCGCGACACCTGGGGCCCGCTGGCCATCCCCGAGGGCCAGTACTTCGTGCTGGGTGACAACAGGGACGACTCGGAGGATAGCCGGTACTGGGGCTTCGTGCCGGAGTCGAGCTTGAAGGGGAAGCCGTTGTTCGTCTACTACTCGTTCGATCCGACGGCGCTCCGTCGCGCGCCGTGGCTCACCGAGATCCGGTGGGACCGGATCGGCGGCATCGTCGACTGAGACCGGGCCGTTCGCGGCCATTCACATAGACGGCCACGACGCCCGGCCCGGCGTCCGCCCATGGATAGACCGGCGCAGCCGGCAAAACGCCCCCATTCCCCTTGTGGGAGCATCGAATGAGCTTCAGCAGCACGCGGAAAGGCCGATACGGCGAGAGCTCGCTCGACCAGTACCTGAAGGAGATCAGCGCCTACCCGCTCCTCAAGCGGGAGGAGGAGGTCGATCTCGCCAAGCGGATCCGGGCGGGCGAGGAGGAGGCGCTGGACAAGCTCGTCCGGAGCAACCTCCGATTCGTCGTCTCGGTGGCGAAGAAGTATCAGAACCAGGGCGTCGCACTCTCCGACCTGATCAATGAGGGCAACCTCGGCCTGATCCGGGCCGCCCACAAGTTCGACGAGACCAAGGGCATCAAGTTCATCTCGTACGCGGTCTGGTGGATCCGTCAGGCCATCCTCCAGGCGCTGGCGGAACAGAGCCGGATCGTGCGGGTGCCGCTGAACCGGGCTGGCGCGCTGCACCGGATCGGGAAGAAGTCGTCGACGCTGCTCCAGGAGCTGGGCCGGGAGCCGACGGTGGAAGAGCTGGCCGACGAACTCGACCTCTCCGAGGAAGAAGTCCGGAAAACGCTGTCCCTCTCCCAGACCCACCTGTCCCTCGACGCGCCGCTCACACCGGGCGAGGACAACCGGCTCATCGACTACCTGCCCGACCAGTTCGCCGCGGGGCCCGACGATGAGACCTACGACCGGGCCCTCATGGACACCGTCGAGGAGGCGCTGGGCACGCTCAAGGAGCGCGAGGCCAAGATCCTCCGCCTCTACTTCGGCCTCGACAGCCAGGAGCCCATGACCCTCGAGGAGATCGGAACGATCCTCGGTATCACCCGCGAGCGCGTCCGCCAGATCAAGGAGAAGGCGCTGCTGCGGCTCCGGCACGCTTCGAGGGCGAGGTTCCTGGAGACGTTCACCGCCGGGTAGGGCGCGGCCTGGGGGCCGCGCAAATGGGTCGCTGCGCTCCCAACTCGTGCGGCTTGCGGCCGCACAAATGGGTCGCTCCCGCTCCCAACTCGCGGGGCGTGGCCCCGCAACCCGGGCGCTGACGCGCCCATACCGCGCGACCTATCGGCCGCGCAACCCGGGCGCTGACGCGCCCATACCGCGCGACCTATCGGCCGCGCAACCCGGGCGCTGACGCGCCCATGCCGCGCGACCTACGGCCGCGCAAGCGGGTCGCTGGCGCTCCCAAACCGCGCAGCTCCGCCGCGCAACGCGAGCGGGAGCGAACGCATCGGGCTTGCGCCGACGGGCGCCGATTGCGGCGCGAGCCGCCGTTTGCCGCTCGAGCGGCGGGTTGCACCGCAGGTGCGATTTGCGCCGACAGGCGCGAGTTGCGGTGCCAGCCGCGATTTGGGAGCGCAGCTCCCCAGGTTGACACCGCACGGACCACGCTCTATCCTTCAAAGCTGTTTCGCTTGGGGCCGATTGCGGGCCGCAACAACGGGAAAGAACGGATGAAGACGTACACGCCGAAGGCCACGGAGATTGAGCGCAGGTGGTGGGTCGTGGATGCCGAGGACCAGGTTCTCGGCCGACTGGCCTCCAGGATTGCGCAGGTGCTGCGGGGCAAGCACAAGCCGATGTACACGCCGCACCTGGACACGGGCGACTACGTGGTCGTGGTGAACGCGGAGAAGGTGCGGCTGACGGGGAAGAAGGCGCAGCAGAAGACCTACTTCCGGCACAGCGGGTACGTGGGCGGTGAAAAGCACATCCCGTTCGAGCGGATGCGGGAGGAGCACCCCGAGCGCGTGATCGAGCTGGCGGTGAAGGGGATGCTGCCGAAGAACAACCTGGGTCGCCTGATGCGGAAGAAGCTGAAAGTGTATGCGGGTTCGGAGCACCCGCACGAGGCGCAGCAGCCGGAGCAACTGGAGATCTGATGGCGAGCAAGGTGGAGCAGCAGTACCGGGGCGTGGGCCGTCGCAAGACGAGCGTCGCGCGTGTGTATGTGCGGCCGGGCATTGGTGAGTGGAAGATCAATGGCCGCAGCCTGGAGGACTACTTCCCGCGGGAGTCGCATCGTCAGCACGCGTCGGAAGCGTTGCCGGCGACGGAGAACGAGGGCACCTGGAACGTGCAGGTCACGGTCCGGGGCGGCGGCAAGACGGGCCAGGCCGGGGCGATCCGGCTGGGCCTCGCCCGGGCGATGCTCCAGTTGGACGAGGACTATCGCGGCGTGCTGCGGGAGCGCGGGCTGCTGACGCGGGACCCGCGCGAGGTCGAGCGGAAGAAGCCGGGTCGGCCGAAGGCGCGGAAGCGGTTCCAGTTCTCCAAGCGCTAATCGCCCGAGATCGAGCGACGCGAAACTAGAAACCGTGCGGCGGCGAGGGATTCGCCGGCGCAAATACACACACCGTCGGACGCGGACGTGCCGGGGTCCCCGGGAGGGGCGGCGCAGCGGATGAGGGCGGTGGACGATCAAAACCCCGAGGGAGACAGGGAAATGGCAGTAGCACCCGAGATTCAGGACCTGCTCAAGGCCGGAGTCCACTTCGGCCATCAGAGCAGCCGTTGGAACCCGAAGATGCGGAAGTACATCTTCGCGGCCCGCAACGGCATCCACG
>CAYMLW010000400.1:0-4102 GCA_964391035.1 uncultured Gemmatimonadaceae bacterium
GAGTATGTCACCCCCGCCTACCTCCCGTCAATGGTTTTGTGACACAGTAGTACTATGAAGCCGTATTGCCCGCTGATCCCCCTCTTGACACTGTTGCTCTCCGCCTCCGGGGCTGCCGCCCAGACCGGAGACTCCCGGACGGCAGACATGCGCGATTCAGGTGGCACGCCGATCGAGCAGCGGCTCAAATACGATGTCGGGTTCTATGATCTCGATCTCCGCGTAGAACCCGACCGGGAATGGATCGGCGGCCATCTCACGATGACCGCCACCGCCATCGAGGACCTGGCGGTCGTCGTGCTGCACCTGGACACGTTGCTGCGGGTAACCGGCGCCACCGCCGGTACCCGGACCCTCGAGGAGGCACGCTGGGAGCGGCGCGGGGGGCTCATCTACGTGGACCCCGGTGCGCCCATTCCGCGGTCGACGCGGTTTTCGGTCGGCATCGAGTATTCCGGGCACCCGCTGTACGTCGAGAATTCCGACGAAGGACTCTTCGGGGACGGGTTCTACTTCGAGCGCACCCCGGGAGGGGAGCCCTGGGTGTCGCTGGTCTCGGTGCTGACGGGGGCCGATGTCTGGATGCCGGTGAAGGACCATCCCTCGGACGAGCCCGACAGCATGGCCCTCCATATCACCGCCCCGGAGCCGCTCACGGTGGCGAGCAACGGTCGGCTCAGGGGGATTACCCGCAACTCCGATGGCACCCGGACCCATCACTGGTTCGTATCGACCCCGATCAACAATTACGGCGCCACCGTGAACATCGCGCCCTATCGAACCATCGAGGTGCCGATCCGGAGCGTAGCGGGCGACAGGGCGTTCTCCAGCCCTTTCGGCACCGTCCGTTCCGGTCGGAGCAGCGTGCCGATGAGGAGCCCGCCGAGGACGCCCACCACCGTGCCGAATGCCAGCCGCGCCGGCAGCCCCAGGAGGTCAGTGGCCCGCTGCGAGATGCCGCTGGACAGCTCGATCTCCAGCGCGACGATGGCCAGGACGGCGCCAATCCCGTCGGCGAACACGGCCTCGCCCTCCAGGATCGTCGAGAGGTTCCGCCGCACCCGGATGCGGCGCAGCACGGGCTGGACCACCGTAGGGCCGTTGACCACCAGGAGCGCACCGAACGGCACCGAGAGCTGCCAGCTCCAGCCCATGAGCCAGTGCGCCGCCAGGGCGCCGCCGATCCCGGCGACGATCATGCCCACCGTCACGAGACGCCGAAGCGACAAGGCCTGCCCCCGAGAGCTGCTGGAAGCTCAGGTTGAGGCCGCCCTCGAACAGGATCACCGCCACCGCCATCCCCACCAGGTAGAGCAGGGCGCCATCCAGGCTTTCGGGCTGCACCACTCCGGCCAGCTCCGGCCCCAGCAGCACGCCGGCGAGCAGGAGCAGCACGATGCTGGCCATCCGTATGTGGCGGGCCACCACCTGGACCAGCATACCCACGGCAAGGGCGAGCCCGACGGTGAGGCCGGGGCTGCAAAAGATGGTCTCCATAAGATGAAAACGTGGGACATCCGCGCCGTCAGGGCGAGGGGGACTCGCGAGGTCGTACTGCGACCCACCACGATCCCGCCCTCCACGGCGGTACTCCGGGTCCTCCATGGCCTCCCACAGCACCGCCACCGCCGCCTCCGACGTGGCCTGTACGAGCTTCTGCCCGGCCACGGGCAGCATTCCTCCGGGATTGCCGACTTCCGCGTTTTGTGATCAGGCTGAGCACGGGGCGCTTCCGCCGGGGCACGGATCGGGAGGGGTGAACCCCTTGCCCCCGGTCGCGATCATCTGACCTGTCATAGGGCCGGCCGATCGAGACCCTGAGGTCTGGAGGCGCTCACCACACGCGTGCCGGGCTCGTCTGATTGCGGCTGAACGGTTGATAGGGCCATCTTCACACGCTCAGAGGGGTTCATGCCGACTCAGCGCTGTGACCGATTTCGAGGAGTCGTACCATGCTGGACCGTGACTATTTTGAAACCGAGCTACCGGCCCAGATCGAGGCCGCGGGCCGACCGTTGACGGTCACCCTCGTACTGCGGACTGGACAGTCGTTCCGCGTTCGTAGACTCGGGAAGGTCGGTGAAGGATATGCGATTTTTGGAACCTACCCACCGGCGGTCGCCGGAGCGATAAGGGGCGGGCGGCCCTCAGGTGAAGAACGTCTGACGGCGGGACCGGGTCCTCACCGGCTGGTGGTAGGGTTCGAGGCCATTTCACACGTGTCACTGAGTGCCGAGCAGGACCAGACCGTCGAAACCCAGGACGGCTGACACCGGCAGGACCATTCGGAATCCCGTGGACCGGAACACCTTATCGAGATGGCGGGCCCGAGGCGGGACCCTGACCTGATCGGGCTCTTCGTCGAACCGCTCGAAGCAACGGGGATCACCTACATGATCACCGGCGGGGTCGCCTCCGTCATCTACGGCGACCCGCGGCGCTTGACGGGCGAGTTGCGTTCGCCGGGTGCATGGCGCGGCGACCCAAAGGGCGTTTGAATTTCCTTCCTCACCACCGACCTCGAGTGGCCGTCACGTCCATGGCGTCCTCACGAGTAGGAGGAGCCCGGAAGACGGATCGCCGCCCCCCGGGCCCCGCCGGTCCTCAGCTCCCGGTGGGACAGAGCTCCAGAGACTCCGGGTCCACGTCCGAGCGGGGAAGAGGCTCCCAGTCCGACGTGATCAACACGTCGTCCTCGATTCTCATCCCATCCTCCTCGTCCTCGAAACCCTCGGCATAGGCCACGCCGCCCTTCACGGAGTAGGCCATGGCCATCTCGGCGTAGCAGCCGATCCCGGGATCCGCGTACATGGTGAGGACTTCCTCCGTGAAGTGGAAGTATAAGAACTCACCATCTTCGGTCTCTCCGCCCCACATCCCCACGAACGGATTGACCATCGTCCACGCCCCGACGAGCAGGAATACGCTCAGGACGAAAAGGAAGACGGAGGGGCGGATGGAGCGCTGGCTGCTTCTGGAGTCATGCACGTGGACCTCCTGAAAGAATCGGAGTTCCCCGGTCTCGAGCACGTCTCTGCTCCGAGGAGCACCGGGTGCCGGTGGATCCTCTCACCTCGCCGGCAACTCGGGACACAAGGGTTTTCGTCGCCTTGCCCTCGGCCAGGCGACTTGTCAATGTATTCACATTGAACCTGTCCGACAAACCCCCAGACGCCCGTCTTCGATCCGACCGAGGTCGAGCCCGTCCCCAAGCTCGACCTCGATCAGACCCGTGGCGCCTGACGGGTGAGTTCCGCTCGCTGGCTGCGTGGCGCGGCGTCCCAGCTCGTCACACGCCGTCGACCCCCCACGGTTCGGTCCCTTTGCCTGCCTCGAAGCCCGCCAACCCCTCTTCAGACCCGTCCTTGCCCCACCACCCCCGTCGACACATTCTACCGAAAATGGCCGAAAGGGCGTTTGAATCTCCTATTGCCAAACCCACTTATGGCCGTTCCACAGGTGCCTCACCCACCGCTTCCGAGACAGGCCCGGCAGCCGTCCTCGGTCATCCGCTGCCTGCACGCGGCCATGAGACGCTCCATGGGGTACTGGTCCCGGTAGCTGCGCAGCTCGGTGCACATGGCGGACCCGGCCGGGTCCTCGAGCTCCGGCGTCTGGGAGACCAGGACGCCGCCCTTCACGGCGTTGAACCACGCGCCGCCGTCGGAGCCGGTGCGCAGCTCCACCTGGTCGTCGCCGTGCCAGACCCGGAGGGCGGTGGCGCCGTCGTTATCGGCCACGAAGAACGCGGTCCGGCTGTGGCCGCCGGCCGCACCGGCGTCGAGCGTCAGCGGGATGTTGTTCGGCTCATCGAGGGTGACGTAGCCGCCTCGCTCGTCGCCGGCGGTATCGTAGAGCATGAGCCCGGCGGCCGGTGATCCAGACGCCCCGGACCAGCCGCCGGTAGCGCCGTTCGAGGGCGTCGAGTCGTTTCTGTGAGTCCATCGGTTTTTCTCCCGTCTCGGGTAGGGTCAGGGCCGCCGGAGTCCGCCGGCCCGCAAAGTCGCACCTCCGAGGTCCCTTTTACGTTCCCTGTTCGAGATACGGCAGCGGATCGACGAGCTCGAAGCCGCGGGCCTCACGGAAGTGCCGCTCGAGCTGA
>CAYMLW010000401.1:0-4094 GCA_964391035.1 uncultured Gemmatimonadaceae bacterium
CCTCACGCACCGACCGATTTGTAACTCACACCCTTCGGCTCATTAGAGCTTATTGCCGATTGCCCGATCCCCCGTCTTGCGCGCGGAGGGGGTTGTGTGCAGGGTGTTGGGCGGGGGGGAATCCACGATACCAGAGGGTGCATCATGTCGGCTTCGTCGCCGGTCGATCCGGACGGTCTTCTCGAGTATTCGGTGGTCTTCACCGAGCGGTCGCTCAACCACATGTCCGAGCGTTTCCAGCGGGTCATGCGGGACATCTCGGCTACCCTCCGCGAGGTGTACAGCGCGGATGCGGTGGTGGTGGTGCCGGGCGGTGGGACGTACGGGATGGAGGCGATCGCGCGGCAGTTCGCCGCCGGCCGGAAGTGCCTGGTGATCCGGAACGGGTACTTCAGCTACCGCTGGAGTCAGATTTTCGACAGGTGCGGCATCACGGACGACACCGCGGTGATCCAGGCGCGGCCGCTGTTCGAGGGTCCGAAGCAGCCGTGGGCACCGCCCCCGATCGAGGAGGTGGTGGCGGCGATCCACGCGTACACGCCCGACCTGGTCTTCGCGCCCCATGTCGATACGGCCTCCGGCATTCTCCTGCCGCCGGAGTACCTCTCCGTGGTGGGCGAGGCGGTCCGGGCCGGGGGCGGCCTGCTCGTCCTCGACTGTGTGGCCTCCGGTGCGGTCTGGGTCGACATGCGGGAGCTCGGCGTGGACGTGCTGCTGACCGCGCCGCAGAAGGGTTGGAGCGCGTCGCCGTGCGCCGCGCTGGTCCTCCTCGGCGAGGGCGCCGCCGAGCGCCTCGAGCACACCCGGAGCGACAGCTTCGCGTGTGACCTCCGGCGCTGGCGGGAGATCATGGCCGCATACGAGAACGGTGGCCACGCCTACCACGCCACGCTCCCGACCGACGGGCTGGCCCGGTTCAGGGACGCCATGCTCGAGACCGTGGAGACCGGCCTGAACGAGGTTGCGCGGAGACAGTGGGAGCTCGGGCGGCGCGTCCGGAGTCTGCTGGAGGATCGAGGCTTCCCGGGCGTCGCGGCGTCCGGGTTCGAGGCGCCCGGCGTGGTGGTCAGCTACGCCGACGACCCGCTCATCCGGAACGGGACGAAGTTCGCCGGGGCCGGGCTCCAGATCGCGGGCGGCGTGCCCCTGATGTGCAACGAGCCCGACGACTTCGGCACCTTCCGGATCGGCCTCTTCGGCCTGGACAAGTGGGCCGATGTGGACGCCACGGTGGACCGGTTGGAGGCCGCGCTGGACCAGGTGCTGACGGGGGCGCCGGCGGGAGGGTGATCGGCTGACATCGCGGGATTCGAAGCCGCTGGTCGCTGCGCTCTCGCGGCCCCGCTTCGCGGGATTCGAAGCCGCTGGTCGCTGCGCTCTCGCGGCCCCGCTTCGCGGGATTCGAAGCCGCTGGTCGCTACGCTCTCGCGGCCCCGCTTCGCGGGATTCGGATCGCCTCGCGGGTGAGGCGGCGTTCGCGGGTGATGGCCGGCTCACCGGTGGGTCAGCCTTCGAGTCGGCGCTTCGCGCCGCCCGGCCCCGGGCCGCGTCGAATCCCCCGAGGGTCCGCGGTCGAACTACGTGACCGCCCGGAAGAACCGGTCGATGTCGTGCTCGGTGGTCATCAGGTTCGGCGACACCCGTAGCGTGTTCAGCGGCGGCCCGAACCCGCGGACGACGACCCCCTCGTCCTGCCACAGCGCCATCGCCAGCTCCGGGGCCCGGGCACCCTCGACCCGGATCGCGAAGAGCGATGCGGCGAGCCGCGGGTCCGTCGCCGATCTCCACTCCAGGCCCGGCTCCCCGTCCACCCGCTCCCGGAACCGCCCGGCCGTGTCCAGGAGGCGCCGCTCCCGGAGCGCCGGATCGGTCCGGCGGTTGAAGGCGATGGCGTCGCCGAGGGCGAGGACCGCCGGCAGGTCGCGGGTGCTGTAGTCCTCGAAGACGCGGGCGTCGTCGGGTATGGCGTCGCGCTCGTGCTTGACCCAGAGGGGGTCGAGGAGGGGCTGGACCCGCTCCCGGACCACGAGGAGCCCCGTTCCCTTCGGCGCCTGGAGCCACTTGTGGGGGCTGCCGGCGTAGAAGTCGGCGTCCTCGGCGGCCACGTCGATGGGGACCATCCCCTGGGACTGGGCCACGTCCACCGCCACCCACTCGACCCCGCGCGCCCGGGCGGCCGCCACCAGCGCGGCCGTGGGGTGGCGGAGCCCGACCATGTTGTCGATGTGGGGGAAGACCAGGACCCGGGTGGCGGGCCGGATCTGCTCGGCGTGAAGCGCCACGACGTCGTCGGGGGACAGCGACGGCAGCTCCTCGAGGGGCAGGTCGAAGCGCCGCACCCGGTAGCCCCGGCGCGCGCCGTAGTAGCGCCACGGCCGCGACGCGCTTGCGTGGTTCAGGTTGCTGAACAGGACCTCGTCGTCGGGGCCGAGGGGGAGCCCCTGGGCCAGTACGTTGAAGCCCTCCGTGGTGTTGTGAGTCAGGGCGACCTCGTCGGCCTCGCAACCGAGCAGCGCTGCGACCCGGCCCCGGGTCTCCGCCAGCGCCTCCGCCCACGCGCCGCCCCAGATGTGGAGGTGCGGGTTCTCCTCGCAGGTGCGGAGGTAGGCAACGTGCGCCTCGTGGACCGCGCGGGGCACGGTGCCGATGGAGCCGTGGTTCAGGTACAGGATGTCGGGATCGAGGAGGTAGAGGTCGGCGAGGGCGGCGGGGTCCGCGGCGCCTGGAAGACCGGCGAGGACCCGATCGAGGGCCCGGCGGGCGGGGGCGAACGCGGCGAGGGCGGCGCCGGTGGCGGTCAGGAAGTGTCGTCGGCTTGGCATGCGGGAGGATGCACGGCGGCCGGCGGGCGGCGCAAGCGAGGGGCCTATGCCCCGCCCACCGGAGAGGCCTTTCCAGCGGCCAATGCCCCGGCGCCGTGACGGGGTGGAGGGGCGGAGTTCGTCGCGGGCAGCGTTTCCGGCGGCGGCCCCGGCTTCATCGCGGCGGCCCGAGGGTGGAAGGGTGGAGCGTGGGGGCGGGGCTCGTCGCGTGCCCGACCGCGTCGGACTCCCCACGCTCCACGCTCGGGACGGGGCCCGGTGAGCCGGCGGAAGGCCGGGCGGCCTTACCCCGCCGCGAATCCCGCTCTCGGGAACGACCGGGTGGGTCGGCCAACGCGCCGGACGGTCTGCTTACGCCGGGAGCCCCGCTCCACTGCAGGCCGACAGCTACCCCTTTCCCGGCGGAACTCCCTCCACCGCAGGCCGACAGCTACCCCTTTCCGCCGGCCCCCCCTCCACCGCAGGCCGATGGCCCGACGCGCTGCTACCGCGCAGCCGGGTCGCGGCTCCGGCGTGGACTCCCGGAGGTCGCGCCACGGGCGGCCCGGACCCAGACCCGGATACGGGCGGGGTGGCGGGCGTCGGGCGTATGGCCCCGGAGTCGGGCGACGAGGTCGTCCGGGGGCGTGGCCGCCAGCTCCTCGACACGGGCGACGCCGACCTCGACCAGCACCCTCGCGTTCTCCGTCCCGATGCCGCGGAGGGCGGCCAGCCGGGCCCGCTCGACGGCGCGTCGGGCGTCGACGGCGGGGATCCCGGCGTGCCGGGCGACGTCCTCCGGCGGAGCTCCGGCCAGGTCGAAGACGTCGTAGCCCGCCGCCACCAGCGGCCCGGCCGGCACGCCGGGCAGATCCGTCACGGCGGGGGTGTACGAGGAGATGGTGTAGTGCTCCATGCCGCGGAGAATGGCCGCGGAGGATGTGGCGGCGATGAGGGTGACGCCGACGATGGTGGCCGGGCCGGGTCGCGGCACGGAGGCCGTGCCCGGGCGGGACCGGGAAGCGCGGGTCACGCCGTCGGTGGCGTCCGCGGGTGGCGCGAGCCCCGTCACCACCAGCGTCTGCCAGGCCGCCCAGCCGTCCAGCGCCAGGACGGGGAACCCGAGGAACCCGGCCACGGGCATCTCGAAGAGCTTCAGCCCCTCGAGGCCGGGCACGGTGTAGATCCACTTCCCCCGGGCCTGAGCGTTGAACAGCTCCCAGACGAGCCCGATGGCCAGACCGCCGAGGAGGAGCCGGAGGATCCGGGTCGGGCGGCCTCGCTCGAGGTCGC
>CAYMLW010000402.1:0-4074 GCA_964391035.1 uncultured Gemmatimonadaceae bacterium
GGTGCACCGCGAACTTCACGTCCACGCCCTTCTCGCCCAGCAGGTCGGCCAGCTCCCGGGCCTGGTGCTGGGCCTGGGCCACGGCCAGGCCGTAGCCCGGGACCACCACGACGCTCTCGCTGTACGCCATGAGCGCCGCGGCGTCATCGGGCATGATCTCCTTGACCACCTTGACCTCGCCATCGCCCCCGCCCACGGCCTGCTTCTGCGATCCGAAGGCGCTGAAGAGGACGTTGGCCAGCGACCGGTTCATGGCCTTGCACATGATATTCGTCAGGATCAGACCCGACGCGCCCACCAGGGCACCGGCGATGATCAGGACGTTGTTCTGGAGCACGAACCCCGCCGCCGACGCCGCGAGCCCCGAGTACGAGTTCAGCAGCGCCACCACGACGGGCATGTCCGCCCCGCCGATGGGCATGACGAACAGGATCCCGAAGATGAACGCCAGTGCGGCCAGCACCAGGAAGACGTTCAGCGGCGCGTCGGGCTGGACGCTGATCCACGCGCCCGCACCGACCATCACCAGGGCCAGCAGCCCGTTGATGACCTGCTGTGCCGGGTAGGTGAGGGGATCCTCGAAGTAGCCCTCGAGCTTGGCCCACGCGATCCAGCTTCCGCTGAAGGTGATGGTCCCGATCAGGACCGACAGCGCGATGGTCAGCGAGATGTCGAAGGTGACCTCCCCCGTCCCGCCGGTGATCCTCAGGTACTCCGCCGTGGCCACCAGCGCCGAGGCGCCGCCGCCGAAGGCGTTGAACACCGCCACCATCTGGGGCATGGCCGTCATCTCGACCCAGCGGGCCAGGAACGCGCCGACGGCGGTACCGACCACCAGGCCGACCAGGATCCAGGTCCAGTCGAGCTGGATCTCCTGGGTCAGCAGTGTCGCGACGATGGCCAGCAGCATCCCGGTCGCGCCCAGCCTGTTCCCGCCCCGGGCGGTCTCCGGCGAGCCCAGTCGCTTGAGGCCCAGGATGAAGAGGACGGAGGCGACCAGGTACGCAATGGGGATGACGATCCCGTCCAGGACTTCTGCGGATAGTATCTCCATCGCCCTATGCCCTCTCTTCCTTCTTCTTGAACATCTGGAGCATGCGGTCGGTGACCATGAAGCCGCCCACCACGTTGATGGTGGCCATGATCACGGCGATGACACCGATGACCGTCTGCGTGGTCCCCTCCGTCATGGCGGACAGGATGAGCAGTGCGCCGACGATGCTGATCCCGCTGATGGCGTTCGAGCCACTCATCAGCGGCGTATGCAGGATCATCGGCACCTTGGTGATGACTTCGAAGCCCACGAACATCGCGAGCACGAAGACATACACCGAAAAGAGCAGTGCTTCCATACCTATCCCCTTTCCGGCTACGCGCCGATGGATTCCCGGGTGCGCTCGTGCACGACCTTGCCGTCGTGCGTGACGCAGCACTCCCGCGTGATCTCGTCCTCGAAGTCGACCTTCAGCTCCCTGGACTCGGCGTCGTAGAGGTGCTTGAGCAGTTCGTAGGTGTTCTTCGAATACATCTGGCTCGAGTTGCGCGGCAGCTCGCTCGCCGGGTTCACCATGCCGATCACCTTCACGCCGGCATGCTCGACGATCTCGCCCGCCACCGTCAGCTCGCAGTTCCCGCCGGACTCCGCCGCCAGGTCCACGATCGCCGAGCCGGGACGCATCCCCTCCACCATGTCCTTCGTGATGAGCACCGGCGCCTTCCGGCCCGGCACCTGCGCCGTCGTGATCACCACGTCGCTCTCCGCGCAGATCTCCGTCAGCAGCTCGTGCTCCTGCTTCTGCTGCTCCTCGGTGACCTCCTTCGCGTAGCCGCCCTTGGTCTCCGCCTCGTCCATCGTGACGCCCACGAACTTGGCGCCGAGCGACTCGACCTGCTCCGCCGCCGCCGGCCGGATGTCGAAGCCCTTCACCCGGGCGCCCAGCCGCTTCGCCGTCGCGATGGCCTGGAGCCCCGCCACGCCGGCTCCGATCACCAGCACCTTGCCCGGCGGGATCGTGCCCGCGGCCGTGGTCAGCATCGGGAAGAAGCTGTCCACCTCCAGGGCGCCCTTCAGCGCGGCGATGTAGCCGGCGCTCGTGGCCTGCGACGACAGCGCGTCCATCCGCTGCGCCACCGTGATCCGCGGCACCAGCTCCATACTGAAGCTCGTCACGCCGCCCTTCGCCATCCCCTTCACCAGCTCCGGTGAGGTCAGCGGCAGCATGAATCCCATGAACCCGGCCCCCTGCTTCAGCCGGCCCACCTCGTTCTCCGGTCCGTCGGTGGTCGGTGGCGACACCTTCACCACGACATCCGCGCCGTACACCTGCGCGGCATCGTCCGTGACCGTCGCCCCCGCCTCGCTGTATGCGGTATCGGCAAAGCCGGCTTCCCGCCCCGCCCCGGACTCCACCACCACGTCGAGCCCCTCATCCACGAGCTTCGACACGCTGTCCGGAACCAGGGCCACGCGACGCTCGCCAGCAACGCGCTCTCGCGGCACTCCTACCTTCATCGGCGTTCCTCCCTCTGTGTGGCCGTTTGGTGAAGCCGCGTCTGGCGCTCCGTCGCGGCCGCCTCAAATGTATATGGTTGCGCCGTACAGGCCACCCCGCACCCCGTAGGGCGTTCCCCGATTCTGCTGTGGGAGAACATCCCGGAAGTCAGGGTCGGCCGTCGAGGAAGGTGGCGGGGCCGAAGGCGGAAGGGTCGAACCGGGTCGTGTCGCCCACGATCAGCACAGTGAGGCTGTCGATGGCGATGGTCCGGCGGAGCACGCTCGCCACCGAGGCGGCGTCCACGTCGCGGATCCCCGCCACGTACCGATCGAGCCAGTCCGATGGGAGCCCGTCGTTCAGGTACGCCACCTGCCGGCCCACGACCTGGACGGGGCTGGCGAAGCCGAAGACGAACCCGTTCACGATGGCGTCCCGCGCCAGGTCGACCTCGTCGGGGCCGGGCGGGTCGGTGCGGGCGCCCTCGAACACGTCGATCATGAGCCGGGTCGCCTCGATGGTCTGCTCCCCCTCCGTGTGGGTGATCGCCCCGAGGATCCGCTCATGCTCCCGGGCCGAGCCCCAGATCGACGCGGCGCTGTACGCCAGCCCCTCCTCCGTCCGCAGCCGCTGCACCAGCCGGCTCGTGAAGCCGCTGCCGCCGAGGATCCAGTTCGCGACCCGGGACGAGAAGTAGTCCGGCGACTCCTCCAGCAGCACCCCGCCCGGCTGTCCGATGATCACCGTGCTCTGCGGGATCGGCCGGTGGATCACGTACGTCCGCGGCAGCGCCCGCAGCTCCGGCGGGGTGGCCTCCGGGAGCGCCTCGCCGCACCGGTCCCAGCCGGCGAGGGCCTCCTCCAGCGCGGCCCGGGCCTCAGCCCTCGTCAGGTCGCCGGACACCCCGACCACCGCGTTCTCCGGACAGACGATCCGGGCGTGCAGCGCCCGCAGCCGCGCCGGTGTCACCTGTGCCGGCCCCAGGTCCGTCCGTTCCATCCGCCAGCCGGTGGGATGGTCGCCGAAGAGGATCCGGTTGAACTCCACGACCGCCAGGGACCCGGGCAGGTCGACCAGCCGACGCACCGCCTCGAGCTCCCGGACCCGCCAGCGCTCCACGGCGGTCGAATCGAACCGGGGATGGAGCAGGATGTCGCTCCACAGCCCGAGGGCCAGCTCGAGCTGGTCCCGGAGCGCGTTCACGGCCAGCCGCATGCGCCCCCCGTTGGTCGACGTGCTGAGCCCGAGGGCGTTGTACTCGATCACGTCGTCCACGCGGTCCGGCGGCAGCGACCGGGTGCCGCCATTGCGCATCATCGGCAGGAGCGCCGACGCGGCCGCGTACTGCTCCCGGTCGAAGTGGATGTAGCCGCCCCGGACATCGATGAACGCGTCCACGAGGGGCAGCGCCGGGTCGCGCAGGAAGAACACCGTCACGCCGTTCGACAGCTCGAACCGCTCCGGCTCCGGCACCGTGAACCGCAGCGGCGCGAACTCGAGCGACCGCACCACGTCCAGCCCCACCGGCGGCCCCCGGCGCCCCAGCAGCGAGTCCGCCAGCGCTTCCGCCACCCGCCGGGCC
>CAYMLW010000403.1:0-4053 GCA_964391035.1 uncultured Gemmatimonadaceae bacterium
GCTCCACGCCAACAACAGCGGCGCCGGCCGCGGGTCGCCCGCACGCCAGCCCGCGGCCACCCCCACCGCCAGCAGCAGCGAGAGCAGCACGCCCGCCGCCCCGTAGATCAGCACTCGACGCCTGCCGTCCGGCTCCGCGGACCGGGGGATCAACACGGCGCACAGCACCGCCAACAGCACCACCGTCGTCGGGTGCAGCACGTACCACAGCGGACCACTGGACGTCAGCATCGGCGCACCCGCGCTGAGCGTCATCACCGCCGTCCCCACGGCGAATCCACCACCCGCCAGCCCACCGGCGATCATCAGCCGCAGCCACAGTTCGCTGCGCCGGACCGCGCCGGGTCGCAGCGTGGAGACGAGCGCCGCCAGTGGCAGGAGGACCACCATGACGCCCTCGATGACGAAGTCGCCGGGCACCGGGAGCACGAACCAGCCGGGCGAGAAGAGGCGGTCCAGCCCGAGCGTGCGTCGCAGCGGCGCCGTCATGAGGAGCATGCTCAGCCCGGCCATGGGCACCATCTCCAGGATGCCGGACCCCGGCGGCAGCGAGCGGAGCCAGGCCGACGACAGCAGCGCCAGCGCCGCCAGGACCGCCACGAACACCGCCCGGCGCCCCGTCCGGGCCACCCGCGTCCGCCAGTCCCCGGGGCTGAGCTCGGGGAATCGGGCCGAGAGGACGGATCCGCCGTCCGTGCGTAGTCGCCAGTCGGCGGTGGGCAAGTCGCCGCTGCCGAACCGGGGTTGTTCCCCGGTGGCCGCCTCGAAGCGCTCCACGAACGCCTCCGCCTCTCCCCGGATCGGCGGGCCCACCTGAATCAGCACCGCCGCGATGCCCCTGACTTCGCCCTCCCCCGGCGCCACGACATACAGGTACTCGAACAGCGTGCCGCCCGGGAACAGCACGCCCTCCTCCAGGGCCAGCACGGCAGCCGGCAGGCGGCCCCGATGATCGCCCGCCCACGCCTCGAGCTGCCGCGACCCGGCACGCGCCACCGCGTCGATCCCCGTGCGTGATCGGATCTCCGCCAGATCGTCGAAGTCGGCCCCGGGCGCCGCAGCGGCACGGGCAGCTGTCCGGGCCCGCTCCAGCACCTCGGCCATCCGCTCGTCCAGCCGTGCCGCCAGCTCCGACTCCCGACGCTCCGCCACCGTCGGCCACTCCCGGGCGCCCCACGCCAGACGGGCCGTGATGCCCCCGGCCACCACCAGCGCCAGCGCCAGCACCGCCTGCGCCGCCGGCAGCGTCAGCGCGCGACCCTCCCGCCGCCACCGCCGCCGCTCCAGAACCGCCGCGACTCCCAGCACCCCCGCTACCAGCCCCAGGACCCCGAACGACAGCACCCGGCTCCACACCAGGAGCCCCAGCTCGGCCAGGAACGTCAGGCCCAGCACCGTGCGAAGCAGCGGCGACGACCTCATCTTGACCTCATGGAAGACGAACCCCTGCTTTCCCTGGACAGGATGAGCTGGGTGGACGTGGCCGCCCACCTCGCTCGCGATCCCCGACTCCTCGTCCCCGTCGGTGCCCTCGAGCAGCACGGACCGCACCTCCCCCTCGGCAGCAACTCGCTCATCGCACGACAGTTCTGCGTCGACCTCTCCGAGGAGTTCGGCGTCCTCCGCGCTCCCACCTTCGAGTTCGGTGTCAACGTCCGGACCGAGCGCGCGTACGCCGGCACCGCTTCAGTCGGCCGCAAGACCCTCCACCGCGCCATGAACGAGCTCCTGGACGGCTGGGAGGCCCACGGCGTCACCGAGTTCATCCTCATCACCGCCCATCGCCACGAACCCCACCTCCACTCCCTGGCCACCCTCGTCACCGCGCGGGCCCGTGTCCGTGTCATCGACGTCTGGGATGTCCCCATCCACGACCTCCTCGAGGGCCAGGAAGCCGCGGAGCACGCCGGCGAGGCCGAGACCTCCATCATGATCCACCTCTACCCTCACCTCGTCCGGATGGATCGGGCCCGCGACTTCCAGCTCTCACCCGAAGAGTTCCGCCGGTACGTCCGCGACGGCATGCCCGCTCCGCCGCCCGGCGGCACCGGCACCGTCGGACGCCCCTCCCTCGCCACCGCCGAAAAGGGCGAGCGCATCTACCACCGCATCCTCGACGCGATCCGGCGCGCCGTCTTCAAGCGGCCCGACGTCGAGTCCGACACCCTCTGAACGGGCACCGAACATGCACTGCGGGTCCGGTGTACCCAATCATGAATCGAATCCGGGAGCCCGCTTCATGAGCCACAGACTCCGTACCACAGCCATCGTCGCACCGATCCTCGCCATCTCGGCGGTCCTCGCCCCCGCTCGCAGCGCGGACGCTCAGACCACGGCAGTCGACGAGGGCACCTTCCGGCTCTACCTCCGGGGATCGCCCATCGGGACCGAAACGTTCTCCATCCGACGCAGCGGCGAAGCCGACAACGCCACCACCGTCGCGGAGGGCCGCCTCGTCCTCGACACAGGTGTACAGACCCGCGCCCTCCTCCAGGCACGAGGGCCCACACTCCGGCCCACCGCCTACAAGATTGAGGTCACGGGGCCCGAGAGGCAAAGCATCACCGGACAGGCCGCCGGCAACCGGTTCCGTGCCACCATCGTCTCCACCGCAGGCGAGCAGATGCGCGAGTACCTCGCCAGCGAGGGCGCCGTGGTCCTCGATGAGGGCGTCGCACACCACTACTACTTCCTCGCCTCCCGCGATCATGACCGCGTCCCCGTCATCATCCCGCGCCAGAGCCGCCAGATCTCCGCGCGTGTCTTCGACGAGGGCACCGAGACCATCACCGTCGCCGGCAATGACGTCCGGGCTACCCGCCTGCGCATCGCGCCCAACGGCCTCCCGGAACGCTTTGTCTGGGTCGACAGCCAGGACCGGGTTCTCCGACTCCGCATCCCCGACGAGTACTACCTCGCCGAGCGCACCACCCTGCCGTAAGCCCCCTCCGGACGGTCGCTGAAACGGTCGGGAGCTCGGCCGCCGACCGGGGCTTCCGGGTCACCGGCCGGCGTCCCGGCGACCCCCAGCGGTTGACGCTGGCTGGCCCTTAGTGTATTAGTATACCCGTACACTAGAACGAAGCGCCGCTCCGTCGATGCCGGCCACGAAACATATCGTCGCCCGGCCGCGTACAGGGGGCGGAACCGGGGTACGTGCATGCATCCAACCGCTCGGAAACAAGCGATGAACAAGTTGATGGCGCTGATGATCGGCGTGCTGGTGGCGGCGGGCTCGGCGACGGCCCAGGAGCCGTTGTCGCTCAGCCTGGAAGACGCGGTCTCGATGGCGCGGGAAAGCAACCCTACGTACCGGGCGCAGCTGAACGACGCGAGCGTTGCGGACTGGGGCGTGCGCTCGGCGTACGCGAGCTTCCTCCCGACGGCGTCGGCGAGCGGCGGCCTGAGCTTCCAGGAGGGGGGCCAGGTGCGGATCGGGAGTTTCACTGCCGGCGATATCGGGCTGAGTCAGACGCCGGACTACTATTACTCGAGCTACCGGCTGAGCGTGGGTCTGGGTCTGAGCGGCGCCGATTTCTACGAGGTAGGCCGTCAGAAGGCGCTGCGGCGGTCGGTGACGGCGGAGCTGGAGGCGGCGAGCCAGACGCTGGAAGCGAACGTGACGCTCCAGTACCTGGCGGGTCTGCTGGCGCGGGATGCGGTGGACCTGGCGGAGGCGGAGCTGGAGCGAGCGGATGCGAACCTTGCGCTGGCGGAGGCCCGATACGAGGTGGAGGCCGTCACGGTGATCGAGGTGAAGCAGGCCCAGGTGGAGCGAGGCCGTGCGGAGGTGAGCCTGATCCGTGCCCGGTCGGGTCTCGAGAACCAGAAGACGCGTCTGCTGGAGCTGATCGGCGCGGACATGGGCCGTGACGTCGAGCTGACCACGGAGGTCAGGGTGTTCGAGCCGGGCTGGTCGCTCGGTTCGCTGTTGGAGGCGGCGGTGTCATCGCAGCCCACGCTCCAGGCGGCGCGGGCGACCACGGCGAGCGCCCGGGCCGGTGTAGGGATGGCCCGGAGCGCGTTCTGGCCTTCCCTGTCGGTCTCGACGGG
>CAYMLW010000404.1:0-4050 GCA_964391035.1 uncultured Gemmatimonadaceae bacterium
CACCACCACCCGGCGAATGTCGGCGTATCGTGCGTCCCGATCGAGGCCACCACCCCCACCCCCGCGGGCCGCGGCTCGAGCGTCGATGCATCCGACCCCGCCCGGGAGGCGGTCGAGTCCACCCGCACCTGTCCCACACCCGAATCAGCCGTTCGCAGCTCGAACTGCGCCACGTACATGCCCGGGACCCCCCGCCTCCGCATCGTTCGCCGCACCCGCCGCGGCACCGTGCCCAGGTCCTCGCCCACGATCACCGCCCCGGCCCGGTGCGACTCCAGGCACAGTATGGCGTACAGCTCCTCGGCGGGATAGCGCACGTAGACGCCGTCCCGACCATCGCCGGTGGCGATCCAGTACAGCCGATGAAGCTGCATCACGTGGTCGATCCGCAGGACCGACGCGTGACGGAGGTGGGCCCGGATCGCCGCGATGAAGTAGCGGTGCCCCGCGAGCCGGCTCCGTTCCGGGTGCAGTGGC
Source organism: uncultured Gemmatimonadaceae bacterium (assembly GCA_964391035.1). GTDB lineage: Bacteria > Gemmatimonadota > Gemmatimonadetes > Longimicrobiales > RSA9 > JAWVYT01. The sequence continues at coordinate 478 of CAYMLW010000404.1, forward strand.
GGGAACCCCCAGTCCTGGCCGGCGGCGGCCAGCGGGTCGGGCGGCGCGCCGGCGGTGGCCTGCCGGGCGAAGAGCGCCCGCTCCCGCCACGTGTCGTACCCGGCCGGGTGCACCCCCACCGGGAGGTCCAGGTAGAGCCCGACCCCACGCTCGGCCGCCCGCTCCACCGCGTCCTCCAGCGCCCGCTCCGCCCGCCACTGGGCGTACAGGTGGTACCGGGCGATATCGAGGTCGTAGTCTCCCGGGCGCACGTCCCGGGCCCGGAGCCGGGCCGGCCACGCCGGCCACGGTCCCCGGGCCTCGGTGACGGCCCTGAACCGGGCGTAGTCCTCCGCCCCCGGGTTCCGCTCCAGGAACGCCCGCAGCTCCGGTGGCGCGTCCAGCCCGAGCCCCCGACGGGGGGCCGCCGCCTCACCCGACGATCCCCTGTCCGACGACGCGTCGCCCGCCCACAGCGCCCGGGCCTCCGCCTCCAGCGCCTCCCGCCGCGCTGTCATGACCGCCCGGGCATCGAAGACGCCACTCGAAGCTTGATTCCTGATGCCTGACCCTTGTCCCCCGACGTACGCCTCGTTCCAGAACAGCCGGCTCACCGGCGCGTACGGGCTCGGGTCGTACGGCCGATCGAGGTACCCGGCCAGGAGCGGGAGGGTGCCCACCACCGACGCCCCAGCCTCCGCGGCCCGGTCGGCGAGCCGGGCCAGCGTGCCGTAGCTCGGCGGGCCGGATCGGTCCCGCTCCCACAGGCCGTAGAGCGGGGCGAAGAGTCCCCAGGCCCGGGACTCCACGCCGGCGGCGCCCGGTGCCCCGGCACCCTCCGGGCTGGCCGCCGCCGGTTCGCCCGCCAGGACGTCCCATCCCCGCGCCCGCGCCGGCGCGGCGATCAGCAGCGCCTCGTGGCGGCGCCGCTCCCGCCCCGTCCCGACCTCCACCACCAGCGTGTGGTACCCGGCCGGCACGGGCGGCAGCGGAACGACCCGCTCGACGACATCGTCCCCGGCGTCATCCCGGCCGGCCCCTTCGCCGTTCCGGGCCCGGACCTCCAGCCCGTCCGGCCCCGGCGCGGCGACCCGCTCGCCGCCGCCCTCGAGCCGGACGTGGACCCGGACGGGACGGTCCACGAGCCGGGCGGGGGTCCGGAGCCGGCAGCGTCCCGCGGCCTCGGCAGGGTTCGCCGGGATCCAGACCACCTCGACCGGCGCCAGGGCCCGGTCCCGGAGCGTGCGACGCCGGTGGTCGAGCTGGCGGGAGATGTCCGCGGCGTCGTCCAGCTCGACACCCAGCGCCCGGAGCGTGGCCATGAGCCCGTCGGCCGAGGCACCGACCCGACGGCCCTCGGTGTCGTAGTAGGCAATCTGGATGCCGTGGAGCCGCGCGAGGGAGTGGAGCCCCCGGGGCGTGCTCACTGCGCGCCGTCGTCGAGAAGCTGTCGGACGCCCAGGACCGGGATCCCGACCCGGTCGGGCCGGTTGTTGAGCTCGTAGCCCAGCTCGTAGACGGCCTTCTCGAGGAGGTGGGCTCCCAGCAGGACCCGGACGTGCTCGTCGTTGTCGGGCAGGAACCCGAGACCGGAGCCGTTCTCGGCCCGGCCTTCCGCGAGGTAGGCCCGGAGGAAGGCGGCCCCGGTCCAGGCGACCCAGAACCTGGCCCAGCGATCCAGCCCCTCGAGGTCCGCGGCCCGGGCCATGCCCCGGACCTCCTCGTCGGCCAGCGCGGTGTAGGCCGCGTAGTGGAACGAGCGCAGCATCCCGGCCACATCCGAGACCGGCGACCTCTTCAGGCGACGCTCCGTCAGCGGCCTCGCCGGCTCGCCCTCGAAGTCGATGATGACGAAATCCCGACCGGTGTAGAGCACCTGGCCCAGGTGGTAGTCGCCGTGGGTCCGGATCCGCTGGGCTTCCATCTTCTCGCCCACCAGCGCGCGCATCCGGTCGATGATCTCGTCCCTGCGCTCGAGCACCTCCTCGGCCCCGCTCTTCATGGGCTCCGCCAGGCCGTCGAGGCGACGGGCCAGCGTCTGGAAGATGCGACCGCTCAGGTTGCGCATGGACTGGTACAGCGACCGCTGGTAGAGGGCGCTGAAGGGCTCCGGCGCAAACGCCTCCTTGTCGATGCTGGACGCCAGTGCCCGGTGCATCTCGGCGGTCCGCCGCCCGATCAGCCGCGCCGAGTCCATGTAGGGGCCGAGCAGGTCATCGGCCAGCTCCGACGGCTCCGTCCGGACCCGCTCCAGGAGCGACGCCGCGTCCAGTGGCAGCGGCTCCGTCTCGGGCCGCTCGGTCACGACCCGCTCGAAGTAGCTGCCCAGGGCGTCGAGGGTGAACTGCCAGGCGTCACCCTCGTTCGGCACGTACCGCTTCACGACGCCGAGGGTGATCGAGGTCCCGTCCTCGCGACGGTAGTGGAGCTCCCCCGCCACCGCCGGCGTGTGCTCGAAGCCCTTGCGCGTGAGTTGGTGCGCGATCTCCACGTCCGGGTTCGGCCCCTCGTCGAGCTTGCGGAACAGCTTCAAGAAGAGCTCCGAGCCGTACAGGATCGACGTGTTGCTCTGCTCGACCCGCATCAGCTGCGGCTTGAGCGACTCCGGGTGCGACGACCGCAGATCCCGGAACTCCTTGATCAGCCCGCCCCGCACAGCGCCGTGCTCGCCGCCGAGCTTGCGACGCGTCGCCATGACCGTGAGCAGGTCCCGGGCGAAGCCGGGCTCGACCGTGGCGTCGTAGATCACGCCCCGATCGGCCTCACCCGCCAGTCGCGTCCGGGCCACCACCGCGTGGGGGTGATCCTTCTCGATCTGGCGGGCCCGGTCGTCGGTGGCATGGGCCAGCGGCAGGACGTACGTCTCGGGATCGCCGTCGACGTAGTCGACCCGGACCAGCGCCACGTGGGCATCGAGCTCGCCGCCCCCTGCATGGGCCACGTCCACGTGCCGGGCGTGCCGGATCCTCCGCGCCTTGCCGCCGAACCAGCGGCGGAGACGCAGGTATTCGGGCAGGGTGTCGCCCAGGGCCGAGCCGTTGTCATCCGTGAAGACGGCGGTCCAGTCGCCGGCCGGGGCGAGGACCGGCCAGTCGGCCTCCCTCGCGGGGCTGGACACGCCGCTCCGCTCGGGCGTGAGCTGGAACCAGTAGAAGGTGTGCGGCCCGAGGGTGAGGAAGTAGGGGAGCTCGCCGATCGGGGGGAACTCGGTGTGCCCGAACAGCTCGACGGGGACCCAGCCGGCGTAGTCCGAGAGGTCCAGCTCCACGGCCTGGGTGAAGCGGGACAGGTTGGCCACGACCAGGATGTGCTCGTCCTCGTGCTCCCGGACGAAGACCAGGACCTTCCGGTTGTAGGGCTGGAGGAACTCGATGCTCCCCCGGCTGAAGGCCCGGAACCGCTTCCGCAGCGCGATCACCCGCTTCATCCACCAGAGGAGCGAGCTCGGATTGTTCTGCTGCGTCTCGACGTTCACCGCCTCGAAGTGGTACTCCGGGTCGGTGATGACCGGCAGATACAGCTTCTGGGGATTGGCCCGGCTGAAGCCGGCGTTCCGGTCGCCGCTCCATTGCATGGGCGTGCGCACGCCGTCCC
>CAYMLW010000405.1:0-4025 GCA_964391035.1 uncultured Gemmatimonadaceae bacterium
TCGGGCTACGACTGGGACTTCGGCGATGGGAACACCGCCACGGGCAGCACCGTGAGCCACACGTACGCGTCGGGCGGCACCTACACCGTGACGCTGACCGTCACCGACGACGATGGTGCGACGGACTCCAGCTCCCAGGATGTGAGCGTGACAGAGCCCAGCGATGGGATCTCACTGACCGCGACCGGCTGGAAATACCGGGGCCTGCAGAAGGCCGACCTCGAGTGGTCGGGCGCCACGTCCACCGACATCGACGTGTACCGTGATGGCAACATGATCGCCACCACGGCCAACGACGGGTTCTATACCGACGACATCAACAACCGCGGCGGCGGCAGCTACACCTACAAGGTGTGTGAGGCCGGCACCACGACCTGCTCGAACGAGGCGACGGTCACCTTCTAGCCCAGGCGATCTCGCTCGCAACACCCGAAGGGCCCGCGGACCGATCGCATCGGCTGCGGGCCCTTCGCACGTCACTGCACCGGGAACTGGATCCCGGCGCTGATCATCCAGCCGCTGGCATCGAGGGTACGGGGGAGGCTGGAGAGGAGCTCGCCGGTCCGGGTGCTCCATTCCACGCTCGGGAAGTCCCGCACCATGTAGCCGGCCTCGACGAACAGGTAGGTGGGGTCGAAGGCGAAGGCGTATCCCAGGAGCGCTCCCATCATGAAGGTTTCGGCGCTCCCCGAGTACTGGCCGCCGGCATTGTCGTTGATCTGGAGCGAATGGGCCCGGAGCAGTCCGGTCCGGACGCCGAGGTACGTCCCGACGGGCTCGTAGCTGAGATAGAGGGAGACGGCCGGGAGCGACCGTAGCGACGTGTTCAGGTCGAGGGCGGGGTCGGTCAGGCGCAGCCCCTGGACCTGGCCGTAGCCGATGCCCACCTCCAGCGTCCAGAGGATCTCGCTGTCCCGGAACCCGGGCGACACGCGCTGCACGTCGTAGTGGTAGACGGTGTCCACGCCGTCCTCGCCGCGGTGGACCTCGATCCGCTGGAGCACATGGCGGGTCGATGTCCCGGCGGCGGCTACCCGTTCCCGGCCCTCGCGGGAGGGCACGCGGGCCACCTCGAGGAGCATCTCCACGCCGAAGGACGTCATGCCGAAGGGGTCGGCGTCGAGCTGGGCGCCGCCCGAGGCGAGCCCGCCGGAGCTGAAGAAGAAGCTGAGGTCGGAGACCCGGCGGGCCAGGGCCTCGACGGCACCGAACTGGGCGGCGGCGGCGTCCGGTCCGAGGGCGAGCGCGGCTAGTGCGAGGAGCGCAGCGGTCGCCGGGCGGAGGCCGCCTGGCCGGTGGCCGTGCCGTCTACGCTGGCGGCAGGAGGTCTCGTAGTCGGAGCGGGGCCGGGCACCTGTGTGAGTCATTGGATATTCGGTTCGGGGGTGTCCTGGATCTCCGCGATGACGGCGGCGTCGGCGTCGACGACGGTGGTGAAGAAGTCGAGTCGTCTGTACTGCTCGGCGACGATGTCGGCATAGCGGCCGGAGAAGAACGGCCCGAGGCTGTACGCGAGCCCGCCCTGCACTCTGTGCTTCGGCCGGCCCGGGAGGAGTGTGGTCAGCGCCTCGTCCTGCTCGGGGTCCTGGGGCACGACCGCGACGAGGTAGCTCGAGTGGTCGGCGTGGCCGGTGTAGGCGCCGAACATGCCCGCCAGCTCCTCGAGCATCAGCTCCTCCTCCGACGTGGTCTGGCGGTCGATCCGGACCAGCGCGGTGACGGCGTCCGCCAGCTGGCTGACCTGTCCGGGAGGCGGCGATGTGGCGAGGTACGCCTCGACTGCGCGGCGGAGTCGGACGAAGTCGATGTCCCGGTCGCCGCCCTCGACCGAGGCCCAGTCGAAGTCGACGCCCCAGGAATCGGCGAACTTCTCGACGAAGGCGCGCTCCCGTTCGTCCAGGTCGCTGTCCAGGAGCGCGACCTGGCCTAGGATATCGAGGACCTGCCGGGCGCCGGAGGGGCGGAAGAAGCTACTGGCGAGGTCGCCGACCTCGTCGCGCTCGATCCGGATCGCCTCCCGGATCAGCGTCCACAGGCCCCGTCGTCGGTTGCCCTCCACCCACCGGCCGGTTCCGATCAGGATGGTGACACCCCCGGCCACGATCCAGAGGACGGAGTCGAACACGCCCACCAAGGAGCCCTCGATGCCGTAGTGGAGGGAGAGGATCGCGAGGGGCACGAGTCCGAGGGTCTCGCCCATGATGGAGACGCTCCCGGCCACGGCCGGCTCGTGCTTGCGGATCCACAGCTTGTTCAGGATCAGGTAGACCTGGGCCGTCGCGAGCATCAGCGAGAGGACGGCCAGGGACCCGATTGCGAGTCGCAGGTTTTCCATGGGTGTGTCGGACGGAGTCGAGTCGCGGCGGCCGCGTCCACCGGCGGCTGCAGCGGACAATCTGTCACGTCCGCCCCCGCGGCGGTATGGGGGAGCCCGACGTCGCTGAATCGCCAAGCGGTCGCCTGTCGTAGTGAGAAGCCGGGGCGCGGCGTCGCCGAACCGGTTCCAACCTTCCGGGACGTCGGGCTGTCCAACAATCCGGAAGCATGGTGTGAATCGCGACAGACCGAAGGAGAACCGAGCATGAAGAGGGCGATGCTGCATGGCCCGCTGGCCGTGGCGCTGGCGCTGGCCCTGGTCCAGCCGGCCACGGCCCAGGAGCGCTACTCCGTGGCGGGCGACGACGTGGCCATCTACAATCTGGCCGGCGAGGTCACCGTCACGGGCATCCGGGGCGGCGAGGTCACCGTGGAAGTGATGCGAGGGGGCGACGACGCCGGCGAGCTGGACGTCGAGATCGGCGAGATCGACGGGCGTCAGACGCTGCGCGTGATCTACCCGACCGACCGGGTCTCGTACGACACCGGCTGGTGGGGCGGCAGCACCAGTCTCCGGGTCCGCTCGGACGGCACCTGGGGCGGGGATCGTGGTGGCTGGCTGAGCCGGGGCGACAACGTCCGGATCTCGAGTCGGGGCCGCGGCATGGACGCCCATGCCGACCTCCGGGTGGGCGTACCCGAGGGCCAGGAGATCCGGATCTACCTCGCCGTCGGACGGATCACCGCGGAGAACGTGAACGGCCGTGTCGTGCTGGACACACACTCGGGTGGCGTGGAGGCCCGGAGTATGGCCGGATACCTGAACATCGATACGGGTTCCGGCGGCGTCGAGGTCGTGGGAATGGAGGGTGACCTGGACATCGACACCGGCTCGGGGGGCGTCCGGGCGTCGGACGTGCGGGCGGACGAGATCGGAATCGATACCGGCTCGGGCGGGGTGGAGACCGACGGGCTCGTGGCCCGGGCCATCGAGATCGACACCGGCTCCGGCGGGATCACCCTGCTCCGGTCGGCCGCCCGGGACGTCCGGCTGGACACAGGCAGCGGGTCCGTCCGGGCCGAGCTGGGAACGGACGTCGATGATGTCGAGATCGACACCGGCTCGGGCTCGGTGACGCTCGTCCTGCCCGAGGACCTGGGCGCTGCCCTCGAGATCGAGACGGGGAGCGGTGGGATCGAGGTCGACTTCCCCGTAATGGTGACCCGACGGTCCCGGGATGAGCTGCGTGGCGAGATCGGCGATGGCCGCGGCCGTATCCACATCGATACGGGCTCGGGGAGCATCCGGATCCGGAGCCGTTGATCGAGGCGCGCTCCGGGTCCGGTCCCGGAGCGACGGCACCGAGCCCCCGGGCCCGCCAATGGGTCCGGGGGCTCCGTCGGTTGGCCCAAGGGTGCACGGCGGGCGGCGCGATTTCGGCGCTTCGGTGTATGAGGCCCGGGAGTGGCCGCGGGCTTGCATCACGGACGACGCATGACAGGGTTCAGACTCGGCAGCATCTTCGGCATCGAGATCCACATCCACGGGTCCTGGCTCATCATCGCCGGGCTCGTCCTGTGGACCCTGGCCTCCGGCGCGCTCCCCGCGGACTTCCCCGACCTCGCCGGCGGGCTGCGACTGCTCATGGCCGCCGCCATCACGCTCCTCTTCTTCCTGTCGCTGCTCGCCCACGAGCTCGCCCATTCCG